>JAJPZB010000039.1 GCA_021204635.1 Opitutia bacterium | reverse complement strand
GTGGTCCCCTCCCGCTAACTTAGCGGGAGAATTACGTGTGTGATCCCGCATCGCAGGTGGGTAGCCGGGTTGGTGGTGGCGGCAAGTGCCGCGAGGGGAGTTTGTGGTGAGAGTTTTTTCGGAGGGTTGGTGGTGGGAATTGGGTTGGTGGTGGGAAACAAAGTCAGGCGACGTTCAACGAACACACTCCCTCACCGCTAACGCGGTCCCCTCCCGCTAACTTAGCGGGAGAATTACGTTGGTGCTCTTGCATCGCAGGTGGGAAGCCGGGTTGGTGGTGGCGGCAAGTGCTGCGGGAGGAGTTTGTGGTGAAGCTTTTTCCGGAGGGGTTGGTGGTAAGGTTTGGGTTGGTGGTGGGGAGCGGAGTCAGGCGACATTCAACGCGCACACTCCCTCACCACTATCGTGGTCCCCTCCCGCTAACTTAGCGGGAGAATTACGTGTGTGATCCCGCATCGCAGGTGGGCAACTTGCCGCCGCAACAGAGCCAAGTCTCACCACCAACCCAGCCGCCACCACCAACCCATATCTCGCCACCACCCAATTCCCACCACAAACCCTCCACCACCAACCCGCGCTATGCTCGCGGGTGGGCTTTGCGGTATGCGGCTTTCAAGCGCGCGAGGGTGACGTGCGTGTAGATCTGCGTTGTCGAAAGGTTCGCGTGACCCAATTGCTCCTGCACCAAGCGCAGGTCTGCATCGTGGTCGAGCATATGAGTTGCGCAAGAGTGGCGCAGTTTGTGGGGCGTGATATCAGTCGGGAGTTTTGCGAGGGCGAGATACTTTTTCAGTCGCAACTGAATTACTCGTGGCGCGAGATGCTCGTGGCGCGAGCGTCCGGGGAACAAAAAATCGTCGGCTCGGGTTGCGCGAATTTCGTCGCGTTGCCGCCGCAGTGCGAGCATTGCCTGCGTCCCTGCGGGGACTATTCGCTCTTTGTTGCCCTTGCCGAGGACGCGGAGCATTCCCGTGGCGAAATCGACGCGCGCGAGGGTCAGCGTGCAGAGTTCGCTGATTCGCAGCCCCGCGCCGTAGAGCGTTTCGAGAATTGCGGTGTCGCGAATGCACTCGCTTTCGGGGAAGATTTTTTCGTCGCGCGCGAGTTGCGGCATTTTCAGGAGTTCGAGCGCCTGCGCCTCGGTCAAAAATTTTGGGAGCGACTTTGGCAGTCTCGGCAGCGCAATTCCGGTCAGTGGCGAAGAGACCACGATTTTGCGCAGCCGCAAAAATTTATAGAACGAGCGGAGCGCGGAAATGTGGTTGTGGATTGTGCGCCGCGACAACGAGCCCGCCTGCCGGCGCATCCCCGTGTCGTTTTTGTTCTGCCTTTCGATGACGAAATCGCGGATGTTGCGGCGCGTGATTTTTGAAAAATCTCCGGAAAAGCCGAAGGATTTTTTTGCCCACGAGGAAAAGTCCGTAAGTGCCTCGCGATAGTTGCGCACCGTGTATGGCGACAGTCGCCGCTCGTTTTTCAAAAAGTCGCAAAATTGGGAGATCCGCCCTTCCCCCGGCGCCGGCGGCGGGGAATCTTCCGAACTGATGAAAACGAGTGCCACTTTTCCTCCCTCCGCGCCTGCCCCGTTTGTTGTCGCGCCTTTGCCTGCCGAAAATCTGCGCGAAGCCTCAAAGCGTCTTGGTGCCGTGCGACGCCGTGACTTTTATCGAAATCCCGCCACGAACGCCGAACTCCCCCACAACTTCACACCACACCGGCGAGAGCGCCGCGACGAGGTCGTCGAGAATCGTGTTCGTGACGTGCTCGTGGAAAGTGCCTTCGTTGCGGAACGACCACAGATAGAGTTTGAGCGATTTGGATTCCACGATTTTTTCGGCGGGAATGTAGCGAATCGTTATTGTGGCGAAGTCCGGCTGCCCCGTCGCGGGGCAAAGGCAGGTAAACTCTTCCGTCCGCAGTTCGACGACATACGGGCGACCAGCATTGTGGTTGGGAAAAGTCTCCAACTTGCGCGACGGCTTGTTCTTTGTCGCACCGAGGGAGAGATTTTTCAGGTCGTCGGGTTGCGTGAGCATTGCGTTTGCGAAATTTTCAAAGCGCGGGCATGCCTCCCATGCCGGGATCGACGTGGCGCGGGAATGCGCAAGCTGCGTGAACCTTGTCGAGCGTCTCAATCGTCCGGCGCGTGATTTCCGCCCAATTTTCGGATTCGATGAGTTCTTCGGGGCAAATCCACGACACGCCGCACGCGACGACGTCGGGGATCGAAAGCCAGTCCATGATCGTGTCGGAATTGATTCCGCCGGTTGCGACGATTTTTATCCCCGTGTGGCGAAACGCCGAGAGCACGGAATCCAAAAATGCCACGCCGAGCGGCGCAGCAGGGAAAAACGCCTGGACGCGGCAGCCGCGAACGAGGCCGCGCGAAAGGTTTGCCGGCGTCAAAATCCCGGGAATGAACGGGAGCACCGCCGCGGCTGCGGCATCGACGACGAGCGGGTCGAAGCCCGGCGCCATCGCAAAACGCGCTCCGGCGACGTGCGCCGCGCTGACGTCTTCCACGCTCAAAACAGAGCCCGCCCCGACGAAGATTTCGGGCATTTCCGTGGAGATTGCCTGAATGGCGTCTGCCGGGCACTTGGAACGGAACGAAATTGAAACGACGTCGCAGCCGCCGGCTTTGAGCGCCTGTGCGAGCGGGATTGCCTTTGTGGCGTCGTTGACGGTCGCAAACGGTATCACGTGCAGAGCCGAAATGTGTTCGATGACAGCTTCCATATTTTTTGGCGAAAAGGGTAAGATGTTTGGGCGAAAAAGAAAACCACGGATTTACAAAATCCGTGGAAGTTTCTCGCGCTCAAATTTGAGCGAATTGCGCGCAGATTGCGAAGCTCAGGATTCGATCGGCACAATGTCGGGCTCGAAAGAAATCTCGAAGTGATATTGCTGCCCGGGGCGCAGATTTTGCGGATGCACGCGCGTGAAAGTCTGGTAGTAATAAACCTTCCCATAGCGCGTGCACTGCGTCGCGTCCTGCGAAACGTCTTCGTAGTTGAGCCATTCGCCCTGAAAATCGTCTTTCCCGATCGTGCAGCCAAAGCTGTTTTCGCCGAGGCGCGGCGACGAACCGAGATGGTAGCGGCTGTGGCACGCGGCGATCGGCATGACGAGGCGCATTCCCTTCAAAACCACCGGCAGCTTCACGCGCAACGTGTACTTCGCCGTGATTTTGCCGCCGAGAAATTCCCACTCGACGCGCACTGTGCCGACGCCGGGCACGATTTTCTCGTCCTTCGTTATCAAATCCGGCTGCTCGTATGAAACGTTGAACGCGTTGCGCAGCCCGATGCGCGTCGTGAGGCTTTTCGCATAGAACGACGGCGTGAAAACATTATCGCCGATCGTCCACTCGGGAATGAACGCGGGGACGTATTTGCCGACGGGCGCGTCGAAAATGCCCGGCATGTGCGGGAACGCGAGCGAATCGGAATCGCCGCGCGCACCGCCGGAGATAATCGGAATCTGCACGTGGAGCGAGTTCGCGGGATTGTCGTAGATTATGAGCGCCTGCTCTTTGCGCGCGGATTTGTCCAGCAAAATTGTCTTGCAAGTGGCGCGCGTCGCCTGCGCGGGAGTGCCGTCGAGCGAGCCGCCGACAATCTTTGCGAGGCGCGACCATTGGCAGAGGTAGCGCGCGGCGTCGAAATTCGCGATGCGCGAAGTGTGCATTTCGTCTGCGCTACGCTCGTTGTCGCGAATGACGAGAAAGCCCTGCTCCTGATCGAGATATGTGACGAAGAAAAAGAGGAAGAGCTTGCGCAAAATGTCTTTGTAGAGCGGCATTTTGTCGGCTGAAATCCAGCCGTCGCGCATCGATTGCAAAATCAGGCTGATGAGGTGCATTTGCCCATACGCGCCGGTTCCCGCGCCGACGCACCATCCGAGCCCGTCGCTGCGCACGACGTCGGGAATGAGCTTCAAATATTTCTCCGCATAGGTTCGCAGCGTCGGCAATTTGCGCTCGCGCACGTGGACGTTGGAGTGCAATTGCAGCGATTGGCGGATGAAAACGTATTGGAGAATGCCGAAAACGTCGAAGCAGCCGCCGATTTTCCCCGTCGCGAGATCCTTCGGCGAATCGTCGCAAAATCCGCCGGAGGAATTGGCGGCAATCCGCTCGACGAAGCGATCGATGAGTTTCGTCGTCTCGTCTTTTTTTGAAAGCCCGAGGGAAAAGCGCGTCACCGCCTTGCCGATGTTGAACGCCTGGCGGTGGTCATTGTAGTCGTTGCGGACGAGGAGGCGCTTGTCAAATTTTTCGCGAGTTTCGACGGAGAGCGCGTTCCAAGGCGCATTGCGCTCTTTTGAAGGACCGAAAGAGAGCAGCCCGAGTGCGGCGTGGGCGAGGCCGTTTTCCGATTCCTGCGCCATTTGCGCAGTGAGGCAGGCGGCGACAATTTTCGGGAGATTAAATTTCCCGAGAGTGGTTTCGTGCGTGGCCCTGTAAAATTCGCCGAGAGCGAGAATGGCGTGTCCGGTCTCGTCTGAACGGGGATTTTCCCCGGGAACGGGCTCAATACTCCCGTCTTCGTGAATGGCTTCGAGATTATGGCTCAAAATCGAACGAGCCATGTCCATGCATTGCTCTGCAAAATTATGCATTTTTTCCTTTTACAAATTTCTTGAAGAGAAGGTTTGTCAATTCTTGCTATCCAACTCGAATTAGTCGAATAAATTCCGCATTGCTCTTCGTTTTCTTCAAGCGCTCGAGCATTGCTTCCGCCACATCTTCGACCTTGCCCGAGATGACCGCGCGGCGCAAAAACGACGCCGCCGCGAGCGCGTCCGGAGCCAAAATCAGCTCCTCCTTGCGCGTCCCCGAAGCTGCGAGATTTATCGCCGGAAACACGCGCAACTCCGCGAGTTTGCGGTCAAGCACCATTTCCATGTTCCCCGTGCCCTTAAACTCTTCAAAAATAATATCGTCCATGCGCGAGCCCGTCTGCACCAACGCCGACGCGACAATTGTCAGGCTCCCCGCCTCTTCCGTGTTGCGCGCCGAGGAAAAAATCTGGCGCGGCTTTTCCATCGCCTTCGAGCCCAAGCCGCCCGTCATCGTGTTGCCACCGCCGCGAGTATTGTTGTACGCGCGCGTCAGGCGGGTTATCGAATCGATGAGCAACAACACGTCGCGCCCGACTTCCACGAGCCGCCGCGCGCGCTCTATGCAGATTTCCGCAATCGCAATGTGCGTCTTCGGGCTCTCGTCGTTGGACGACGCGTAGAGCTCCGCACTCGGCAAATCGCGCGCAAAATCCGTGACCTCCTCCGGCCGCTCATCTACGAGCAAAACCATAACCTTCACCTCGGGATGATTCTCGATGACGCCCGCCGCGATGTCCTTCAAAAGCGTGGTTTTGCCGGTGCGCGGCGGCGCCACAATCAGCCCGCGCTGACCCTTTCCGATTGGGCAAAAAAGATCTACGACGCGGTTCGTCAGCCGCTCGTCGCGCGTCTCCATGCGCAATTGCTTGTCGGGCGCAATGCTCGTCAATTGCTGGAATTGCGGGTAGTGCCGGCGCGAATTGGGGTTCACGCCATCGACCGAATCGACAAACGAAATCTTGGCAGGCGCGTTGAAGCCCGCGTTGCGCGGAAAGACTTTGCCCACAAGCCAATTGCCGGTTCGCAGCCGGAAGCGCTTGATGATTTCTTTGCCCACAATCGGGTCCGTCGGAAACGACTTGCCGCGGCGCTTCGGCGAACGGAGCGTGCCGACGTTTTTCGCATCGACGACGAGGACGCCTTCCACCACTTCCTGCTGCGGCTTCGGCTCTGTTGCGGGAACGGCTGCGGCGTTGGTGGCGGCAGGCGCTGTGGCGCGGTTGAACGGTAAATTGTTCTGAGTGAATTGGTCGCTCATAGGTTTTGCGTTTTGTTTTTCGGAACTCGGAAAGCCGCTCGCCACGTGCGCAATATCGCACAGATTTTTTGGGAACGCCTCCGGAATTTTTCCGCTTGGAGGAAACGACGGGGAGCCGAATAAAAAAGGAATATCAGAGCTTCGACGGCTCGTCGCAAAGTTTCTGAAAATCTCGCATTTGCGCGACTTTCCCGCAAGCCCATTTTTGTCGGGTCGGTGGCGAGGATTTGGGATGGTGGCAACAAAGCCGTCGCCACCACTAACCTGCCACGATTGTTGTCACACGGATTTGTTCGGGACTAACGTCCCTCACGGTTGTGGGTTTGTGGTGGGATTGGTTGGTGGTGAGGCTTGGGATGGTGGTGAGAGTTGGGGTTGGTGGCGACGGCAAACTACCCACCTGCGATGCCGAATCACCAACGTAATTCTCCCGCTAAGTTAGCGGGAGGGGACCACGTTAGTGGT
>JAJPZB010000117.1 GCA_021204635.1 Opitutia bacterium | reverse complement strand
CGATAGTGGTGAGGGAGTGTGTTCGTTGTGCGGCGCCTAACTCTGCTCCCCGCCACCAACCCAACCCTCACCACCAACCCCTCCGAAAAAACCTCACCACAAACTCCCCATCCACCAACCCACCACAATCAAGCCAAGATTTTCCGCAGGACGTACTGCAAGATACCGCCGTTCGCGTAATACCCTGCTTCGGCGAGCGTGTCTATGCGGCAAACGAGTTTTGCCTCGGTGGTGGAGCCATTGTTGTGGCGGATTACAAGCGTCGCCGCCTGCTTTGGCTTCACGGGATTTTCCAAGCCCTTGATCTCGAAAATTTCTGAGCCGTCGATGCCGAGCGAATCCGCGTCCTCGCCATTTGCAAATTCGAGCGGCAACACACCCATGCCGATGAGATTTGAACGGTGGATGCGCTCGAAGCTTTTCGCGACGACAGCTCGCACACCGAGTAGCGCCGTGCCCTTTGCCGCCCAGTCTCGCGACGAGCCCATTCCGTAGTCTGCGCCTGCGAAAACGACGAGCGGCGTGCCCGATTTTTTGTATGCCTCGCTCGCGTCGAAAACCGTCGTCATCGTTGTCGCGGGCTGCAACTTGGTGAAACCGCCTTCTTTGCCGTCCGCCATTTTGTTCTTGATTCTGACGTTCGCGAATGTTCCGCGCACCATGATTTGGTCGTTCCCTCGGCGCGAGCCATATGTGTTGAATTTTTCGCGCGGGATTCCGCGGTCAAGCAAATATTTTCCGGCGGGAGTTTCCGGTGCGAATGCGCCTGCGGGCGAGATGTGGTCTGTCGTGACCGAATCTCCGAGGATTGCGAGTGCACGCATTCCGGAGAGTTTTGCCGGCGCGGGCAACGCCTTTCCGAAGTCGTCGAAATACGGTGGGCGGCGCACGTATGTGGAATCTTCGCGCCAGCCAAACTGCGCGCCCGTGCTCGCGACAACGCCGCTCCATTCCTTCGTCGCGTCGTCAAACGAGGCGTAGCGCTTTGCAAACATTTCGGGCTTTATGCTCGCCGCGACAACGGCGTCGATTTCGTCGCGCGTCGGGAAAATGTCTTTGAGAAAAACGGGCTCGCCGCTTGCGCCGACGCCGAGAGGCTCTTTCCCCAAATCGATGTCAATGCGCCCCGCGAGCGCGAATGCGACGACGAGCGGCGGCGACGCCAAGAAATTTGCCTTGACCAACGGGTGAATCCGCGCCTCGAAATTCCTGTTGCCCGAAAGCACGCTCGCGGTGACGAGCTTGCCGCTGCGCACGGCGTCTTCGATTTCCGGCGCGAGCGAGCCGGAATTGCCGATGCAAGTCGTGCAGCCGTAGCCGACGAGATTGAAGCCGAGCGCGTCGAGATATCGGCTCAGGCCGGCGGCATTCAAATAATCGGTGACGACGCGCGAGCCCGGCGCGAACGAAGTTTTCACGTGCGCAGGCACGCGAAGCCCTTTCTCGACTGCGCGTTTCGCGAGCAAGCCGGCGGCAACGAGCACGCTCGGGTTCGACGTGTTTGTGCAGCTCGTTATCGCGGCGATGAGAATGCTGCCGTCGCGCAGCCCACCCGCCGTTGTCGCGGCGCCTTTGGTGGTGTCGCGAAATTTGTCGAAGGCGCTTTTCACGTCGCCGAGCACGATTCTGTCTTGCGGGCGCTTGGGACCTGCGACAGAGGGCACGATTGTGGCGAGATCGAGCTCGATAACCTTCGTGTAATCGATGTCGCCCGCGCGCGGCATTCCGAAAATTCCCTGCGCCTGCATGTAGTCGCGGACGAGTGCGACGCGTTTGTCGTCGCGACCGGTCAGCCGCAAATAGTCAAGCGTTTTTTCGTCCACGGGGAAAAAGCCCATTGTCGCGCCGTATTCGGGCGCCATGTTCGCGACGGTCGCACGGTCTGCGAGCGACAACGATGCCGCGCCTTCGCCGAAAAATTCGACGAACTTCCCCACGACCTTCGCCGCGCGCAAAATCTCCGTGACGCGTAGCGCGAGGTCTGTGGCGAAAACGCCGGCGGGCAAAGTCCCCGTCAGGTGCACGCCGACAACCTCCGGCGTCTGAAAACAAACCGGCTGACCGAGCATTCCCGCCTCTGCCTCGATTCCGCCAACGCCCCAGCCCACGACGCCGATTCCGTTTATCATCGTCGTGTGAGAATCGGTGCCGACGACGGAATCGGGGTAAAAAATCGTGCCCGCCGGAGTGTCTTTTTCAAAGACCACGCGCGCGAGATATTCGAGATTCACCTGATGGCAAATGCCGACTGCGGGCGGCACGACGGAAAAAGTCTTGAACGCACCCTGCCCCCATTTCAAAAGCTCGTAGCGCTCTGTGTTGCGCGAAAAATCTTTCTCGACATTTTTGCGAAAAGCGTCCGGCGTCCCTGCAAAATCGACTTGCACGGAGTGATCGACGACCATGTCCATCGGCACGAGCGGCTCGATCAACGCAGGGTCGCGCCCAAGTTTCGCCACGGCGTCGCGCATTGCCGCGAGATCGACGAGGAGCGGGACGCCCGTCAAATCCTGCAAGACCACGCGCGCGACGGTGAACGGAATCTCGGTGTCCGCCGGCTTTGCGGCATTCCACGCGGCGAGCGCGCGGACATCGCCTTCGCTGACGAGCGTGCCGTCGCAATTTCGCAAAACGGATTCGAGCACTATGCGCAGGCACACGGGCATTCTCGAAACTCGCCCGAGCCCCGCAGTTTCAAGGGCTGGAATGCTGTAATAAAAGCCTTTTTTGCCCGACGCCGGGCTGTCTAACTCGCGAAGCGTTTGAAACGGATTGTTCATTGCAAATAAAAAATTGCGGCAATGCTAATCGCGCCCCGCGCAAGCCCGCAAAATTTTTTCGCCACCACCAACCCAAATCCCCGCCACTAACCCCTCCGAAAAAAATCTCACCACCAACCCAAATCCCGAGACTTGGCTCTGTTGCGGCGGCAAGCTTCCCACCTGCGATACCGGAACCCACACGTAATTCTCCCGCTAAGTTAGCGGGAGGGGACCGCGATAGCGGTGAGGGAGTGTGTTCGTTGAACGTCGCCTGACTTTGATTCCCACCACCAACCCAAATCTCACCACCAACCCCTCTGAAAAAAATCTCGCCACTAACCCAAATTCCACCACCAACCCAAATCCCCGCCACTAACCCGGCTCAGGCTTGCGACAACAATGAATCGAGTGCGAGCCATGCGGGCACGGGAATGCTCTCAGGTCTGCTGCACGGCTCACAACCAAACTGCGGCAACAATGCGAACCATTCTGCGACGACGCTCTCTGGCACGGTGGTTCCGATTTTTTTCAGCGCGGATGAAACTTGTTTCCTGCGATAAATAAAAATCTCGCGCACGACTTTCTTTGTTGTCGCGGCGAATTGTCGCGGATTTTTTTTCAAGCGCAAATTCAGCAGGCAGGAATCGATTTTTGGCTGCGGGAAAAAGCATTGCGCGGGGACTTTGTGGCCCGGCGCGCGGTCGTATGCGGCTTCGAGAAAGATTGAGAGCGCCCCGAAATTTTTCATTCCCGCCTCGGCGGAAAACCTGTCGGCGGCTTCTTTTTGCAGCATGAGCACGATTGTGCGCGGCAAATTGTCGCACTCCAAAACCGCGTCCATCCACGGCGTCGATATCGCGTAGGGCAAGTTCGCGACAATCTTGAACGGCATTGTCGCGGCGTCGCTTTGTGGCAGCGTGCCGAGCGGAAAATCCATGGCGTCGGCTTCGAGCAAATTGAAGCTTGACACGTAGTCGGGCGCGACTTTTTGCCGCAGGTGCTCGGCGAGTGCGTGGTCACGCTCCACGGCAAAAACCCGCGCGCCTGCTTGCAACAGGCTCGTCGTGAGCGTGCCGAGCCCGGGCCCGATTTCCACAACAATGTCGCCGGTGGCAATCTCCGCGAGCGCGAGCGATTTGCGGACTATGTTGCCGTCAACAAGAAAATTTTGCCCGAGCCACTTTTTGGGCGAGTGCGAAATCGCGTCCAATAATTCGCGGGTTTGCGACAGGTTGAAGGGGCCTTCGAGCATTTTCGCCTTTGTTGCGCGTCAAAAATTCATGTCCGGCAGTTGCACGTCTTGCAGCAGCAGGATTTGAGCGATTGAAAACGCGTTAAAAATTCCGTGCAAAATAATCGGCACGGCGATTTTCCCCGAGCGCTCGTAGGCGAAGCTCAGGATGCAGCTCAGGATTGCGAGCGGGAAAAATCCGGCGGCGGTGTCGTGCAGCGCGGCGAAGAAAATCGCGGTGATTATGCCGCCCGCAATGGCGCCAACTCGCGCCTTCAAAATTCTGTAAATTCCCGCGCGGAAAATGATTTCTTCGCAGATCGGCGTCAGAATTACCAGCGTGGGCACGGCGAAGAAAATCAGGCGCTTGTCCTCCATGTTGCCCAAGGTATCGACGATGAGCTGATTTTTTTCCCAGGTTTCTTCGAGCGCCGGAATGAGGCGCGGAATCAGCGCAGAAAGCTGCAAAGAAAGCGTGAGCGCGAGCATCACAAAGCCGAAAAACGACCACAAATTTTCCCCGATTCCCAGCACAAACCACGAGATCAGGCGCCGCTGCGTGGGCATGTTGAATCTCTCAGGCAGCGATTGTGGCAGGAATTTTTTCGCGAGCACAAACATCGCAACCGAGAACGCGCCCGAAAATGCGCTGATGCAAATCGGGTTGTCGGCGAGCGGAGTTTCGGCGAAAAGCGCGCGCGTAATCGACGTGCCAATCGTGGGAAACAAGATCATCCACAGGAGCAAAAGCAGGCAGAAAAGCGCGACATGCGGCGTCTCCGGCGCCCATGGTGCGAGCGTGCCCGAGAAGATTTTTTCCCCCGATTTCAAGTTAAAAATTCGGGCGACGACAAAAATTATTCCGAGCAGGAGAAACAGGAGGCTTATCGTCCCCACCACCATTAGCTTTGCCACGCGAAAAATCCGTTGAAATTTTTGGAAAAGCCCGAGCCCGAACTCAGATGTTTTTCAGCACGGCGGCAGCCATTTCGCGCGTGCCGACCGCATTTCCGCCAAACGCGACGTCCGCAGTGCGCGTTCCCGCGTCGATCGTGGCGCGGACAGCGGCCTCGATTTCCGCCGCCTCGGCGTTCAAGCCGAAGCTGTGGCGAAGCATGAGCGCGGCGGAAAGGATTTGCGCGCAGGGATTTGCCTTGTCCTGCCCCGCGATGTCGGGCGCGCTGCCGCCGGAAGGCTCGTAGAGGCCGAAGGGGAATCCGTGGCGATTTTTTTGCGCGCCGATCGAGGCGGAAGAAAGCATTCCGAGCGAGCCGCAGATGATCGCCATTTCGTCGGAAAGAATGTCGCCGAACATGTTTTCTGTAAGCAAAACGTCGAACTGCCCCGGGTTTGCGACGAGCTGCATCGCGGCGTTATCGACGAGCAAATGCGTGAGTTTCACGTCGGGCGCGTTCGCCGCAACATGCTCGGAAACGACCTTGTTCCACAGCGCCGAGGTCTCGAGCACATTCGATTTATCGACGAGGCAAATCGTCTTGCGCTCGCGCGCCCGCGCCGTCGCGATGGCGACATCGGTTATTCGCAGAATCTCGCTCGTGCGATAGCGCATCGTGTCAACCGCCTCGACTTCGCCGTTTGCGAGCGTCGTCGTTTGCTTTGGTTTTCCAAAATATATTCCGCCGGTCAGCTCGCGGATGCAGACCATGTCGATGCCGTTGGGAATGCGCGTCGCGGCGAGCGGAGAAGCCTCTTTCAGCGCAGGCAAAAGCAGCCCGGGCCGCACGTTTGCGAAGAGCTCAAAGGTCTTTCGCAGCGGCAAAAGCGCGCCGCGCTCCGGCTGTTTGTCGCGAGGCACATTCGCCCATTTCGGACCGCCGACGGAGCCGAACAAAATCGCGTCGGAGGCGCGGCATGTCGCGAGCGTCTCGGCGGGAAGCGGCTCACCACAGGCGTCAATCCCCGCGCCGCCCACGGGGCAGACGGAATATTCGGCTTCGTGGCCGTGCTTTTTCAGCGTTTTTTCGAGAATCGGAAGCGTGGCTTCCATCACTTCGGGGCCGATGTAATCCCCGGGCAAAACGGCAATTTTCAGATTCATGCGAGATGCTTTCTTGTTGCGGTCGATGGTCGCAATTGTTGCCCCGCGCGGGCAAACAAAATTTGCGCAAAGGGGTTGGTGGCGAGGGTTGGTGGAGAAAGGCAGGGTTGGTGGTGGCGGCAAAGTGCCACGATTGTTGTCACACGGATTTGTTCGGGACTAACGTCCCTCACGATTGTGGTGGCGGGTTGGTGGTGAGAATTGGGTTAGTGGTGGGAGTTGGGTTGGTGGTGAGATTGGGTTAGTGGTGAGGACTGGGTTTGTGGTGGCAATTATTAGAGCGCACGCAGTGCGCGATTCTCCCGCTAAGTTAGCGGGAGGGGACCGC
>JAJPZB010000034.1 GCA_021204635.1 Opitutia bacterium | reverse complement strand
GTTTTTCCCTGCGGATCGGTTTCCGCAGGTTTTCAAAAACGAAAAAACCAAATCCCAAAATCCCATACTCTCATATGATAAAAGAAACATTGACAACAGCCGCAATCGCCGTCGCAAGCGCTGCATTCGCAGCCGCAGAACCCTCGTATTACGACACAGGTTTTCCGGGCTCTGCATACACGCGCTCCGATTTCCAAGCAAACGCCCTGACACTGTCTGCGTTAGACGCCTCTCTAAGCGGGATCTATGAATTGAACAGCATCGGATATCTGATGAACTCATCGAACAATACGTTTGCGTCACACGCCGCAGTAATAGACGGTTCGGACGAAATTCTCGCACTGTCGTCGAGCTACTCGACGCTGGCTCATCAGGCGTTCGGCGAGACTTCAAACAAAGCCCTCGCAACTTACTATTTTGCCGACGCCGCCCAAATAAATGCCGACGGCACATATTACATCTTATTTCTGTCGGGCACCGACGGCATGTCGGTTGGCAGCACGTTTAACAGCGCGTATTCGAGCCTCGTCACAAATATCGCCACTGCCGGCGGAAATTACACCGGCACAGACACGGCTTCCGCCCAAACATACGCGGTTGGTTTTAACGACGATGGTTCTCTAAAATTGTCCGTCCACGAAGCATACGAAAACGAAGGCACCGGCGATTACGCGACATTCAAAGTCGGGGTCACCGAGGTCGTAGTTGCCCCCGAGCCATCAATGTTTGGTTTGTTGGCAGGGATCGGCGCACTCGGCATCGTTGCCGCACGCCGCCGTCGGCGCTCTCGCAAAGCATAATTCGCAGTAGTTGCAACGCTACGCACAACAAGGGCTCTTCGGCGCAATCTCGCCGGAGATCCTTCGTTGTAGAGGCATGGTAGCCACCACCAACCCATAACAAATACGAGTTTGTGGCGAGACTTGGGTTAGTGGTGGGGATTGAGATTGTGGTGAGATTTTTTCGGAGAGGTTAGTGGTGGCGGTTGGGTTGGTGGTGAGGAGCGAAGTCAGGCGACGCACAACCAACACACTCCCTCACCACTATCGTGGTCCCCTCCCGCTAACTTAGCGGGAGAATTACGCATTGCATGCGCTCTAATAATCACAGCCCTCTCCTCACCACCAACCCGAATCCCACCACCAACCCGAATCCCACCACCAAGCCGCTTCCCTCCACCGTCCCAATCCCGCCACCATCCCGAATCGCCACCACCAAGCCAAACTCCCGCCACAATCGTGCCTTTGTTGCGGCAAAAAAATTGCTGAGCGCGCAACGCAATATTGCAAACGCGGGCAAAATGGGGAAAATTCCACGTGCCTTTTTCGCCGAAAAAGTTTCTTTAAGCCTTGATTTGAAAAGATTTATGAAGAAAAGCGTCTTGACAATTGCCCTCGCCGCCGCAGCCCTGCAGTGCTTCGCCGTCCAACCGCCACTCGAAGGTTTCCGCTACGGGAACGACCCCGCGCCGGCGGGGACGGAGTGGGAAAGCCCGCAGGAACTCGCGCTCAACAAAGAGCAGCCGCGCGCAGAATTTTACCCGTTCGCCGACAAGCGCAGCGCGCGGGCGATTTTCCCCGATTCCAATTCCGAATACTGGAAATCGCTGAACGGCAATTGGAAATTCCGCTGGGCAAAAGACCCCGATTCTCGCGCCGAAGGCTTTTACAAAAAGGATTTCGACGTGTCCGCATGGGACAATATTCCCGTGCCGTCGAACTGGAACGTCGTCGGCATATCGAAACTCGGCAACGGCCACCACAAATACGGCTTGCCGATCTACGTCAATCAGCCGGTGATTTTCGAGCACAAGGTCGAGGTTGATGACTGGAAAAAAGGCGTCATGCGCGAGCCCAGCGACGCGCGGCGGACGACGGCGGAATACCGCAACGAAGTCGGCTCGTATCGCCGCGATTTTGCCGTGCCCGAGAATTGGAACGGCAGGGAAATTTTCCTGAGCTTCGACGGCGTCGATTCGTTTTTCTACGTTTGGGTGAACGGAAAATATGTCGGCTTCTCGAAAAATTCCCGCGATCCGGCGCGCTTTGACATCACAAAATTTGTCAGCGCGGGCGAGGTTGCGACGATCGCCGTCGAGGTCTATCGCAGTTCCGACGCGTCTTTCATCGAATCGCAAGACATGTTCCGCCTGCCCGGAATTTTCCGCACGGTCTCGATTTATTCCACGCCGAAAGTTTTTATCCGCGACATTTTTGCGCTGCCCAAGCTCGACGAAAACTACGTCGCGGGCACGTTGAAAATTTCTGCGGAAATCGCCAACCGCGCCGATTTTTCCGCCGAGGGATATTCGCTCCGCTACTCGCTTTTCGAGAACGAGCTCTACGGCGACGCAAAGGGCTATGAGCCCGTGAAAACCGCCGCTGCCGGAGTTCCCGCAGTCGCGACGGGCGCGCTCGCCGACGCGAAACCCGCCGAGTTCTCGCTGCCGGCGCCGGCGCTGTGGTCTGCGGAGGTGCCCAATTGCTACACGCTCATCGCGGAATTGCTCGACCCCGCAGGAAAGGTGATCGAGACGACGTCAATTCAGACCGGCTTCCGTCAAGTCGAAATAAAAGACGGCGTGACCGACGAATTTGGCAACACGGGGCGCTGGTATTACATCAACGGCAAGACGGTCAAGCTCAAAGGCGTGAACCGCCACGAGACTTCGCCCGAGCGCGGCCACGCGATTTCCCGCGCCGAAATTGAGAAAGACGTGAAATTGCTGAAACGCGCAAACATAAACCACGTCCGCAATTCGCATTATCCCAACCAGCCATATTGGTATTACCTCTGCAACAAATATGGGATTTATCTCGAAGACGAGGCGAACATCGAATCGCACGAATATTACTATGGCGACGCCTCGCTGTCGCACCCGACGGAATGGAAGGCGGCGCATGTCGCGCGCAACTTGGAGATGGTCAACCGCAATAAAAATCAACCCTGCGTCGTGATTTGGTCGCTCGGCAACGAGGCGGGCCCGGGCAAAAATTTCCTCTACGCATATCAGGCGATCAAGGCGCTTGATACCTCGCGCCCCATCCAGTATGAGCGCAACAACGACATCGTTGACATCGGCTCCAACCAATATCCGTCCGTCGGCTGGGTCAAGGGCACGGCGCGCGGCGATGGCGGGCGCAAATACCCGTTCCACATTTCCGAATACGCGCACTCGATGGGCAATGCCATGGGCAACCTCAAAGATTATTGGGACGCGATCGAATCGTCCAACTACATCATGGGCGGCGCAATTTGGGATTGGATCGATCAAGGAATTTACAACTACGATTCCGAAACGGGCGAGCGATTCATCGCATACGGCGGGCAGTTTGGCGACTTCCCGAATGACGGTCAGTTCGTCATGAACGGCCTCATTCTCTCGGACCGCAAGCCGAAGCCGCAGTATTTCGAGGTCAAAAAAGTTTACCAAAACGTCGGCGTGAAAGCTGTTGAAGGCGCGCCGGCGGGGACGCTCGAGATTTTCAACAAAAACTACTTCAAAGATTTGTCGGACTACGAAGTCTCGTGGTCGCTGGCAAAAGACGGCAAGCGAATCGCAGTCGGTCCGCTCGACATCGGCGACGTGCCCGCGCGCACCGCGACGCAGGTGAGGCTCCCGATTTCCGGAATGAAGTTCCGCCCCGACGCGGAATATTTCGCGACCGTGGAGTTTAAATTGAAAAAGGACACGTTCTGGGCAAAGGCAGGATACGTGCAAATGGCGGAGCAGATTTTGATAAAGCCCGCAGAAAAACGCCCGTCTCTGTTAGATGTGGCGAAATAAAAAAACGCAAAATCGGAGAATATTTAAAATGTTGAAAGACAATTTGAAAATCGGCTCGCTCGCGATTGTCGCGATTGCACTCTCCGCGTTCACCGGCTGTGGCGACAACAACAATGATGGCGCCGCGACCGTTGCCGCGCACGCAGAAAACGCAGCTGCTGCGACGACGCCCGCACCGGAAACTCCCGCCACCAACCCTGCCGCCACCGACAGCGAAGCCGCCGCCCGCGACGACAATGCCGGCGACGACGCCGCTCCTACCGCGAGCGACGGCAAGCCCGAGACCGAAGCTGCCACCGCCGCGCCCGAAGCCCTGCCCGCGCCCGCCGCCACTGTCCCCGTGGCACTCTACGAAAACGACGACGAATTTACCGCCGCCGGCACCAATTTTTCCGCGCGCTTTTCCAAGGCAACGGGCACTCTCTCGGGCCTCGTCTATGCGGGAAAAACGCTCATCGACGGAGACAACGGTCCCAAGCTCAACGCCTTTCGCGCCGTCATCAACAACGACGCCTGGATCTACGAAAAATGGTTTCAAAGCGGGCTCTTCGATTTGCAACACACTGTCGTGGGCGCACCCGTCGTTTCACAAAACGACGACGGCACGGCGACGCTGTCCTTCGTCGTGAAATCGCGCGGGAAAAACGCCGCAAAGCTCGTCGGCGACCCGCTCATTCAATACGGCAACCCGATAAACGGAATCCCCGTCAGGCTCGAAGTCGGCCGCGAGCTCGGCGACAGCGATCTCACTTTCACCACGCACCAAATCTGGACGATTTACCCCGACGGCTCCGTCGAGTTGGAGGCAAACATCACGTCGAACCTGCCGACCTTTGACCTGCCGCGCCTCGGCTTCGCGCTCGGCATTCCCGCCGAATACGGCACATTTTCCTACTACGGACGCGGCCCGCAGGAAAACTACAACGACCGCGATTCCGGCGCCTTTGTCGGGATTTACCAATCGCCCGTCGCAGAGCAAATCGCCTACTACGCGAAGCCGCAGGAAACCGGCAACCACGAAGACGTGCGCTGGTGCGCGCTGACAAACGACGACGGCGAGGGCGCGATTTTCATCGCAAGCACGGGAAGCTTTTCCGCCGCCGCCCTGCCCGTGTCGGCGATGGAACTGCTCATGACCGCAAATCCGCACCGGCTGCGCACGAAGGTCATCGCCTCGGAAATCACGACGCTGACACTCGACGCCGGCGTGCGCGGGCTCGGTGGCGCAAGCTGCGGACCCGACACCGAGAAGCGCGACAGAATTTTCGCCGAGCCGACAGACTTCGGCTTCATCATTCGCCCCGTCGCGAAGGGAAAAGATTTGAGCAAGCTCGCAAACGTCTCGCCCGCAGGCGCAATGCCGATCGCGGTCGTGCGCGACGACGCGGGGAATGTCTCGATCTCGTCGCGCAATCAGGACGCCGAAATCCGCGTCTCCATCAACGGCAATCCCGACGAGGAATACACGGGCACAATTCCGTTTAAAAACGGCGGCACCGTCTGCGCGTGGCTCGCCACAAACCCAAATATCAAAACGGAATTCTTGTTTCCGAAAATCGAGAAAATCCGCACGCGCGTGATTTTCGCGAGCTCCGAAGACGGTGGCGACGAGACCGCAACAAACCTGACCGACGACGACCCCGACACGATTTGGCACACCGCATATTCCGTCACGCAGGCAGACTACCCGCACTGGGTCGATTTCGACGTCGGCGAAGTCAAGCGCATTTCCGGCGTCTTCTACCTGCCTCGCCAAAAAGGCGGAAACGGCGACGTGAAAGATTATGAAATCTACGTCAGCAACGACGCACAAAACTGGGGCGAGCCCGTCGCGAAAGGGCAATTCGAGCAATCGAAGGAAGAACAACGCGTCATGTTCGCGCAACCCGTTGACGCGCGCTACATTCGCTTCCGCGCGCTCTCGTCGCAAAACGGGCAAATCTACGCAGCCGGCGCAGAATTTGGCGTCCTCGCGGATTGACGCCGCCACAACAAAGGTGGTAGCAATCGCGTCGTCGCATTGACAGCGGCGGCGCGAACGCATTTAATGCCCCCTCAGACTTTCCGCCCATGCTCAGGTGGTGAAATTGGTAAACACGCAGGTTTCAGGTACCTGTGCCGCAAGGTTTAGGGGTTCGAGTCCCCTCCTGAGCACCACGAGATGGTGGCGGGCGAGTTTGTGGGGAAAGGTAAGGATTGGGATGGTGGTGAAGGATTGGGATGAGATTTGGGATGGTGGTGGCAACAATGGCTCGCCGCGACAATCCTGTATGCCACAATTGTTGTCACACGGATTTGTTCGGGACTAACGTCCCCCACGAATGGTGGCGGGAGGGTTGGTGGTGGGATCTGGGCTAGTGGTGGGTTGGTGGCGAGACCTTGGATTGGTGGTGGGACTTGGGTCTGTGGTGAGAATGGTTTGTTGCGAGGGTTAGTGGTGGCAACAATCTCGCGCACGCAGTGCGCAATTCTCCCGCTAAGTTAGCGGGAGGGGACCACGATAGTGGTGAGGGAGTGTGTCCGTTGAACGTCGCCTGACTTCGCTCCCCGCCACCAACCCAACCGCCACCACCAACCCCTCCGAAAAAAATCTCACCACCAACTCCCACAACACTCACCGCCACCACTAACCCGGCTACCCACCTG
>JAJPZB010000045.1 GCA_021204635.1 Opitutia bacterium | reverse complement strand
AGATCAGCGACAAGAGGCGCTTCATATCGACGTGCTCGCGGATGAGTTTCTCGATTGTCGAGATTTTGTCGCTATCCACGGGGCTTGTTTTGACGATCATGGAGTTAATTTTCCGCGTTGCGTCAAAGCATTCGCGCTCTGTTGCGACGACGGGGATTTTCATCTGCGAGAGCATTCCGACGATGCGGTTGCTGGGCAATTTGTTGTTAGTCAAGACAATTCCGCAGATTTGCGGCATTTCGCCCGCCCCTGCTCCCGCGCCTGCGATGAGCGAGAAGAGCAAATCCTCGCGGTCGCCCGGGACGATGACGAGCGTGTTTTCCACGATATGCTCGAACACGCTTTGCGCCGACATCGCTCCGATGATGAATTTTGCCACGCGCTGGCTGCGCAGTTTTGAGACAGGGACGATCCACCTGCCGCCAATTTCGTCCGCGATTTGGGAAACGTTCGGGAGTTCCAACACTCTGTCGTAGGGCAAAACACCGAGGAGCGGCACGCCCATGCGCCCCAGCGCCTCGCCGACATAGTGGCGGATTTCGTCGAGTTTGCCGGGCAAAATTTTGTTCAAAATCACGCCGACGCACTCCACGCCTTTTTTGTCGAAAAGCGCTTTGTTGAGGGCAATTTCGTCCACCGGTTTGCCGATTCCGCCAGAGGCGACGATGATTGCCTTTGAGCCGAGCATCGCGGCGTTGTCGGCGTTTGAGGTCTCGAAGACCGAGCCCACGCCGGCGTGGCCCGAGCCCTCGACGATCACGATGTCTTTCTCGTAGGCGGCTCTGTCGAAAGCGCGGCAAATGGCGTCCATGATTCGCGGCCGCATCGTGCCGGAATCGTCGAGATATGTCCGCGTGAATTTGGAATCGACGGCGACGGGCGACATCGCCTCCAAGGGCAGTTTGACGTCGTAAACGCTGTCCAACAAAAACGTGTCTTCATCGACTTCGATTTCGCCATCGACGTGGACGATTCTCTGCGCCACGGGCTTGATGTAGCCGACTTCGTAGCCGAGCGAGCGCAGTGCGCCGAAGAGCCCGAGCGAGGTCGTCGTCTTGCCGTCGTTTTGGCGCGTTGCGGCGACGAAAATCCGCTTTGTCGAGACATTCATCGGCTTTGTCAGAAAGCCCGGAATGTCGTGGGCGAACGCTGCTTTGTTGATAGACATTTTCTAAAAAATTCGGTGCGTGGCAGGCAAATCAGGCATCGACGGGATAGAGGTAGCGGCGATCGACCGCCTGCGCCGCGACGACGATTGCCGCGCCGAGTATGTCGCGAGCCGAGGCGCCGCGTGAAATCTCCGCAACGGGCTTGGCGAGCCCTGTCAAAATCGGGCCATAAACGGGGACGTCGGCGACGAGTTGCGTGAGCTTCGAGGCGATGTTGCCGCTGTTCAAATCGGGGAAAACGAGCACATTCGCGCAGCCCGCGACGGGCCCCTTCAGCTCCTTTATTTCTGCAGCAAACGGGTCGAGCGCGGCATCGACTTGGAGCTCGCCGTCGATTTCCACGGGCACGTCAAAATTGCGCGCCTTTTCCTTGGCGAGCGCCGTCGCGGTCCGCACTTTTTCGACGGACTCGAAGCGCGAGGAAATGCTTTTCGACGTGTATGAAAGCATTGCGACGCGCGGCGCCTCGTTTGTCAGGTGGTGGCACAAAATCGCCGTCGTTATCGCGATGTCGGCGAGTTGCTCCGCCGTCGGATTTGGGATGACGGCGCAGTCCGACATGAAAATCGTTCCCTCCAAGCCGAAGCGCGATTCCTCCATTTCCATTATTTGCATGGAAGAAATCGTCTCCACGCCCTTTTGGCGCGGGAACAATTGGAAAATTGCGCGCAGTGCGTTTGTAGGCACCTGCGTTGCGCCGCAGACCATGGCGTCGGCCGCGCCGGTCAAGACCATCATCGACGCGAAGTAGTTTGGGGAAAGGACATAGTCCGCCGCCTCGACTTCGTTGAGCGAGTTGAATCGCTGCATTCCGCGAAAGAGCCGCGTGTATTCTTCCAACTCCGCCGCCCGCGCAGGCTCGATTATGCGGATTCCGTCGAGCTTTATCCCGAGGCGCGTCGCGTTAATTTTTATGCGCGTGCGGTCGCCGACGAGGATTGGCACGCCGAGCCTGCGGGTTGCAAATTGTCGCGCCGCCTGAATGATTCGGGAATCCGTTCCCTCGGGGAACACGACGCGCTTCGGGTGGTTTTGCAAACGAACTGAGAGATTGCTTATTAGCGACATGGCAATTCAAAAGTGTAGTTTGTCTCCGCAGTTTATTCGGGCAAAATTTTAGGTCAAGAACGCGTTGGGCTTTCCGCCTGCGGGAAAGCGGGATTGTCGCCGCCAGCGAAAAGTTTATCGTTCTCGCAAAGGAAAATGCCGCAGAAAGCACAAGACCCCAACGAAATTTTCGATGTCGTAGATGAAAACGACCGCGTCGTCGCCACAGACACGCGCGCCAACGTCCACGCGAAAAAGCTTTTTCACCGCGCCGTCCACATCTTTGTTTTCCGCGACAATGGCGACATCTTGGTTCAGCAGCGCTCGTTTGAGAAAGACACCTGCCCCGGGCTTTTTTCCACGTCGTGCGCGGGGCATGTCGATTCCGGCGAGAGCTACGAGGCTGCCGCCGCCCGCGAACTTCGCGAGGAGCTTGGAATCGCGCTGCCGGCAACAGACTTGGTGCCGCTCTTTTCCCAGCGCCCTTCCCCCGAAAACGGCAACGAGTTTGTGCGAGGCTACGCGGTGAAAAATTTCGCGGGCGAGATAACGCCGAACCCCGCCGAGATCATCCGAATGGTCGCGTTCTCGCCACAACAATTGCAGGAGGAGATCGAAAAGAATCCGGAGAAATTCGCGCCGTCGTTCATTCTAGCGTGGCAGGATTTTCTCGCAACAGAGGCAAAAAATTCTCACCACCAACCCAAATCTCACCACCAAGCCGAATCTCACCACCAAGCCGAATCTCACCACCAAGCCGAATCTCACCACCAACCCGATTCCCACCACCAAGCCGATTTCCCCCACAAAAATGACGGGCGAAGAAACATTTGAAATCAAACTCCCTGCGAGCGACACCCGCGTCTCGGTGCAGGTCGTGCGCTCGTCGCGTTCCCGCCGCATGATTTTGCGGGTCGCGGCAAACGGCGAAATCACGGTTTCCGTGCCGCGATTTTTCGCGGGAAACGCCTTGGAGGAGGCGCGGCTTTTTGCCCTGAGAAATCTCGATTGGCTCGACGCCCGCCTCGCGAAAGTTGCCGAGAGAAAGCGCGAAAACATCGCGATGACGCTCACGGATTACCTGCGGCAGCACCCCGAAATTTCCGTCGGCGACAGCGTGAAAAAAATCGTCATCGGCGAGGCGCCACTGAGCTCGTTTTACGTTTTGCAAGAAGGCTCCGACGTCGTGCCCGTCATGCTTTGTGGCGAGAATCCCGACGACGAGCTGAAATACGTTTGCCGCGAAATCGCGCAAAAAATTTTGCCGCCGCGCGTCCGCGAGCTCGCCGCGCAGCACGGTGTCTCGGTCGGGAAAGTCTCGGTGCGCGCGCAAAAATCGCGCTGGGGCTCGTGCACCGCGAGCGGCGATATTTCGCTCAACTACGTGACGATTTTTCTCCCGCCGGAAATCCGCGACCACGTGATTTTGCACGAGCTCGCCCACCGCCTCCACATGAACCACTCAGGCAGATTTTGGGGCTTGCTCAATTCCTGGGACGCTCAGACCGCGCGCCACGACGACGCGCTCACGCGCACGTGGGGAAAAATCCTCATGCACTTCTGAGCCGATTGCGGCGCGGGCCTATCGCTTGTTCGCCGCGGCGAGCACCGCGAGAATCGCCTTCTGCGTGTGCAACCTGTTTTCCGCCTGATCGAAGACGATGCTCTGCGGGCCGTTTAAAACTCCGGCGGAAACCTCTTCCCCGATGTGCGCAGGAAGGCAATGCATGAAAAACGCGTCCGGCTTCGCGAGCGACATGAGGTGCTCGTCAACCTGATATCCGCGAAATTCTTTCAGCCGCCGCGCCTTTTCTTCTTCCATTCCCATGCTGACCCAGACGTCGGTGTAAATCATGTCCGCGCCCTTTGCGGCGGCCTCGGGGTCTGTTGTAAAGGAAAATTTCGGCTCTATGCCGTCGGCGGCAAATTGCTCGTAAAGCGCCTTTTGCGGCTCATATCCGGCGGGGCCGCAGAGCACGATTTCCATTCCGAGATAGGCGCAACCGAGCGCAAACGTGTTGCCCATGTTGCACGCCGTGTCGCCGACAAACGCGATTTTGCGCCCGCGCAGGCACGACGCCATTTTCCCGACATCGCCGCCCGACCAGCGCTCGGCGAGCGTGAACATGTCGGTGTAAAACTGGCACGGGTGGAGAAAATCGGAGAGTGCGTTGACGACCGGGATCGTGCCCTTTTGCGCGAACGTTTCGAGCAGCGAATGCTCGTGGCAGCGGATCACGACGCCGTGCAAATAACGCGAGAGCACCTTCGCGGTGTCCTCCGGCGTCTCGCCGCGCGCGAGCTGCATGTCTTCGGCGTTGAGCATCACGGGATGGCCGCCGAGTTCGTGGACGCCGACCTGAAACGAGACGCGGGTGCGCGTGGATTTTTTGAAAAACAAAAGGCCCCATGATTCGCCGGAAAGCGGTTTGCACGCCGAATTTGCGCGATTTGCCTTGAGGTCTGCCGCGAGCGCAAAGACCTGCGAAACTTCGTCGAGACTGAGGTCTGTTTCTTTCAAAAAATGTCTCATTGGGGCTTGATTTTCTTGTTAAACGTTAAAATTGGAAGCGCGCGATTAAAATATTGACACAAAGTCCGCGCAACGAATTTTTACTTTTCCCCGTGATTTGCCGCGTAGAGCGCGCGGGCCTTTGCACCGGCGACATCGGCGTGTTTGATCTGATATCCACGCAAAAAGCTGATGATGAGAAAGATGTTCACGACAAACGTGATCGTGTCGGCAATCGGCATGCTCAGCCACACGCCCATCGTGCCCCAGAACCTCGGCAATATCAGCAAAAGCGGGATCAGGAAAAGCATTTGCCGCGTGACGGAAAGGAAAATCGAGAGCTTCGCGCGGCCAATCGCCTGATAAAAATTCCCGAGAACCATCGGCCCGCCGACAAACGGAAGCGCAATCGTGGAAAAACGCAGAGCCTCGTTCGTCACCGCGTGCAGGCTTTCGTCGCTCGTGAAAAGGCACGAGATCAGCTGCGGGAAAATGACGCAAAACGCGGCGAAAAACGTCGAAATCGCGGTGCCGGCAGTGACGCCGTAGCGCAGTGTTTTCAGGACACGGTCGCGATTTCCGGCGCCGTGGTTGTAGCCGATTATCGGCTGCATTCCCTGCGTGATGCCGATGACGGTCATTCCCGAAACGATCAAAATTCGGTTCAAAATCCCGTAGGCGGCGATCGCAGAATTTCCGCCAAATTGCAACAGCGCCCGATTTATCACCAAAACGACGATGCACGCGCAAATATTCATCAGGCACGGGGCGAGGCCGATCGAAAATATGCTTTTGATGACATACCACCTCGGACGAAAAATCCCGCGACGAAAGCGGACAATGCGGTCTTTCCCGCAAAAATGCGCCAAGACCCAGACCAAGCCGACCGTCTGCGCGCACATCGTCGCGAGCGCCGTGCCATACATTCCCCAACCCAATATTTTTATGAAAATCGGCGCGAGAATCACGTTCACGCCAACCGACAAAATCATCGAGCACATCGCCTTCCCCGGAAAGCCCGACGCGCGCATGAGGTGATTTTGGTTGAAAAACAAATACGTGATCGGCGAGCCCAACAACATCACGCGCGTAAATTCGTATGCGGGCTCGAAGGTCTCGGCGTCTGTGCCGAAGAGGTGCAAAATGTGCGGCAGGAAAAACAGCGACATCGTCCAGCCAAACAAAACTCCCAAAACCGGTCCCATGAAAACGACGTTGCCGAGGACGCGCGACGCGAGCTCATATTTCTTTTCGCCGAGCCGAATCGACAATCGCGCCGCGCCACCGAGGCCGATAAGCGTGCCGAGCGCAAAAGTTATCGTGGTTATCGGGAAGGCAATCGCGATGCCGGCGAGACCCGCCTTCCCGATCCACTGCCCCACGAAAATGCTGTCAACTACGTTGTAGATGGCGAAAACGACCATGCCCGCAATCGCGGGAAGCGAATATTTTACGAGGAGCGGAAGTATCGACGCCGTCTCTAATTCCTTTATTTTGTCGTGTTGATCCAACATAAAAATCCCGTTTGTCCATTCTTGTCTTTTCTCGCGTCGCGCGCGAACAGAAAAACTTTTTTTGCGTCAAACCCGCTCCATTGCTTGCAGGAATTTATTGCTCCGGCACTCCCGCCACAATGCCGCAAGGCTCCGTTGCGCAAAAATTTTTCGCAAATCCCGCAGGCAAAACACGGGTTGGTGGTGGGAATTTTGGTTGGTGGTGGGGATTTGGGTTGGTGGTGAGGATTTGGCTTGGTGGTGGCGGCAAACTGCCACGATTGTTGTCACACGGATTTGTTCGGGA
>JAJPZB010000171.1:2372-6570 GCA_021204635.1 Opitutia bacterium | reverse complement strand
CTAACTTAGCGGGAGAATCGCGCACTGCGTGCGCGAATTGTTGCCACCACCAACCTAAGCCCTCACCACCAACCCAATTCTCACCACCAACCCAAATCCTGCCACCACCAACCCAAGCTCACCACTGACCCAAATCCCACCACCAAGCCGTGAGGGACGTTAGTCCCGAACAAATCCGTGTGACAATCCCTGCGGAACTTTCCTCCCACCACCAACCCGGCTTTCACCACCAACCCCAATCTCCACCACCAACCCCAATCCGCGCGCCCGTGCCCGAAAATCCTGTTGTCGCGGGAAATTGCAACATTTACGATAGCGCGAGACTTTTCACTTTCCCGAGAATGTATCTCAAGCAGCTTGTCATCAACGGCTTTAAAAGCTTTGCCGACCGCACGCGGGTCAAACTGAGCCCGGGCATAACTGCGATTGTCGGGCCGAATGGTTGCGGGAAGTCGAACATTGTTGACGCGATTCGCTGGGTGCTTGGCGAGCAGAGCGCGAAGGCGTTGCGCGGCGGCTCGATGCACGACGTGATTTTCTCGGGCACGGACAAGCGCAAGCCGCTCCAATTTTGCGAGGTCGAGCTGATTTTTGCCGACTGCGAAAAGGAGCTCGGGACTGCGTTCAACGAGGTTTCCGTCCTGCGCCGCGTCTCGCGAGATGGTGCGTCGGATTATTTTTTGAACGGCAAGGCTTGCCGCCTGAAAGACATTCAGCGGCTGTTCATGGACACGGGCGTCGGGCGCGTCTCGTATTCGTTTATGGTGCAGGGGCAGATTGACCAGATTTTGTCGGCGAATCCGTCGGAGCGCCGCTCGCTTTTCGAGGAGGCAGCGGGAATCACGCGCTACAAAACGCAGCGCAAGGAGGCGCTCGGGAAACTCGCGCTTGTCGATCAAAATTTGGCGCGCGTGACGGATGTTTTGGACGAGCTTTCGCGTCAAACGGCGTCGTTGAAGCGGCAGGCGTCGAAGGCGCTTCGCTACAAGCGGATTCGCCACCGACTCACGCACTTGGACCTCGCGCAGTTGGCGTTCCAATTTTCGTTGCACCGTGCGATTGTGGCGGAAGCTGAAACGCAGGCGGAATCGTTGCGCGGGATTGTGGCGGGAATGCGCGACAATCTCGCCGAGCGCGAGCGCGTCCTCGCGGAATCGAAGGTGCAGCGCGGCGCTTTGCGCGAGAAGCTCGAGCTTGCCCAGCAACAAATTTTTGCCCTGCGCTCCGAGAAGGAAAATGCCGAATCGCAGATTGGTTTCACGCAGGCGCGGACGCAGGATTTGCGCGAGCGAATCGCCGGAATAGAGCAGGAGATTCTCGCAACAAACGCGCGCCGTGCCGAGTTGGAAGCGCGGATTACCGGCGGCGGCGACAACAAGACGCGCCACGCGGGCGACGTCGCCACGGCGGACGAAAATTTCCGCGTCCGGCGCCGCGAGTTGGAGAAATTTCTCGGCGGGATTGTGGCGGAAGAACGCGCACTCGCGAACGAGCGGCAAGAGCTTTTGCTGAGCGAAAACGAGATTACGCGCTCGCGCTCGGTGGTGACGAACATCGAAGTCGATTTGCGCACGTCCGAAATGCGCCACGCTGAGATCGGCAACGCGATCGCCCAGTTGCGCGAAGAGCGCCACGCCATGGAGGCGCGCCACGCGGAAATTTTGGCATTCGCCGAGGCGCGGCGCGCGGAGCACGCGAAGGCGCAGCAGGACGTGGAGGCGGCGCGCGAGCGCGCAAAGTCTCTCGCAACGCAGTTTCGCGAGCGGCAACAGACCATTTCGGCGTTGGACAGGCAGGTGGCAAAAACCTCGGCGCAGGTCGCGATGCTCGAGCAATTGCGCGCGAAGTTTGAGGGCTTTTCCGAGGGTGCGAAGGCGATTTTGCGCGGCGACCTCGCTACCGTTGCGGCGGGCGCGGCGAGTGCGCTCAATTCCCAAATTTCCGTGCGGGAAAATATTTATGCGCCGGCGGTGGAAATGCTCCTCGGCTCGGCGGCAGAGGCGCTTTGCGTCGCGGATTCGTCTGTTGTCGCGCCTCTCATGCGGGAATTGGGCGAGCGCCGGCTCGGTCGCGCAGTGCTCGCTGTCGCGGATTTTGCGCCCGCCACCACCGTGCCGGAAAGTCGCAACGGTGGCGAAAATCTGCCGGCGGGAATTTTCGCCGCCACCACTATCGTCGAGGCAAAAAATCCCGCCAACGCCGGCTTTGTTGCCGCGATTTTCGACCGCTGTTTCGTGTGCGACGACGCGGAGACTTTTTTGAAATTTTGGCGCGCAAACCCGGGCTTGGATTTCTTGCTCGCGGCAACGCTCGAAGGCGAGCTCATCGATTGTCGCGGGCTGATTTACACGCGCGACGGAAATGCCGCCACCACCAACTCCGTTTTCCGCCGCGAAAACGAGATAAAGCTCCTGCGCGAGCGCCTCGCCCACGAGAATGACGCGCTCACGGACGCGAACCGCGAGACCATGGAAATTCAGGCGCAGATGGACGAGACCGACGGCGAGATCGAGCGTCTGCGCGCGGCGGCGTCTGCTCTGGCGCAGGAAATTTCCGCGATTGTGGCGGACGAGCGAAACTCCGAGCGCGCCCTCGCCAACAACGCCGAGGCGACAAAGCGGCAGGAAAATTCGCTCGCGGAGTTTGAGGCTGGGCGCGCCGCCGCCGTGGGCAAGATGGAAAGCGCGGGCAAGACGCTCGCGGAAAACGAGGCGCGGATTGCGGAGTTGAAAAAGAGCATCGCGCAGCGGGAAGAATCGCTCGCGAAACTCCGCGCCGAGGCGGAGGCAAAAAAGGAGGCTGTCAACGAAATTCGCTTCGACCTCGCGCAGAAAAAGCAGCAGTTGGAAATGATTGAGCGCGAAGTCGCGGAAATTCGCGCGCGCCTCGCCGATTTGCAGCAGCGGATTGCCACGCGCGAGAGCGAGAAGGAAAACATGCTCGCGCAAATTGACGCTTTTTCGGAGCAGGCGGAAAAGGCGGCGGCGCGCGTCGAAACCCTTTCCGCCACAATCGCAACGGCGGCCGCTGAGCTCGCAAAAATCCGCGAGGAATCGCAAAGCGTCGAAGCAAAAATCGAGGAGTTGGACAACTCGATGTCGGGCGACCGCAACAATCTGCGCGACAACGAGGCGAAGCTCGGCGCGCTCGAAGTCCGCCTCGCGGAAGAAACGTCGCAGTGCAAATTCATCGCGGAAAAAGTTTCGACCGAGTACCAATTGGACGTGAGCGCAATCGATTGGAAAAACCAGCTCTGGCGCGCCGACGAAGAATTTGAAACCAAAGTGCGTTTTGCCGAACTCGAAGAGGACGACAACAACGACGGCGTCGGCGACAACAATCGCCCGCGAGCGCTGCGGGAACGCGGCGAGCCGACCGAGGCTGACCTCGCGGAAATGGACAACACGGACTGGGCGCCGCTCGCGCGCGAAGTCGCAGAGTTGCGCGAACGCTTGCTCGCGATGGGCGCAGTCAACCACACCGCAATCGAGGAATACGGCGAATTGCGCGAGCGATTCATGTTCTCGAAGGCGCAATCCGACGATTTGTGGAGCGCGAAAAACGAGTTGCTGAAAGCGATCGACGAAATCAACGAAACCTCGCAAAAGCTCTTCACGACGACGTTTGAGCAGATTCGCAAAAATTTCAAATTTACGTTTGACAGGCTTTTCCACGGCGGCGAAAGCGATTTGCAACTCGTGCAATCCGAAGACGTTCTCGACAGCGGAATCGAAATCATCGCACGCCCGCCCGGGACGCGCCTGCGCGGAATTTCGCTGCTCTCCGGCGGGCAGAGGACGATGACCGCAGTCGCGCTTTTGTTCGCAATATACATGGTGAAACCTTCGCCGTTCTGCGTGCTCGACGAACTCGACGCGCCGCTCGACGACGCCAACGTGGGGCGCTTTACCGATATCGTGTGCGAGTTCACGCGCTACTCGCAATTCCTCGTCGTGACCCACAACAAACGCACGGTTTCTGCGGCGGGAACAATCTATGGCGTCACCATGCAGGAGCGCGGCGTCACGCAGTTGCTCTCGATGAGATTCAATCGCGAGAGTGGCGATACGGAGGCGACGGGCACCGTGACGGAGAGCGACGAGCTCGGGAAGGGCGGGGCATTTTCCATGGCGAGATGAGCCCGCAACAAAGCGGTTTTGCCACCACCAACCCGGCTTTCACCACCAACCCAAATCTC
>JAJPZB010000171.1:0-2272 GCA_021204635.1 Opitutia bacterium | reverse complement strand
CACCACCAACCCGAATTCCACCACCACCAAGGCGTAGAATTTTTCACGCAGGGAAATTGAAAAAACATGGCGAAAATATTGGTTGCACTCTCCGGCGGAGTTGACAGCGCAGTCGCCGCGCTCTTGCTGAAACGCGAAGGCCACGACGTCTCCGGCGCCTACATGCGGACTTGGATGAACGAAGAGGGCGGGAAGTTTCTCGGCGAGTGCCCGTGGGAAGACGATGTCGCGAACGCGCGCGCCGTCGCCGACAAACTCGGGATCCCGTTCCGGATCGTCGATCTCGTGAAGGATTATCGCGAGCATGTCGTGAAGTATTTGGTCGAGGGATATCGCGCGGGGCAGACGCCGAACCCCGACGTCTTGTGCAATCGCGAAATGAAGTTTGGCGTGTTCGCGAGAATCGCCTTCGCAGACGGATTTGAGTTTGTGGCGACCGGACATTACGCCCGCCGCCGCGACAATCCCGACGGGACTTCCGACATCCTCTGCGGCAGCGACCCCAACAAAGACCAGAGCTATTTCCTCGCGCTTCTGCGGCAGGAACAACTCCGCTGCGCGCTCTATCCCGTCGGCCATTTGTTGAAGCCGCAGCTCAGAAAAATCGCCGCCGACGCCGGTTTGCCAAACGCCGCGCGCAAAGACAGCCAAGGGATTTGCTTCATCGGGAAAATCAAAATCAACGATTTTTTGGAGCAATACATTCCGCAGAAGCCCGGGAAAATCGTCCGCAACGACGGTCGCGTCCTCGGCGAGCACAAAGGCCTTTTTCACTACACAATCGGGCAGCGGCGCGGGATAAACGTGCCGTCAAACACCGATGGCGAGCACTACGTCGTCGTTGCAAAGCGCTTCGAGGAAAACGAGCTCGTCGTCGCCTTTGACCATCCCGACACAGCGGCAGAGCTCTACACGAACGAATCGTTTGTCACGGGGCTTTCGTGGATAAATCGCCCGATTTTGGAAGAGCGCGAAATCCTCGCGCGGGTGCGTTATCGCGACGAATCGACGCCAATCGTTTTCTCGCCGGACGGCCACGGCGGCGCGCACATCGCCTACAAGCGCACGCAGCGCGGCATCGCCTCGGGGCAGATAATCGCGCTCTACGACAACGACGTGTTGCTCGGCGGCGGCGTGTTTCGGTAGCGCTGCCGCAGGCTGAACTCGCAGCCGCAGTAGTTTTGGCGATAAAGACCGAGCTCGCGCGCGATCGAATTACTGTCGGCGAATCCGCCTTTTTTCTTGAAATCGATTTCGAGAAAATGCTCCGCGTCGATCGATTTCCCAATCTCGAAAATCACTTTCGACGGCTTGTGCGGCGAGACCGTGAGCGTCGTCGTGAAAAAATCGAAGCCGCGTTCCCGCCGAGCCACGGCGGCGCGCCGTAGCGAATATTCAAAGCACCTCGGACAGCGCCGCCCGCGCTCCGGCTCGTCCTCAAAGCCGCGCGCAACCTTTTCGAGCCACTCGCCGTGGTCGGGCTCATCGACGATGACGGGCACGCCGAAATGCCGCGAGAGCGTCCCCACGGCGTCTAACCTGCGCACGAACTCGCTCGCGGGCGCGATGTTCGCATTGCTGTAAAAAATGGCGACCTCGTTCCCACCGGCTTGCAGGAGCGAAACGCAGTGGCCGGCACAAATTCCGCAGCATGTATGAAGTAGTACGCGCGCCATTTTTTTTCGCGGAAATTTTTCGCCCTTCCGCCAAAAACGCAAGGCGAAGTCGGAAATAAATTTGCAGCGCGCCCGAAATTTGTTGCGTGGCAAATCGCGGGTGCGCAGGCGCATTTTCCCTTTGCCGCAAGGCAGAAATGTCGCCGCAAAAAAAGTTTTTTCGGAAAGAATTTTATTGAGGTAAATTGTTCACTCTCTTTATATTTGCCACATCCTCTTGCCTTTTGCGGGAGGGATTTAAACAAGAAAAAAATCACGACTCGATTTATCCATGAAGACTGTATTCGTTCCCCGCGAGACCGCGGAAAATGAGACGCGCACGGCACTGATCCCGCAAGATGCGGCAACTCTCGTGCGCACGGGATTTGAAATAACCGTCGAGAGCGGAACCGGCTTGAAGGCAGGCTTTACCGACGCCGCCTACGAAAAGGCGGGCGCGAAGGTTGTTCCCGCCGCGAAAGCCGCCGCCGCACTTGCCGCCGCCGACATCGTTTTGCGCGTCCAAAAACCTGACAACGCCAAGGGCCTCAAATCCGGCGCGTTGCACGTGAGTTATATGGACCCGTTCAACGAGAAGGAATTGCTCAACGAATTTG
>JAJPZB010000048.1 GCA_021204635.1 Opitutia bacterium | reverse complement strand
CCCTCACCACTATCGTGGTCCCCTCCCGCTAACTTAGCGGGAGAATTACGTGTTTACTGAGCTTTCGCAACAAAGCCAAAGCCTCACCACTAACCCAAGTCCTCGCCACCAACCCAACCTCCTCCAAATCTCGCCACCAACCCAATTCCCACCACAAACCCTACCCTCACCACCGTGAGGGACGTTAGTCCCGAACAAATCCGTGTGACATCCCTCTGTGGCATGTTGCCGCCACCACCAACTCAGTTTCCACCACCAACCCAACTCCCACCACCAACCTGCCGCCACCAACTCAGTCGGGAATGGCGTCCGAGGCGGTGCCGCGGTCGAGAAAGTTTTTCCCTGCGAGTTCGCGCTCTAACTGCCGCGCGCGGTCGTTCTCGATCCATTCGTCGAGGGTTAGTGGCGTGTAATCCGAGTATTTGCAGAAGCAATTAATCACGTTGCAAGGTATCGCCACGCGCCCTTCTTTCCCGAGAATTTCGCGCGTGCACGAGCGCGCTATCCGCTGAAATTCCTCGATCAGGCGCTGGTCGAACGTGTCGTGGACATGTCCGTAGAGCATGTAAGTATGCGGCTTTCCCGCCTCCGACACGATGTATTGCTTGTTGTAGCACATGATTGGGTAGTGCGACAAAATCACCCGCCGCCCGCCGTCGCGCATTTCTTTGTAGGGCGCGACCCAGCCAAAGCGCGGATTTCTCACCGAGGCTTTGTCGTGGTTGCCCTCGATCAGGAACAAATTCCCTTTGAGCCGCCGCAGCAAAGCGTCTGTCTCCTCCACGCTGCCGTAGGAAAAATCGCCGAGAATGATGACGTCGTCGTTGTCGCGGACCTTCGCGTTCCACTTTGCGACCATGTATTCGTTCATCGCCTCCGCGCTTTCAAAGCCTCGGCAATCCATTTTGGTATTGAGGTCTCGGTGAAAAAAGTGGCAATCGGCAATGTAGAATCGGCTCATGCTGGGTCTGTGGCGGGAAAAATCTTGCCCGCAACTTTGAATGTCGGCGGCGCCGTTGGCAATTTCTAAGCCGTGGCGCGCGCAATTGCGTTCCTGCGGCAAGGTCGGTAAATTGCGAGGCAAATGAACACAGAAAATCCCTTTCTCTCGAAAGATTTCTACGTCGATTGGCGGCAACTGACGCCCGACAAAATCGTTCCCGACATCACACTCGCCCTCGCCCGCGCGAAAAAAAATCTTGACGAAATCTGCGCGCTGAAAAATTGCCCCGAGAAAATCACCTTCGATTCGGCGGTGCTCGGCTTTTCCCGCGCGACGCGCGAGCTCGGCACGGCGTGGACGCGCGTCTGCCACTTGGAAAGCGTGGAAAACACGCCCGAATTTCGCCGCGCCTACAACGAAGTCCTGCCCAAGGTCTCGGAATTTTTTGGCGGAATTTTTCTGAACGACGAGCTGAAAAATGTCATTGACATCGCCGCGAAAAAAACTCCCGCCGCAACGCTGACCGCGACGCAGGCGCGATTTTTGGAAGAAACTCTCGCCGATTTTCGCGACAATGGCGCCAACCTGCCCGCCGACAAAAAGGCGCGGCTGAACGAGATAAACACTCGGCTTTCCGCCACAACGGCAAAGTTCGCGGAGAACGTTCTCGATTCGACAAACGCCTGGGAAAAATTTGTCGAGGACGAGGGGCTTCTCGCCGGCGTCCCCGAGAGCGCGAAGCTCGCAGCCCGCGATTCCGCGCGGAAAAAGGGGCGCGACAATGCCTGGCGCTTCACGCTGCAAGCGCCGTCGCTCTCGCCGATAATGCAATATGCGGAGAACGACGATTTGCGGCGCGAATTTTGGGAGGCGGGCAACGCGGTTGCGCGCGGCGGCGAGTTCGACAACACGCCGGTTTTGCGCGAAATTCTCGCGCTCCGCGACGAAAAGGCAAAGCTGCTCGGCTTTGCAAATTTCGCCGACTACACGACGTCGCGGCGCATGGCAAAAAGCGGCGGCAACGCGCTGAAATTCGTCGAGACCATGCAGGCGCGAATCGCTTCTTTTTTCGCAAACGAAAACGCCGAGCTCGAGCAATTCGCGCGCGAGCACGGCGAGGCGACATCGAAAAAATTCGGGAAAATCGCGCCGTGGGCACGCGGCTTTGTCGCGGAAAAAATGCGCAAGGAGCGGTACGACTTCGACGAAGAGCTGCTCCGCCCGTATTTCCCCGTGGAAAGCGTCATCGCGGGCGCGTTCGCGATTGCCTCGCGGCTGTATGGCATCGAGATCGTCGAAAAAACCGGCGTCCCCGTGTGGCACGACGACGTGAAAGTTTATGAGGTTTTTGACGGCGGGAAAATGCTCGGCGCGTTCTACGCGGACTGGCACCCGCGCGAGACAAAGCGCAGCGGCGCGTGGATGAACGCGCTCGCGACGCGCGGCGAGGACGCGCCCGCGCACCTCGGGCTGATCTGCGGCAACCTCACGCCGTCTGTCGCCGGCAAGCCCGCGCTGTTGAATTTCGACGAGGTCGTGACGATATTTCACGAGTTTGGCCACCTGCTCCACCACGTTTTGAGCGATGTCGAAATCCCCGATCTCGCGGGGACAAATGTCGCCTGGGACTTCGTGGAATTGCCCTCGCAAATCATGGAAAACTGGTGCCGCAACTCGGAATCGCTCGCGCTTTTTGCAAGGCATTTCGAGACGGGCGAAGCGCTTTCCGACGAGCTCGTGAAAAAGCTCTTGCGCGCAGAAAAATTCCGCGCCGCGAGCGCCGCGATGAGGCAACTTTCGTTCGGGAAAATGGACTTGGATTTTCATATTGACACGGAGAAATACAGGGACTGCGACCTCGAAAAATATTGGAACGAAACCATCGCGAACTACCAAATCCCGAGCCCCGTGCCGCAAATTTCCATGGCGAGAAAATTCCTGCACCTCTTCTCGGATCCGACCGGATATGCCGCCGGATATTACTCGTACAAATGGGCGGAAATGCTCGAAGCAGACTGCTTCACGCGCTTCGAGAAAGAGGGAGTTTTGAACCCGAAAACGGGCCGCGATTTCAGAGAAAAAATTCTCGCGCGCGGAAACTCCGCGCCGGCGGAAGAGCTTTTCCGCGACTTCATGGGGCGCGACCCCGACATCACGCCGCTGCTCGCCCGCGACGGCTTGGCGTAGAATATTTCTCCCGAAAATCTCCTCGAAAAAATGGCGAAATTCTTGACGGATTCTCCTCGCGATATCGAGCTCGCCGGAAAACTTCTCCGCGCGGGAACTCTCGTCGCAATCCCGACAGAAACCGTTTACGGCCTCGCGGCAAACGCATTCGACGAAGACGCCGTCCGCAGAATTTTCCTCGCAAAAGGCCGCCCGTTTATCGACCCGCTGATCGTCCACGTGCCGACGTTCGCGCAAGCCGGCAGCGTCGCAGACACGTCGAATCCCGCAGCAGCAAAGCTCGCGGAGCGATTTTGCCCGGGGCCGCTCACGATGGTTTTGCCGAAAAAAAACTGCGTGCCGCAAATCGTCACGGCGGGCGAGCCCACCGTCGCCGTCAGGATGCCGCGCCACCCGCTGACGCAGAAAATCATGGCGAGCGCGGGCGTGCCACTCGCGGCGCCGAGCGCGAATCCCTTTGGCTACGTCAGCCCGACGACGGCGCAGCACGTGCAGGATTCTCTCGGCGACAAAATCGGGTACATCGTTGACGGCGGGAGTTGCGACTGCGGCATCGAATCGACGATCGTCCTCGTGGGCGAAGAAATCCGCATTTTGCGGCTCGGCGCGATAACGCGTGAGGAAATTTCGGAGTGCCTCGGCGCGCCCGTCGCATTGTCGCGGGGCCTCATGGAAGCAGCGGCGGAAGGCGCTCGCGGCAACGATGGCGCGCGGGCGCAACTCGCGCCCGGGATGCTGAAAAAGCACTACAGCCCGCACGCGCAGGTCTGCCTCGTCGATGACGCCGAGCGCGAATTTCCGCCGCTATTGGGCGAAGTTCGTCGCTCGTCGTCGCGGGAAAAATACGCGTTCGTTTTCCAAAAGCGCCCGACAAGGCTCGCAGGCGCGGGCGGCGATTTTGCCTCGGTAGAAAACGTTTTCTGGCTCTCGGAAAGCGGCTCTGCGGCAGACGCGGCGCGGGCGGTTTTCGCGCTCTTGCGAAAGTTGGACGCCGCCGGCTACGAAAAAATTTTCATAGAAAAATGCCGCGACACCGGCATCGGGGCTGCCGTGAACGACAGGCTCTCGCGCGCGGCGGCGAAGTGATTTTTGCCGCAAAGCAATCCCAAAATTTCCGGCATTCGCGCTGACCACAATGGACGAGCTCTTCCCGACAGACAAAACCGAGGCGCCCGATTCCCGCGACGACGATGCCGGAAAATCCTACGCGAAAATAATGCCCTTCGACGGCGGCGGGCAGGCATACACCTACGCCGTTCCCGCAGAAATGGCGGCTAATCTCGCCGTCGGCTCTCTCGTGAAAATTCCGCTCGGAAGCCGCTCCACGCACGGCATCGTGTGGGAGAAAAACGCCACTCCCGAGAAAAAATTCGCGAAAAAAATCCGCCCGATCGCGGAACTTTGCTACGACTTTCCCGTCCTCGCGCCCGACGAAATAAAGCTCTGCGAGTGGATTTCCGGATATTACGCGGCGCCACTGAACTCAGTCCTGCAAACGGTGTTGCCGTCGTCGGTGCGGCAAGGCGTGCGGCCCGTTCTCGACAGAAAAATTTCTCTCGCGCGGGAACTCTCGCCGGAAGAATTTTCGGGTTTGCAAAAGCGCGCGCGGCGGCAGGCAGAGCTTTATTGCGCGCTGAAAGACGCGGGCACGCTCTCGCGCAGCGCGCTGAATTTTTCGCCGCAAATAATCAACTCGCTCATCGCCGCAGGAATCGCGACAGAAAAGGCTGTCCGCGTCTCCCGCGTCGCATATTCCGACATTGCGGCGAGCCCGGAAAAGACGGCTCCCGCAATCCGGCTGAACGACGAGCAAAGCGCCGCGCTCGCCGCCATCACGCGCAGCATCGAGGCGGGGAAATTCCGCACGCACCTGCTCCACGGCGTGACGGGCTCGGGGAAAACGGAGGTGTATATCGGCGCGATTCGCGAAGTTTTGGCGCGCGGCGGGAGCGCAATTTTCCTCGTGCCCGAAGTCGCGCTGACGCCGCAAACCGTGGAGCGCCTGCGCCACGGGCTCGAAAATTGCGGCGCGAATGTCGTCGTCTGGCACAGCCATCTTTCCGCCGGCGAGCGCTTCGACGCCTGGACGGACATGGCCCGCGGCAACGCGCGGGTTCTCGTGGGCGCGAGATCGGCGATTTTCGCGCCGCTGAAAAATTTGCGCCTCGTCGTCGTCGATGAAGAGCACGAGCCCTCATTCAAACAGGGCGAGACGCCGTTTTACCACGGTCGCGACGTCGCGGTTTTTCGCGCGAGCCTCTGCGGCGCCGTTTGCATCCTCGGCTCGGCGACGCCGTCGCTCGAAAGTTTTTACAACGCGAGAATCGGGAAATATGAGCTTAACCGCATAACAAAGCGCATAGACGACCACCCGTTCCCGCCGATGAAAATCATTGACATGCGCCGCGAAATCCTGCATGCGCAGGGGCAAACGACGTTCTCGCGGCAAATGCTCGAAGCCATCGAAGACCGGCTTCGCGGCCACGAGCAAAGCATTTTGTTCCTGAACCGGCGCGGATATTCGCGGGCGATGATTTGCACGGCGTGCGGCCACGTCATCACCTGCCCGCATTGCTCGAGCGCGCTCACATATCACCGCGAAAACCAAACGCTGCGCTGCCACCTCTGCGGCCACATCGAATCCGCCGCCACGCGCTGCCCCGCATGCGGCTCCGCAGAAATGCGAAAACGCGGTTTCGGCACCCAGCGCGCAGAAGAAATTCTCGCGCAAAAATTTCCGGACGCAAAAATCGTCCGCCTCGACGCCGACACGATGAGCAAAAAAAACGAGTTCAGAAAAATTCTTTCCGAATTTCGCGACGGCAAAATCGACATCCTGCTCGGCACGCAAATGATCGCGAAAGGGCTTGACTTTCCACGCGTGACCCTCGCCGGAATCATCGACGCCGATTTGTCGCTGCACGTGCCCGATTTTCGCGCGGCGGAACGCACTTTCCAACTCCTCGTCCAAGTCGCGGGGCGGGCAGGTCGCGGGCAACTCGACGGCGAAGTGCTCGTCCAAACCTTCACTCCCTCGGCGCCACCAATCCAGTTCGCCAAGCGCGCGGAATTTGACGAATTTTTGGAATCGGAGCTCGACCGCCGGCGCGAATTTGGCTACCCGCCCCAGCGCCACATCATCCGCCACCTCTTTCGCGGCAACGACGAAACCCGCGTCGCAACAATCGCCGAAAAATGGGCAAATTTCCTGCAAGAAAAGGCGCCCGGGATTTTTGAAATTCGCGGTCCCGCGCCATGCCCCACGGAAAAACTCCAAGACAATTTCCGCTACCACATGTGGTATTTCTGCGACCGCGTGCCTGCCGTCATCACAACCCTGTCGCGCCTCCGCAACGAATTTCCCTGGGACGACGACGTCATCGAAATCCTCGACGTCGATCCCGTCGATACAACCTGATGGTGGTGGATGGTGGTGGAATTTGGGTTGGTGGTGAAGGGGTTGGTGGTGAGGAGGGTTGGTGATGGCAACAATCTCGCGCATGCAATGCGCGATTCTCCCGCTAAGTTAGCGGGAGGGGACCACGTTAGTGGTGAGGG
>JAJPZB010000147.1 GCA_021204635.1 Opitutia bacterium | reverse complement strand
CTATCGTGGTCCCCTCCCGCTAACTTAGCGGGAGAATCGCGCACTGCGTGCGCGAGGTAATTACAATCCCAAGCCTCCGCAACAAACCATTCCCACCACCAACCCTCACCACAAAACCCAAGATCTCACCACCAACCCAAGCTCTACCACCAACCCTGCCACCACAGACAGTGAGGGACGTTAGTCCCGAACAAATCCGTGTGACAACAATCGTGGCATGCGGGATGGTGGCGGCAGTTAGTTGCCACCACCAACCCCAATCCTCACCTCCCCACCACCACCAACCCAAGTCTCACCACCAACCCGCGCGCTACGCCACGGTGGTGGCGGAGATGCGGTAGAAGCGGCGGGCGTTGTCGGTGGTGATGTGCTCGATTTCTGCGACGGAGACGCCGAAGAGCTCTGCGACAAACTTGGCGGTTTCGCGCAGGTATGCGGGCTCGTTTTCCTTGCCGCGCAGTTTGCATGGCGCGAGATAGGGGCAATCGGTCTCGAGCATCAATTTTTCCAAGCCCTGCGCGAGTGCGGCGTCGCGCGTTTGTTGCGCGTTTTTGTAAGTTATCGTCCCCGTGAACGACGCCCTGCCGCCGCGCGCATTCAAGACCTTGACGCGCTCGGCGCTCTCGGAAAAGCAGTGGAACACGACATTGCCCCATGCGACGCCGCTCTCGTCAATCGCGCGGACTGCGGCGTCGAAGGCGTTGCGCGCGTGCACGACGACGGGCAGCCCGAGCCTTGCCGCCGTCGCGAGTTGCCGCGAGAACACCGCGAGCTGCGTCTCGCGAATACTCTGCGCGAGCTCGGGCTCTGCCGGCATGCGATATTCGTCCAAGCCGATTTCGCCAATCGCGATCGGCGCGGGCGCGTTGCCGGCGGACAAAAATTCGTCCAACGCCGCGAGTTGCTCCTGCCAATTTTCGGCGATGTTCCCCGGGTGCAGCCCGACGGCGTACGAAATTTTCTGCGGAAATTGCCGGCAGAGCTCGCGATAAATTCCCCAGTCCTCGGGCTCTGTCCCCGCGCACACCATGTGACCAACTCCGGCGTCGCCGGCGCGCGCGAGAACGGCGTCAAACCTGTTTCCGCGCACGAATCCGTCGGGGTGGCAATGCGTGTCGATCAGCATTTGCCCTGCCCCTTTTCTTCTGCGCCCGAATATTTTTCCGCGACGATTTTTTTCAAAAATTCCAAGCCGCCGGCTTCGTCGGAGAAGGCGCCGTCCAACTGCGCCTCGAAGCAATCGTGCAAAATGGCGCCAAAACTGCGACCAGCGGGAATGCCGAGCGAGAGCAAGTGGCGGCCGAGAATGATTGGCACGGGCGCGGAACTGCTGATCGCGAGCGCGGCGGCGCGGGCGTTGAGCCAATTTTCCGTCTCCGAAAAATCTTCGCTCTCGTGAAAACTGCTACCGAGCGCGTCTGCCTTGCACACGCGCAAAAGCCTGTCGAGCCTGCCAACTTTGGCGGCGAGCCGGCGCACTGCGGCGTCGCCCGACTTCGCGGTAAAAAGCGCGCGCGGGCGCATATGCGTCTCCACGAGGACGAGCACCTCTTCGATGAGTTTCTTGTTTTCCGTCATCGCGAGCAGAAATTTTTTCGCGGGCGCGACGCCGGCGACATCGTGGCCATATGCGTGAATTTTGCCGTCTTTCCCGCGCCGCGTCGTGGCAGGCTTGCCGAAATCGTGGCACAACACGGCGAGGCCGACGACGAGGTTTTCCTCTGCGTCTGCACGCTCGTCGCCGCTCGCCACGCGTTCCCGCGCAAATGCGTCGAGCGCCTTCAGCGTGTGGTTCCACACGTCGCCCTCGGGGTGCCAATGCGGGTCTTGCCGGCAGCCGATGAGCGCTTCAAGCTCTGGGAAATATTTCACCCAGCCGCACGCGCGCAAGAAATTCAGCCCGCGCGAGGGTTCCTCGCCCTTTGTCAAGAGTTTTTCCCACTCGGCAAAAATTCTCTCCCGCGAGAGGTTTTCGGGCTCAATCGTCTTGCAAAGCTCAACGGTCTCGGGCGCGACGTCGAAGCGGAATCGCGCGGCAAACTGCATTGCGCGCAGCACGCGCAGCGGGTCTTCCGCAAACGCCGGCGAGACGTGGCGCAACACCTTGCGCTCCAAATCTTTGCGCCCGCCGCATGGATCGAAAATTTCGTCCGCGAGCGGGTCATAGTAAATCGCGTTCACGGTGAAATCGCGCCGGCGCGCCGCCTCGGCGATCGGCATAAACGGGTCGCCCTCCACAGCAAACGCCGCGTGGCCCGCGCCCCGCTTCGATTCCCTGCGCGGGAGTGCGACGTCCAACGGCGCCTCGTGCAACTTGAACACGCCAAACGAGCGCCCCGCCGCGTTGTAGCGGATTTGCCGCGCGCGGAAAATTTCCTCAATCGCCGCCGCGCTCAGCCCATAGACCTCGACGTCAAAATCCTTCGCCACCTTGCCGCACAGGGCGTCGCGCACGCTGCCGCCGACGAGAAGCGCGTTCCCGCCGGCAGCCTTAAAGGCGCGGAAAAGCTCGTTTGCAATCGGTGAGACGTCGCTCAGGTCTATCAACATTTCCAAAAAACCGGCGCCAAACTGCGGCTAAATCTCGTCGGCAGAAAGCCAGCGGAACGAGACGATTTTATACTTGCGCCCGAGCAGGCGGTTCACGGCTTTGAGCGCGGTGTTGCGCTCAAATTTTTCGTAGAAATTGCTGCCGGTCTCCTGCTTGCTGCGATAGCTCTGCTTGAATTTGAGCGCGTCAAAGGTGGAATTGTCGCTCGAATACAGCGTGGAATCGTCTTCCGTGGCGACCCACTCCGGCGTCCGTTGCACGACGGCCTCGCAATACGCGCGCGCCTGCGGCGTGCCGCTCAGCCCGAAGACGTCGCCATACGCGCGGATCGTAAACGTGTCGGAGCGCACCGCCATGCCCGCGCCGAGGCACGAGAGGATGTCGCCCTGCGTCAAATACCCGGGCGCACCTGCCTTGGAATACGCCGAGCCCGGGTCGGGCACGAGGTTCGTGTAGTCGCTCGACGGAGTGTGCGTCGAAATCCGCATGGAGCGGTTGAGCTTCGACACCTTGTCGATCGCCGCCTGCAACGCCCCGCGCCGCGAGTAATCGCTGTTCGAGCTAATCCGCCGGTTCACAAAATCCGCCATCGACATAAACGGTCCGCGCAACCGCACCTCCTCGACAATCTGCTTCGCAAGGCTCTCGATCTCCGTGTCTTTGAGCGAGCGATACCAGCGCCAGCCCTCGCCCTCGTCGCCGCCGGAATCCGCAACATTGCGTGCACTGTTGCCGCCTGCCCTGCGCCCGATAATCGCCGCAAAGCGCACAATCGGGAAGTCGGACACCTTGGAATAGCTGCCGTCGATGCTCAGATATTGCCCGTGCAACGAGCCCAAAATCGCCTTCCACGCCTCGACCGAGGTCGAGTTCACGTTGAACATTCCCTCGTAAAGGAAATAGCGCGCGCTCTTGTTCGGGTTCATCAAGTTGGACTTCACGACATCGTCTGTCTGCGTAGAATCGCTGCGGTCGCGGACAAATGCCACGCGCTTATCCGCGAGCGGGTTTTCGGAGCCGCCGAGCAGAGCCGTCAAAAAGCGGTCGATGCTCGTCTTCTGGTCGTCTTGCGAGCCGTAGTTGATTCCGGAGAAGAAATACCTGTCGAAAAGCGCGAGGTTTGCCGCAAAGCTGTGGTCGGCAATGGGCTGCATTTTTTTGCTCTGCCTCGGCCAGTAGAAGAACTTCGTGTTGTCGTTCAAGCCGAGCGGAGCATAGGAATTGCCCACGACATAGCTCCCCTCCGATTCCACAATAGAAGAATCGACGCTCTGAAACTGCCCGATGGAGTGCATCGGGCGCTGGGGAATCTCAAACAAAACAATGTTGGATTGCCCGTTGGACGACGTATCGCTGTCGCCCCAAAACGCCGAGCCGTTGACATTTTCAATCGGGCTGAACGAACTCTGAGCCGGTTTCAGTTCCGCAACCCAGCCAACACCCATCGTGTCGTAGTGGTTGGAAGAACTGCCATTGGTTATTGAAATGTTGGAGTCATCCCAGTTACTCGCAGTGCAAAGCCATGGGCGGGCATTCGTGAGAATCGGGCTCGCGAGGGCTGTTTGCTCCGCAGTCGCCCTATAGAGGTCAATATAGGCAATGGGTTGCTTTTGCGCGTGATCATATCCACTGTCGCCCGTCTGATAAAACGTTACACCGTTGTAGTTTGACCAAGTCGTGCTTACCGGTATTAACGTTATTCGAGGGACCGAAAAACCTTGTATGTAATTCTCGTCGGAACTATCTGCAACGTCACCTACTGAAGTTGTTAGCCAAGAACGGGTAAGCGCGTCCGTTGAGGTGAGACTCTGCCCCTCTGCGCCGACAGGATAAAACAAGTAAAAGTGCTGCATATCCTGCTCTTGTGCTCCCGCGCCATCGATATTAACAGCCCTCACAGAGACCGTAAACGTAACCCCGTCTAACGCTTCTTGCTTCTCTTTATCGTCGTCATATGCGAAAGGCAGTTCAAAACCGGCGTTGGAATACTCTGCGTAAGTTGTATCGCCAATACTCGCAACGAGACCGCTCGTCTTTGGCTCAGTTGCATTCTGTGGGAATACTGCGCGAATTTCTCCGGGCCACAGCGTTATCGATCCGCGCGGAGCAGTGTTCAAATTCGTCGTACCGGCGAACCAACGAAAGGCATTCGCCGTAACCATAAAGGAGTTGCCGGAATAATAGAACATGTCCACCGGCATACTTGAGCCTGTTTGAGTTCCATTATATATCTGCTTATACTTCCAGGTTTCTCCGTCTGCCCTATCAAGAGTAAACGAAATGGGGTAATACTTTGTGAAATACGACCCTATTCCAAAAATTTCAATCGGCACATTGTATGGATTCCACACCACCATCATCGGATCGTAAACGAGTGCCTGTGTATCCTGGTTAAAAATGAGAGAAAAGCGCATTACAGAGCGCAAAATAACCGGAGCAATGCGCATTGATTGCGGAATAACGAGCCCGTCTCCATCAATCATCGGCGTCACGAAGCGCCTGAGGTTATCACTATCGGATGCACGACACCCCATATAAGCGAAACTTCCTTTTGGACCAAAAACGCCGGTGTAACCATTCGCTGAACTGGAGTTAAAAACCCCCTCCGTATAAGTGTACGGAGCAATGCCGACAGCGAGCCACGAGTTGTTTTGCTGTGGTTTCAACCCGCGATACCCGAGTTCCTCAGTCTCGCGCTTGTAGAGGCGGTAATAGTTGCGGTACACGTCCCAGGTCGGTCCGCGCAAAATGCTGAGGTTTTTCGAATACGTCTGGTTGTTGCTGCCATATCCCCACTGCATCGTTCCGGACACCCCGGTCTGAATTTCATAGACATACCCGAGCCCGTCCGACGGTTGCGTGATCCACCACTTTGTCAGCGCGTTGCTCGCGATGCCGTATCTCGATAAGAGCGAAAGTTGGTTCTTTTCGCCCGAGCCGTGGAACTGCGGGTAGCTGCGGAAGCCCTTTTCCCAGCCGTCTTCGCCGTCGAACCACGGCATCTCGAATGCGACGGAAAGGTCTGTGCGCAAGCCGCCGTTATAGACATCGGAAAAAACGCCGCGCGAGAAGAACGAGACGTCGTGGTAGAGGTCTTTCGCGGATTCGACAAAGCTCGACGAATCGTCGTCCGCATATTGCGACATTCCGCCCGCGCTGAGCACATATGGCAGGCGCGTGGCAGAGGCCTTGCCCGCCGACGAGAGGTCAGACTTCCACCAGCTCTCAAAGTCGCCATAGCCCGTAATCGCCTCCACGCCGACGCGCTGCGGGGCGGCGCGCATCATGCGAAACCAGTCGGACATCCCCGAGGTCTCCGTGCCCTCCACATTCGCATAGGCGTCTGCGATATTCACCCGCGCCTTGACGCCTTCGTCTCCCACCCAATATGCGAACGAGCCGGAATCTTTCGCGGATTTTTGGAAATTTGTGCGCTTTTCGAGCGGGACGCGGCGGACTTTCACGGTCTTGTCCTCCCAGCCGGTCTTTTTGCCGAGCGTGCCGGCGCCGACGAGGGTAATCAGTTCGGGGCTTGAATCATCGACGTCGTAGGCGGAGGTCACCACCTGCAATGTCGAAGTTCCCTGCCCCGACTGCGCGGAAGATTTTGAGACGGGCAATTCGTAGGGCGAATAGGTTTCGTTGGTGGAATCGTAGCCGGAGACGAGCCAGCCGAGGAATGGCTTTTCGTCGGGCGTGTTGTAGTCCCAGTCGCGGATTTTTGTGGAATCGCTCTTATCCAAGCCGCCGGTTGCCCAAACGCCTGTCCAGTAGCGCTTTCCGCGATATGGCGAGCCCGAGGGGAGCGAGGCGTTGGAGCTGCCGCCGGAGCCGAGAATGTCTGCCGTGGCAGTGACGCGCTGGTCGTCGCCGGTGAGCCGTTGCAATTGGCCTATTGCAATTCTGAGACCGCAAATGGCGTTCGCCTCCGCCATGTATTGCTTGGTCTTATAGACCGTCAAATTGGATTCCAAGACGACGAATGTGACCAACGAAATCGCGACGAGCAACATCATCGCCATCATGACCAAGGAAACGACAAGGGAAAAACCGCGGCGCCCGGCGTGAGCGGCGGCGCGGAAATATTTTGGGGGTAAGGCGCTCATAATCTTCTGCGCGCGATTATCTGCCAAAGCCCCGCGCCATTCAAGCCGCTTTTGTTGCAGGAGGGGTGGGGGTTG
>JAJPZB010000109.1 GCA_021204635.1 Opitutia bacterium | reverse complement strand
TGTGCGTCGCCTGACCTTGCTCCTCACCACCAACCCAACCGCCGCCACCACCACCTACCCCAAATTCCCGCCACCACCACCAACCCAAATCCTGCCACCACAAACCCTATGGAGCAATTTTGGCAACCTCGGGGAGCGGGGCGATTTTGGCAATCTTGGATGGTGGAAACAGCATTTGAGCCCGCTCAAAATCGTAGCGTGCCTGGAAGCGAATCCAAAATTCGGGCGTCATGTTGAGCGTGCGTGCAATGCGGATTGCATTTGCTGCTGTTATCGCTCTGCGGCCGGCGCATATCGTGCACACCGCCGAAGCCGGAATGCCTGATGCATGTGCGAATCGGTAGTGCGAAACTCCGATTTCGTCGAGGAGCGCGCGAAGGTGTTCGCCCGGGTGAATTAATTTTTGTTTTTTCATAAATTTTCCTTTTCTTTTCAGTGGTAATCACAAACTTTGACAGCGGTGGCAACTCCGTTGTTCCATTGAAATACGATTCGCCACTTGTCATTTATCCTGATTGACCAAAATCCGCACAACTTGCCGGATAGCACCTCTAAGCGATTTGACGGTGGCATGGCAAGGTCTCGAAGCGATCCCGCGAAGTCCAACTGTCGGAGTTTGTTGTATGCTCTGCGGTGGATTTCAGCAGGTAGCGAAGAAACGGTTTCCCCGTCGAATAAACGCTTCGTATCCTTGTCCGCGAAGTTTTCAATCATTGGCGATGACCTTATTCAAAGATAATTGCGCGTCAAGTAATTAATTACGCAGAACATAACTATTGTTCTGCTGTTGGGGCAGTCGTTTGTTGCGGGAATAGTATGCCTCTCTCGGGCAAGGGCATTGTTGGGTTTGTGGCGGTGGTCTGTGGCGGGTGTTGGGTTGGTGGTGAGGGAGGGTGTCCGTTGAACATCGACTGACCCTGCTCCTTACCACCAACCCAAGTCTCACCACCAACCCTCCGAAAAAAATCTCACCACAAACTCCTGCTGCACTTGCCGTCACCACCAACCCGGCTACCCACTTGCGATGCCAAATCCCACACGGAATTCTCCCGCTAAGTTAGCGGGAGGGGACCACGATAGTGGTGAGGGAGTGTGTTCGTTGTACGTTCCCTGACTTTGCTTCTCCCCACCAACCCTACCTCCACCACCAACCCCTCCGAAAAAAGCCTTACCACAATCTCCTTCACCACCAACTCACCGCAGACCCAACGTCACGCGAATCGAAGTTACAACGCGCGTTTCTCGCGCGATAAAAATCCGTGACACCCTCTCTCACCACCGACTTCGTCGGCGGTCCCCTCCCTCTAACTTAGAGGGAGAATTGCGTATTGCATACGCGAATTGTTGCTACCACTAACCCAGATCCTGCCACAAACCTCACCACCAACCCGCGACCACAAAGTCGTGAGGGACGTTAGTCCCGAACAAATCCGTGTGACAACAATCGTGGCACTCTGCCGCCACCACCAACCCAATCTTCTACCACCAACCCAATTCTCAGGCGACACCCATGAATCCGAGGATTTCCTGGTTTACTTTGTTGACGTCGTAGAACTTTTCGGCGAGGCGCCTGCTTTCGCGACCATGGCGTTTCACGGCTTCGGGGTGCTCCAAGTAATAAGCCATAGCCAGCGACAACGATTCCGGATCTTTAACAGGCACGAGGAATCCGTTGTCGCCAAGCAAGATGTCGCCGACAAAATCGCGCGGGTTTGTTGCCGCCGGCAAATCCACGAACACCTTTGTCGCGCGGTCAAAGCGCCGGCAGATTTTTTCAAAAAACACAACTTCGCGACACCCGGGAGAGTTTGTCGTTATTATCGGTCGCCCCGTCGCCATGGCTTCCAACGCCGCGCGCGGAGTGCCTTCCCCGTGAGACGGGAGCACGAAAACCGCTGCCCCCGCGAGTGCTTCGCGGACATTTGAGATTTTCCCCATATACACGCAGTCGCCGCGCCGCTCCCATTCCCTGACCGTGGCCTCCGTTATCGCCGAGGGATTGTTGTCAAATCCGCCCGCGACAAACAACTTTGCCGCCTTTCCGGCGCGCCTGAGCAATCCACCGGCTTCGACATATTCGCGAATCCCCTTATCCGCGATAAGTCTGCCGACAAAGATGAATGATCCGCCGCCAAATTTTTCCGAGTACGGGAACTGATTTAAATCCACTCCCGAGCCAAACACGCGTTTTAGCGGCAACGATGATTTTTTCAAAAATCGCGAGCGGATAAATTCCATGTCGTCGGGATTTTGGAAAATCATTCCCGAAAAACCGCGCGTGGCAACTTTATACAAAATTGACGCAACAAAGTGAACCACCTTGTATTTTATTCCGCACCTCGGATCAAACGCATACCCCAAGCCTGTGACCATCGCGAAAATCTTCGGAATGCCGGCGAGCCTTGCCGCAATTCCCCCATACAACACCGCTTTTTGCTGAAACAAAAACGCAAAATCGAAGCGCTCGCGCCGAAAAAATGCAAGTAGGCGCAAGACAAAACAAATGTCCGCAAGCGGGTTAACTGACGCTCTGCCGACAGAGAAGGGGACGAAGCGCACGCCGTGTTTCGCGAGCGTCGCCGCAACAAACTCGTCGTGCTCGCAGGCGGTGGCGACAACCTCAAAGCCTCGCGCAACGAGGCATTTTATCAGCGGCAGGCGAAACCCCGTGAGGGAACAGGCTCCACCCGAAGCCACGAGAATTTTCGCCGCAGGGCTTTTGTCGTCGCCGATGTGTGCGCGCGGATTCACTTTGACGACAACGCCGATTCGTAAACGGCGAGGTAGCCCGCTACAGTTTTGCCGATGTCAAAATCTTCCGCGCGGCGGGCGCATGCGGCGGCGGTTTTTGCGTAAAAATCGGCGTCTGTTGCAAGCTTTAAAATGGCTTCCGCGAGAGATTTTTCGTCGCTTTCGGGGAACAAAATTCCTGCGCCGCGAACAACCCCTCCCATGCCCTCAATATCAGACGCCACAACCGGCTTTCCCGCCGCCATTCCCTCCGCTGCTGCGAGGCAAAATCCCTCCCAATGCGAAGACATTACGACTATGTCGGCAGATTTCAGCAACTGCGCGACATCCGTTCGGACGCCGAGGAAATGCGTGCGCGGGCGGACTCCGAGTTCCTCTGCGAGCGCCTCGCAGGGAATCCGCCGCTCTCCGTCTCCCACGAAAACTGCGTGAAAATTGTCCGGCAAAAGTTTGAGCGCGCGGATGATCGCGTCTTGATCTTTTGATTTGTAGAAGCGGGAAACCATCATCAAAATTTTTGTATTAGACTTCCCTTCCCCTAAATTCGTTAATTTTGAGGGAATTGCCGATGCAATTTTCCCCACATCTATTCCGTTGGGAATGGTCGATATACGCGAGGACGTATCTTTTATGCGATTCCGCAAATTCGCCTCGGCTTTTTCAGAGACGCAAATTATCCGCGAATAACGTGAATACATCAGGCGATCTATCGCGGCATACCACTTCCAAGCGCGTCTGCGGTTGGAAGTGGTATGCTCTGTAGTACAGAGCATAACACTTCCAAAGAATTTGCAAATTGCGCAGTACAACTGGGCTGCGTAGTTGTGCGTGTGAATTACGTCGTAGCGGTTTTTGTTCAAAAAGCGGAACATCCGCCAAAGATAAAGTGGGTGATACATATTGCCCCACATTCCCAACGAATGCACAGTTATCCCCGCAGCTTCCAAGCTCTCACTAAATGGCGTTTTTTCGCCATAAATGCAGAGCAGCTCCACATCGTGACCTGCGGCGCGCATTCGCGGCAGGATGTCAACCATCAACTTTTCAGCCCCACCAACGCGCAAGCTCGTTATAACATGAAGAATTTTCATTTTTTCAAGGTGTTGCGATCTCTCATGAACATCAAAAAGCCGGGGATAATTCCGAGAATGGAAAAAAATCCCCGCGTCTTGGGAATACCCTCAAATTTGGGGAATTTGATGAAGGCGAAGCGCCAAAAATTTATTGCGCTTCTGAGCTTTATTTTTACCGGAACGCCGCGAAAGCAGAGTAATTCCGAGTATATCGTCGTCGAATATGTTGGCGAGGAGCGGCGCAACCTCACAGATGAGGCAGTGAGCCCGTCGTTGCGATATTCGCAGACGTATATTTTTTCGTAGAAATACCGTAGTTTGAATTTTTGGGCTATTCTGTTCCAAACTAATGATTCGGCGCAGAAGCGCTCCCCGGGAAATTCAGGGAAGGGGAACTCTTTTAAGACAGATCTCTTGTATGCTTCTGCTGCGTCGCCTCTTGAATTGAATTTGTAGCGAAATTCGAGGCTGGTACAGTCCAAGATTTTCCAATTTTCTTCGCCGCCAATCTTTCTCCCGTCGGGAAATTTACGAAGCCCGCTGACGCCGCAGAAACTCGGGTCGCCTTTTACTTCTCCGTAGTGAAATGCGAGCCTTTCGAGCGCGTTGTTTGTCAAATAATCGTCGCTGTCAACAATGAAAAAGAGCTCGCCTCTTGCCTCTTTCACTCCGCGATTTATCGCGCGGTGCTTCCCGCCGTTTTCCTGCCTGATGTAGCGGATTGCGATTTTATTTTGCCGTGAAAACTCTGCAATTAATTGACTTGTGTTATCCGTGGAACCGTCATCGACAACGAGCCATTCAAAATCGCGGAGAGTTTGAGTGCACAAACTTTCATAAAGTTTGCCAATAATATAGGCTCGGTTGTAGGCAGGAGTGAAAACGGTAAAAAGCATCAGTTTCCTTGTTGCAAGTTGTGATAGATCATCATGAAGATTAGGAACCCGAATTGCCCCATGAGGGTCAGTAATATCTTGCTGTTTTTTGCCACGACCTTTTCCCAGCGAAGGAATGGCAAAAGTAGAATTAGTGGCATTAGAAACCAGCTGAGATAAGCGATACGGTCCGAGAACGGGACGCGAATTAACAGGAGCCAAAAACCATTAGCCGCCAAGTAAGCGCATACGACAATGTCGTAGAACCTGTCATTTACCTTCCAACAAAATTTGTAAAAGAAACTGAGAAAAATGGGGCATACGCTGAACAGGAGGAAGTCCCACCTGAAACCCATGTTATATCCGCTTGAATCTCCGAGCAAATAACTTGAAATCCGTCTCTCTTCACTATCTTCAAAATATACGCCTACGGAGCTCTGGATTACGTCTCCAAACGCCAAAGATACCAATAAGCATAAAAACCAGCCGATTAGGAACAGGCGAGGGCGGTGGAACAAATATCCCAAGACGATTGCAGCGATCGGGATGAGCATGGATACGTGGAAACTCAGCGATATTGCGCCTATTATGAGGACAGTTATCCACCGCTTCTTCCCGTAGAGAACAAGATATGCTAACGCCACAAGTAGAAGAGACAGGGCGAGCCCGGCTCGCAACGTGTTTACCCCATAACTCCAAAAACCAAATGACGAAAAAATGGAGGCGCACAACGGCACGTCTTTGTCGGGGAAACACTTTCTGGCGAAAAACATGGCGCCCCCGACGTATATGCTTGCGATTATTAAAAAGTAGAGAAGTGCGTTGCCTTGAACAATATTTCCCAATAAATATGTGAATATAGCAAAACCCGCGTCTTTCGCGCTTTCAAAGCTTAGCCCTGTTTCATAATAATCGTCAAAAGCATACATGTATCTGACTTTGTCTCCCGTCATGGTAATCGTCATAATCACCACCAAATAAATTGCCGCCAAAAACAGCAATCCCCGCGAGTAGCCAAATTGCTCTCGGCAGGTAGAGATATAGCCCATCAAAAGCAAATTTACGGCAAGAAGCCCAAAACCGCCCAAGGAGAGAACATCATATACCCCCGACTCTTGAAAATATTCCATTCAATTACACTTTTCGTTCTATTTAGTCTGAAATCTCTTCCAAAACTTAAATATTTTGATTGGCAACATACAAAGTATCCAATTTAGGGGGGGGGGTAGCACTAAATGTCTTTAGCAAAAACCGTTTGCTCAATGGCAATCCGGCAGTGGAAGCATCTCTCCAAAGATTTAACAATTCTTTGCGTGGCAGGCTGTGGGTGCTGATGATTTTAAGCTTGGTTGAGGATTTATATTTATCGATGAGCGGTTTTGCCCATTGTTCATTCTCAAATTCGTCTGAGATTAAATTCATTGCTTTTATCCCCTCGCGATAAAATTCGGGAGATAAACGATGTGTGGCACTTTCAGCGTGTAGCAGGTAGTTATAAAGTTCATTTTGTATGCAAAATGTGCCGGAAGATTTTTCCAAAAATTGGAGCACAAACAGGAGATCTTCAAACATCGAAACAGTCTCATTGAATTTGAGCTCAAATTTTTTGATAATTTCTGTTCGATAGAGCTTGCCACACGAACTACCCCCACAACCTCGACCGGCAAGAGTTTCGCGCAAAAGCGTTTGCGCCGGTCTTTTACCCGAGGGCAGTACAGGGTCTTTGCTACTTCGCGATGACGCATCAGTCTCGTGAAGTCGAACTCGGCAAAATGCCAAATCCACGTCGTCATGCGTTGCTGCGTTGTGGAGGATTTCGAGCAAATTTTCCTCGACCCAATCGTCGGAATCTACGAAACAAATCCACTCTCCTGTGGATTTTTCTATGCCGAGATTTCGCGCGGACGACACGCCGCCGTTTGCCTTGTGAAACACGCGAATCCGAGAATCTGCGCCGGCATACTCGTCGCAAATTTTTCCGCAAGCGTCGGGCGAACCGTCGTCAACGAGGAGCAACTCAAAATCGCGAAACGTCTGCGCAAGAATGCTGTTGACACACTTCGGCAGATATTTTTCGACCTTATAGAAAGGGACGATTACAGAC
>JAJPZB010000068.1 GCA_021204635.1 Opitutia bacterium | reverse complement strand
GACTTGGGTTGGTGGTGGCGGGCGGGTTTGTTGCGGCTTGTCAAGCGGGATTTTGGGGAAAGTTTTCAAAAAATGTTGACGAGTGGGAGGAAATGGGGGAAAGTGTCGGCACATGGGGAGAATTCCCCAAGGAGAACGGAAAATGGACGACAGTGGTGCGCAGTTCTTTTGCGGGCAATATCCTCGCAGGTTAGACGCCAAGAATCGCTTGACGATCCCGTCGGAGTGGCGATTCCAGGCGGAAGGTAGCGCCGTGTACCTCGCGTTGCCGAATCCCGTCGGATGCATTTCCGTGTATTCTCCCGAGATGGTCGGGCAACTCGTCGAAGCTGCGCGGCAATCCACGCTGAGCTCGCCGGCAAAGCAGCGGGCGCTCTCCGCACTCGGTCGCTTGGCGTGCCGAGTTTCCTGCGACAAAGCCGGAAGAATCGCCATCGAGCCGCGTTTGCTCGAACACGCCGGAATCTCCGGCGACGTCGTCTTGGTCGGCGAATTTACGAAGTTCCACGTTTGGGAACCGTCGCGCCTCGCGCTCGAAGACAAGAAGTCGCAAGAGCTCGGAGAGATTTTTGACACGCTCCGAGAGTTGGGGCTCTAAACGAGTTGTTCACAGAGTTATTCACGATTGTGAATATGTATCCAAAATTTACTTACATTTTTCACAGGTTATTCACAGAACGTTGATAAATGCCCGAAGGAAAGCACATTCCCGTATTGTTGGAAGAGACGCTCTCGCTCTTGGACCCTGAGCGCGGCGGGAGCTTTCTCGACTGCACTTTTGGTGGCGGCGGTCACTCGCGGGCAATTCTCTCGCGCGCGGGCAAAAATTCTCTCTTGGTCGCTCTCGATCGCGACCCTGCCGCTACGGCGAGAGCAGAGGCGCTCTCCGAAGATTTTCGCGATTCTTTCGTGTTCCACGGAATGAATTTTTCCCGCTTGGACGGACTCTCCGAGGCGCCGTTTGACGGCATTTTGATGGACCTCGGCGTGTCGTCTTTTCAGCTCGACGACGCCTCTCGCGGGTTTTCGTTCCGCGACGATGCGCCGACCGACATGCGCATGGATACTTCCGCCGGCATTTCCGCCGCAGAATTTCTGGAAACTGCGCCGCGCGATCGCATAGAGGAAGCGGTTCGCGACTTCGGCGAAGAGCCGCGCTGGCGGCGGGTTGTCGATGCAATTTTTGACGCGCGCGGAACGGGAGCACTGGCTTCCACCGCGTCGTTTGCGGAGTTGGTGGATCGCGCAGTTGGTCGCCGCCCCGGGGCGAAAATTCGTCCCGCGACCAAGACGTTCCAAGGCGTCCGCATCGCAGTGAATGACGAACTCGGCGAACTCCGCCGCGCCTTGCCCAAGGCGTTTGCTGCGTTGAAGCCGCGCGGTGTCCTCGCCGTGATTTCGTTTCACTCGCTCGAAGACAGAATCGTCAAGCGCTTTTTCAAGGAAATGTGCGGCCGCCCCGTTGATCGCCGCGACAATCGTTTGCAAGACGAACGAAAGCAATTTGCCGAGCTTTTGACCGGCAAGGCGCTACGCCCGTCGGCGGACGAAATTTCCCGAAATCCGCGCTCACGTTCCTCGCGTCTGCGCGCAATAAGAAAACTTTAGAAAGGTCTCGATATGGTTGCTTTCTTCTCCCAAAAAAAAGTCCTCTACTGCTTGGCAGCTCTCGCATTTTCCGTGTTTTTAGGCGGAACGCTTTGGCTCATCGCGATTCAAAGTCAGCGCGATTTTGCCGGCGCAAACGTCCGCAATGCGGAAAGTGTCATTCGCGTTTTGGCGAAAAAGGAGAGCGAATCAAAGGTGCAGCTCAACGAAATTCTCAACCCCACGACGTTGCGCGCACAGACGGATGTTTATTCGTCGTTCTCCGATGTCACGGACGAGCAGATAATTCGCGTCCGCGTGGCAAAACGGCCGATCGTCGGAGCGCGAACTCCGGCGAGCCCGCGCGCCGAGGCGATAGAATTGGCGATGGTGACGCCGCGTTTCGCGAAGTCGTCTGCGGATTGATTTTCTCGCTTTTCGGGGCGTATGCACAACTTGGTCACAGCGCGGCGCTTCCCGATAATTCCCACGACTTGCTTTCGGGTGTTGGTCGCGGGCGTGGTGTTTTGCTTCGCCGCGATTGTTGTGAGGCTCTGGTGGGTGCAGGTTTATCTCGCCGATACCGATCGCTATCGCAGTCGCATAAAAGCTCAGACTTGCCGGCAATACATCGACTACGCCAAGCGCGGAATAATCACGGATTTTCGCGGCGAGTGGCTCGCATACAGCTACGAGACATGGGACATCTCGGTCGATCCCTCCGTCTTGACCGACGCCGACATCGAGCTCGCGCCGAAAATCGCAAAGCTGCTCGAACTGCCCGCGAGCGAGGTCAAGGAAAAATTTTCCCGTCGCGACAAAAAATGGATTTTGCTGAAGCGCGACGTCTCGACCGCTGTGAAAGACGAGATCTTGAAATTGCAGCCGCGCAAGGTGGAATTTGGCGGCAAGGTGGTCACTCGCACGAGCCTGCCGATCTACGGCACGCAGCGATTTGTCCGCCGCTACCCGAAGAAAAATCTCGCCGCGCAACTCATCGGCTACGTGAACAAAGAAGGCGTTCCGGCGTCCGGAATCGAGAAGGAGACAGACAAGTATTTGCGCGGCTTTGACGGCTTTCGCGAGATTGTTCAAGACGGGAAGAAAACGGAATTTGTCCACCGCCGTTTCCACGAAGTTGCGCCGAAGCCCGGCTGCACCGTGGAGCTCACAATTGACGCGCGCATTCAGGATTTTGCTGACAAGGAATGCGCCCGCGTCGCGCAAGAACTTTCGCCCGAATCGATTTGCATAATCGTGAGCGAGGCGGGGACGGGGAAACTTCGCGCGCTCGCGAGTTGGCCCGGATTTGATTTGAACAAATACAACGACCCCGTCGCGGCGCCGATGGAAAACCAAAAAAATCGCGCGATAACGGACACCTACGAGCCCGGCTCTGTCTTCAAAGTTGTCACGGTGTCTATGGCGCTCGAGGAAAAAGTCGTGACCGCAGAAACCGTTTTCGATTGCAATTTGGATTCCGCGCCCTATCGCGGGAAAATGCTCAAAATGCCGAAGGATTCTCACGACATCGGCAAGGCGTCCGTCCGCGACATCGTGCGCCATTCGTCCAATCGCGGCGCGGCGCAAATCGGAATGCTCTTCGCGGAAAAAATGGGCGAAGACGCGTTTTACCAATACGTTTTGAAGTTCGGATTCGGCAGCGCGACAAACCTGTTTTCAGGCGCCGGCGAATCCGTTGGCATCGTTCACGAGCCCAAAAAATGGGACGGGCTCACGATAACGCGATTCCCGATGGGCCACTCCGTCAGCGCGACGCCCCTGCAGGTGCACAACGAGATGAGCGTGATCGCAAACGGCGGAGAATTTTTTGACGCGCTCGTCGTGAATCGAATTCTCGATTCCGACGGCAAAGTCGTTTGCGAATACTCGCCGCGCTGCCGCTCGCGCGTCATCTCGAAGAATACGGCAAAGCTTGTCGCCGAAATGCTCCGCGAGGTTTGTCGCCCTGGCGGCACCGCGCGGCAGGCGGATATTCCGGGCTACGAAGTCGCGGGAAAAACGGGGACGTCGCAGAAAATTATCGGCGGGAAATATTCGAGCCGGCGCCACGTCGCGTCGTTCTCGGGATTTTTCCCTGCGGCAGATCCGAAATTCATAATCACCGTTGTCGTAGATGACCCGAAATTGTCGGGCGTGGGCTACGGCGGCACCGTCGCTGCGCCAATTTTCAAGCGCGTCGCGGGCGAGGTCATAAAACAATTTGAACTCAATCCGGTCACTCCCGTAAAAGACCGGAAAGGCATTTGAAAACGAGATGAAAACGGCAAAACAAATTTTCGAGAAAATTCCGGAGGCAAAAATCCTCAGCGGCGGCGATGTTGCCGTAAACATGCTTGTCGCCGACAGCCGCAGAGTTATCCCGGGCGCGCTTTTTTTCGCGCTCGACGGCATGCGTTGCTGCGGCGCCGACTTCGTGCCCGACGCATTGTCGCGCGGCGCAGTCGGCGTCGTTGCGCGGCAGCAACTGGATTTGCCGCCGGAAGTCGCGCAGATCGTCGTTCCCGACGTGCGGAAGGCGCTCGCCCTCGCCGCACGGGCGTTTTTCGACGATCCCGCAGCAAGCCTGAGGCTCGTCGGCGTCACGGGGACAAACGGCAAAACGAGCGTGTCATCGATCGTTCGCTTTTTGATGATGTCGCGAAAGGACGCGCCGTGGGGATTGATTGGCACAGTGCGCTATGAACTCGGCGCGCGCAGCGTTCCGTCTTACAGAACGACGCCGGAATCGCTCGACCTCATTTCGTTTTTCTCCGAAATGCGCGACAGCGGCTGCGAAGGCGCAGTCATGGAAGTCAGCTCGCACGCAATTGACCAAGACAGAATTTACGGAATCCCGTTCAACGTCGTGGCGTTCACGAATTTGACGCAAGACCACATGGATTATCACCACGACATGGAGAGCTATTTCGCGGTGAAATCGCGGCTGTTCGACGGCACGCAGGGATTTGTGCCCGATGTCGCAGTCATAAATTCCGACGACGCACACGGCGTTCGCCTCTTGGAAAAACTCGCGCCCGCGACGCAGGCTGTTTCGTTCGGCACCGAGGACGAATCGAAGGTTTCCGCAGCGACTTATTTGGCGAAAGAAATTTCTCTCGGCGCGGCAGGCAGCGAATTTTTGCTCGCGTGCCCGAGCGGGAATTTCCGCGTCAAAACTGCGCTTCCTGGCCATTACAACGTGAGCAACGTGCTCTGCGCGCTCGCGATTGTCGGCTCGCTCGGCGGCGATGTCGGGCGCGCCGTTGCCGATTTGAAAAATTTCTGCGGCGTCCCCGGGCGCATGGAACGCGTGCCCGACAACCCGTTTCCCTTCGACGTTTTCGTTGATTACGCGCACACCGACGACGCGCTTTCCAACGCGCTCTCGATGTTGAAAAAAATCGCGAAAGGGCGGCTGCTCGTCGTGTTCGGTTGCGGCGGAAATCGCGATCGCGGCAAGCGCCCGAAGATGGTGCGCGCCGTTCAACAATTGGCAGATTTCGCGTGGGCAACCTCCGACAACCCGCGCAAAGAACCAATCGAGCAAATTTTCGACGACATGAAAGCGGGAATTTCCGCGCCGGAAAAAATTGCGTTCGAGCCAAATCGCCGTCGCGCAATTTCGCTCGCAATCGACGACGCAAAGTCCGGCGACATCGTCCTGATCGCAGGGAAGGGCCACGAAACATATCAGGAATTTGCCGACACCACGCTGCCGTTCGACGACAAAAATGTCGCGCGAGAACTTCTCGAACTCCGCTCATGCCGCGCATGAAAAATCCGCTTGACGTTCGGAAAACAGTTTGAGAGATTGACAAAACTTTTTGGGGCGCAAAAGCCTCATGGGTCGGCTGAGCATTTTTGCCAGAATAGCACAGTGGTAGTGCAATCGCCTTGTAAGCGATAGGTCGTCAGTTCGATCCTGACTTCTGGCTCCATTTCTTGCCCGATAGTGTAACGGTCAGCACAAGTGACTCTGACTCACTTTGTCCAGGTTCGAATCCTGGTCGGGCAACCATCTTAAACCCGCCTCTCACGCGGGCTTTTTTGTGGCGGCGAAAAACTGCGCGGGAATTTTCGCCGTTGATAAAAGTCTGTATTGCGCGTAGCCTTCGCCACAAATGTCTATGCAAAACGATGTTGCCACCGCTCAATCCCCGCAGAGATTAGGTTGAGTTGATGCGCTTCGGGGGACAACTATGATCCTCGTGGTTTTTGGTCATGCGTTGGCTTGTATTGGCTGTGGCGGATACAACAGCGTGTTGAGCTCGACAATCTTAACATTTCGGATGCCGATATTTTTCTTTATAAGTGGATTTTTCGCATACCGGCTTTGTGAGCGTTGGTCTCGCGCTCTTGTTTGCGATGTCATGAAAAGAAAAATTCAGGCTCAAATATTTTGCACGATTATATTTTTTGCTTTGTTCCAAATTTGTCGCGGCGGAGATGTCATAGAGTGGGTATATAAAGGCTTTGGGGGATATTGGTTCACGATAGTACTTTTCCAAATATTTGTTGTGTTTCTCGCGTTGTCGCTGATATCAAAGCTCTTTAAATGCGAGCGAATCCTCGAAGTGTTGATGATTGTAATTTCACTGGTGGGCATAGTTGCCCTGGCTAAATTCCGTGGCAGCGGGGCGCTTTGGACTGTCCTTTGTGGCGAAAATTTTTGCAAATATTTTCAGTTTTTCACGCTGGGGATTTTTTGCAGAAAATATCAAACTTTATTTATAGATTTGATTGCCAAAAATTGGTTTAAAGTTGCGATAACAATTTGTTACGTCGCTTGTTTGGTTTTGTATTTCAATGATGCTTTTCGCAATGGCAACGCACTGCTTTACGGGGTTGTTCACGATCTTGTAATTCGCTACGCGGGGTTGTTTATCGTTGTCTCATTTTTCTTCACGAAACGTGAGTTTTTTGGCGGGAATGGCAATGGCGGGCAACTTTTGCAATATGTGGGAAGAAGAACCTTGGACATTTACGTTCTTCACTACTTCTTTTTGCCGGACACGAGTTTTCTCGCGAAATGGCTCGCTCCGGACGGCATTCTCGCCGCAGGGCGGGACGCGGTGTCCGGCATCCCCATACATGGCAACATTCTCGTTCTGCAACTCGTTGTGGCGCTCGCCATCAGCGCAGTTGTGGTCGCGATTTGCTGTTTGTTGAGCGAAATTTTGCGTTCAAGTCCCACGCTTGCGACTTGGATGTTTGGCGGTAATCATAAAGCCCCCCCC
>JAJPZB010000106.1 GCA_021204635.1 Opitutia bacterium | reverse complement strand
CCACCATCCCATCCCCCGCCACCACCATCATCACCTCCTTCACCACCAATCCACACCCCACCACCATCCCAAAGCCGCCACCACCGTCCCAAATTTCGCCACCAAGCCGCTTGGGATTTGGTAAAACGTTCTTGCGAGAACAGTCGCTTAGCGGGTAGATTTGTGGCAATTTTTGCCAATCTGAAAATTGTTACATTTGCTCATAAGCGATATCTCGTCCGCTTGCCTTTCCGGCCTCGGGAAGGCATGGGATTTTTTGTGTCGGGCAGATAAGCTGATTCCGCTGATAATTTTGGCGACGAGCATCGTCGGCGTCGCGGGAATTTATTCCTCGGGTTCGAGCCGCGGGAGCGAGGAGTGGCTCAGCCAAATCGCGTTTTTGGTTGCGGGCGCGGTTGTTTACATCGTTGTGGCGGCAATTCCCTACAAGCTTTACAGCGATTGGAGCGGCTGGCTCTACATTCTCGGCATCGCATTGCTCGTGCCGATTGCGATTTGCGCCGTCGCGAACCGCGATTTGGGCGGGCTGATTCACTCGGTGAACGGCTCGCGGCGCTGGTATTTTCTCGGCACGCTCGGAATTCAGCCCTCGGAATTTGCAAAAATCGCCACGGTTGTGATGCTCGCGCGGTTGCTTTCGTTGCGCCCGCTCGGCAGCTTTTTGTCGTCGTGGCGGACAGTTGCCCGCGCGATTGGCGTCGTGGCGCTGCCGTGCGCCTTGATTGTCGTGCAACCGGACTTGGGCTCGAGCCTCGTCTATATCCCGATGCTTTTGACAATGCTGTTTCTCGCGGGCCTCGCCACGAAATTTTTCTGGGTAATCGGGATTGTCGGGACGCTGCTCGTCTCCATTGTCGCCGTCGATATTTATTTTTATCGCGAGCGCATAATTTCCTACTACGTTTCGCAAGACGAGCGCCCGAGCGACCCCGCGCGCGACATTCGCGGGCAATATCAGGCGGTGTCGTGGCTTCCGCTCAAAGATTATCAGCGCGACAGGTTGTTGTCGTTCGTCGATCCGGAGGCGATAGACCCGAAGGGGATCGGGTCGAGCTGGAATGTGCGGCAGGCTTTGATTTCTGTCGGGAAGGGCGGTTTGGACGGAGCGGGCTTCAACAAAGGCACTCAGGCGAAGCTCGGATATTTGCCGAAGCTCGCCGCCCACAACGATTTTCTTTTCTCCGTTGTCGCGGAGGAATACGGCTTCGTCGGTTGCGCGGGGCTTGTGTTGCTTTACCTTTTAATGCTTTTTCGCGCGTTGCAGATTTCTTTTCGCGCGAGAGATTCTTTTGGTGCGCTTTTAGCGGCAGGGATAGCCATGATTGTGATGGTGCATGTGCTCATCAACATCGGAATGAACATCGGATTGATGCCGGTGACGGGGTTGTCTCTGCCATTCATGAGCTACGGAGGGTCTTTTGTTTTGAGTTGTTTCATTCTCTTGGGGTTGTTGCAAAGCGTGCACTGCCACACTCCGCGCCCGGGGGAACGCTCCGGCGTACCCGCGCCGGAAGTCATGAATTCTTCTCTTACAAGCGGCTACCGGCTCGAAAAACAAACACGTTAAACAATCAAAACAATGCCGGATATTCCAGAAAAAGATGATTTGAAATATGACGAAAACGAGGACTTGCGCCACCCGCCCAAGCCCGTCGAAATTGAACCTGTCGAGCCTGAAAAAGTGAAGGCGGACGCGAAAGCTCGGGCGAAAAAGCTCCCGTTGCTGCAACGCATCGTGAAGCATTTCTCGAAAGACAGAGAGCGTTTCAGAGAGCTGATAATAAACTCAGAGCCGCTCGAAAAAAGGGTTTCACTGCTCACAGACGGCGTTCTCGAAAAATACGAGCTCGAGCGCACGGACGAAAAGCGCGTCGTCGGCGCGATTTACAAAGGCAGGATTCAGAATCTCGAGAAGGGGTTGAGCGCTGCGTTTGTCGATGTCGGCGAGCCCAAAAATGCGTTTTTGCACTACTGGGACATGCTCCCTGCGGCGAACGATTCCACCGTCGAGTTTGTCAGAAACAACGAATCCGAAGAGCAGAAATCGAAGCGCGAGCGCTATTCCATCAAAGACATTCCCGAACTGTTTCCAGTCGGCTCGGAAATCGTGATTCAGGTCACGAAAGGGCAAATCGGCTCAAAGGGGCCGCGGACGACGACGAATATCGCGATTCCCGGGCGCTTCATCGTTCTCATGCCCTTTTCGGGGCAATGCGGAATTTCGCGCAAAATCGAGGACAACGCAGAGCGCAATCGGCTCAAAGGAATTTTGCGCGAACTGACGATCCCGAAGGGAATGGGCATCATCATTCGCACCGCCGGAGAAGGGAAAAAAATCCGCTACTTCGTGCGAGATTTGCACATGCTGCTCAAACGCTGGGCGGACATTTGTAACACGATAAACACGACGACAAAGCCCTGCATTCTCTATCGCGAGCCCGGGATAATCGAGCGCACCGTGCGCGATTTTCTCACCGAGGACATCGACCGCATCCTCGTCGATTCGGAGGAAGACTACAAATCGATCTTGGAACTCGTCGGGGAAATTTCGCCGCGCTCAAAGGGCAAAGTCGTGTTTTACAACGACAACATTCCGATTTTCGAGCGCTTCAACATCGAGCGCCAAATCGAGCAGACGTACATGCGCAGAGTGCCGTTGCCGTCGGGCGGCGAAATCGTCATCGACGAGACCGAAGCGCTTACCGCAATTGACGTAAACACCAGCGGCCACAAGGGAAAGGGCGACCCGAAAGACTTTATCGTCCAGGCAAATATCGAGGCCGTGAAAGAGGCGGCGCGGCAAATTCGCCTCCGCAATCTCGGCGGGCTGATCATCATCGACACTGTTGACATGAAAAAGCCCAAGGACAGGAAAACCGTGTACCTCGCGCTGCGAGACGCCATGAGCATGGACAGGGCGAAGCACCAGATTCTGCCGATTTCGCAACTCGGAATTGTCCAGATGACGCGCCAGCGCCAGCAGGAAAGCAACACGACGTCGCTCTACATGGGCTGCCCGTATTGCCAGGGGCGCGGCATCGTCAAAAATTCGCGCGCGATCAGCGTCGAGATTCAGCGGCGAGTCGTCAGCGTGACGCGCCGGCTGCGCACCGACCCGAGAAACAACGGGAAGGAGCTCGCGTTCCGCGTTTTCCTGCACCCGCTAAATCTCGCCCGCCTCAGGACAGACGACCGCGACAGTCTCGCCGACCTCGAGAAGGCATACAACATCAGGCTGTCGTTCCGCGCCGACCAAACTTTCCATGTTGAAAACTTCAAGGTCATCAACATGGAAACCGGCGAGGAAATGCGCTGATTCCTCTCATGCGCGTTTGTCGCGACAACAAACTGCCGCGACAAACGCCCAGGCGTCACGACAGCGGCGTCACGCCTTTTTTCAAAATAATATTTCCGTACTTCGCCGTTTCGCCCGTCACGACAACGGCGAAGGCTTTTTTTGTGCGTTCGTAAAACGCGAAGCGCTCGACGAGCTCGAAGTCCGGCGTGCCCGGACGGATTTTGTCGATGACGGCGCGGTACGATTTCCCGACCTCGGGGTCGAGAGTGTCGCCCGGGACAGCCTGCATCATCACGACCGGCGATTTCACATACGTGTCAAGCGCAAAAAGCGGCAAGATGCCTTCGAGCAGCGCGGGAATGCGAAGCCCGTCGGCGCGCAGGACGCGCGAATTGAAGGTTTCGGCGGGGAAATGCGCGTCGGAGAGGACGATTTCGTCGCCGTGCCCCATGCGGCAAAGCACGGCGAGCAGTTCGGGGGAAATAAGGGGAGAAATTCCTTGAAGCATTGCGAAATTAGACGCGGCATTTGCGGCGGGCGCAATTTTGATTTTCGTGCGATTGTCGCTCCCGCTCGGCTTGCGTTGCGCGTGCGGGAGGCATAGCATTGGCGCAATTTTTCTAAAAATGCAACAACAGCTCGAAAGTATTGTGTCCGAGGTCAAAGCTGCCGTAGCCAGCATAAAAACCCGCCCTGAATTTGAAGTTTTTAAGGCAAAAATTTCCGGCTCAAACGGCTTGCTGACTGCCGTGAAAAAGACGATAGGCAAACTCCCGCAGGCAGAAAAACCGGCGGCGGGAAAATTGATCAATCGCGCGAAACAGCAAGTCGAAGAAGTTTTTGCCGAAATCCTCGCGCGCATAGAAAAATCCGAACTCGCCGCGAAACTCGGCGAGCCGATAGACCCGACGTTGCCGTCGCCGGACGACTTCGCCGGCATGCGCCACCCGCTCTCGCAAATCCGCGAAGAAATGTGCGGAATTTTTCACCGGCTTGGATTCACCGTGGCAGAAGGCCCTGAGCTCGAAACGGAATGGTTTTGCTTCGACGCGCTCAACACGCCCGCAAACCACCCCGCGAGAGATATGCAGGACACGCTGTTTTTCCCCGCAGACACCATTGCTGCAGACGCGCCGAAGCACGCAGACGAGGCATACCTCCTGCGCTCGCACACGTCTTCGGTGCAAATCCGCGCAATGCTCGCGACAAAGCCGCCGTTGCGCGTTGTTGCGCCTGGTCGTTGCTTCCGCCGCGACACCGTCGATGCGACGCACTCCGCGAATTTCCACCAAATCGAAGGACTCTGGGTCGATGAAAACGTGACGCTGCGCGACCTCAAAAGCGTCCTCGATTTCTTCGTGCGCGAGGTCTTCGGCCACGCTGCGGAAACGCGCTTGCGCCCGAGCTTTTTCCCGTTCACGGAGCCGAGTTTCGAGATGGATATCCGCGTGCCGAACTTGGGCGCGCTCAGCAATCGCTGGCTCGAAATCATGGGTTGCGGGCTCGTCGATCCCAAGGTCTTCGAGAACGTCGGAATAGACCCCGAAAAATGGAGCGGCCTCGCCTTCGGAATCGGCATAGAGCGCATCGCAATGCTCGTCCACGGCATCGACGACATCCGCCATTTCTACGCGAACGACCTGCGCTTCCTGCGCCAATTCGCCTGAGGCGGCATCGCGGCAAGTCAACAAAAAAAACGACAATTTTACTCGCAAAATTTCTATGAAAATTTCCCTGCAATGGCTCAACAAATACGTTGATTTGAGCGATATTTCCGCAGAAAAAATCGCGGACGCGCTCCCGATGATCGGCCTCGAAGTCGAAGAAATTTCGACGGCTGGCCTCATTCCCCTGAAAAACATAGTGATCGGGAAAATTCTTTCCTTCGTGCCGCACGCAAACTCCGACCACCTCAGCGTTTGCCGCGTTGACGTCGGCGACGGAAATATGCGCCAAATCGTTTGCGGCGCGAAAAATTTCAAGGCGAACGACATCGTCCCCGTCGCCCTCCCGGGCGCGATTATGCCCGGCGGATTCGAGATTAAAGAAGCGAAAATGCGCGGCGAAGTTTCGCAGGGAATGATGTGCTCGGGGCGCGAACTCGGGCTGAACGACGACCACGCCGGCCTTCTCATTTTGACCGAGAGAAACCTGCCGCTCGGCACGCCGATCAACGACCATTTCCCGAAAGCCGACACAGTGTTCGACATCTCGATAACGGCAAATCGCGGCGATTGCCTCTCGCACATAGGCGTCGCGCGCGACCTCGCGGCGTTTTTCGGAAAACAATTGAAAAATCCCGTCGCAGGCGTGCCGAGAAATGCACCCGACGGAAACGCGAAAAACGAGTTTCTCGAAGTCGCCATCGAATCTCCAGTTTGCTCGCTCTATAACGCGTGGACCGTTCGCGGCGTGAAAATCGCGCCGTCGCCGGAGTGGATGCAGCGCGACCTTTTCGCCGTCGGCTTGCGCCCGATAAACAACGTCGTCGATATAACGAATTGGGTGATGATGGAACTCGGCTCGCCGCTCCACGCCTTTGACGCGGGGACAATCGGCGGCAACACGATTCGCATTCGGCAGGCAAAGGCAGGGGAAAAACTCAAATTGCTCGACGGCAAAGAATGCGAACTTTCTCCCGATATTTGCGTCATTGCAGACAACGAAAAGCCGATGGTCGTCGCAGGCGTGATGGGCGGCGAAAATTCCGGAGTTTCAGACGCGACGCAAAACGTCGTCATCGAGGCGGCGTGGTTTGACCCGGGCTCGATTCGCAAAACGTCGCGCCACATCGGCGTCTCGACAGACAGCTCGACGCGCTACACCCGCGACGTTGATCCCACGCTCGTCGCCGTCGCCGGTGCACGCGCCGCGCAACTCGTTTGCGAGCTCGCAGGCGGGAAAATCGAGGGCAGGCAAATCTCCGTCGGCAAACTTCCGAGAGCCGATCGCGCGATCGAAATTTCCGGCGACTTCGTGCGCGCCCGCTGCGGCTACGATGTCGCGGACGCGGCGATTATCGACGTGTTCAAGCGGCTCGGATTTTCCGTGGAAGAAAAGGGCGGAAGCGCGTGGAGCGTCTTCGTGCCGGCGTTCCGGCCGGACGTCGATCGCCCAATCGACCTCGTGGAGGAATTTGTCAGAATTTATGGCACGACGACGATTCCCTCGGCTGCGATAGCGGCGCCGGTCGCACCCGCAGACGACGCGCCGACGGCGAAATTCGCCCGCAAAGCGGCGTCGCTCCTCGTTGGGCAGGGCTTCGCCGAATGCGTCAACTACACGTTGCGCTCGTTCGCGGAGATTAAAAAATGCCACGGCGAAAAAATGGCGACCGCGCTCTCGCTCGCAAACCCGCTGACGAGCGACCAATCGCACGTCCGCCCCTCGCTCTTGCCCGGGCTACTCGATTCGCTGAAACTCAATCTCGCAAATCACGCCGAGCCCCGACGTCTCTTCGAGATCGGACACGTCTTCCGCCCCGACCGCACGGGCGCAATCCGCGAAATCATCGCAGTAGCGTTTGTCATTCTCGCCGCGCCGACGACAAGAACGTGGAAACCGCGCGAGAAAGCAGACTTTTTCTTCGCAAAAAAACTTTGTCTTGACATCGCCGCGCAGGCGGGAATTGCCGAGCAGAGAATGGTGTTCGCCGCCGCAAATTGCGCAGAGACGCCGATTTGGCAGGAAGGTCGCGCCGCAAAGGCGACAGACCGCGCTCGCGCATTGGAGATTGAGACAGGGCTCATAGACGCCAAGCACGCGCTCGAGTGCGGCATCAAAGAAACGATTGTCGCGGGAGAAATTTTGTTGACGCAGGACGCATTCAAAACAACGGCAAAACGCGCGCGCTTCAAAGCGTTTTCGGCGTTCCCGCCGGTGTCGCGCGACATTGCCCTCGTCGTCGATGAAAATGTGCCCGCCGGCGAAATCGCAGATCGCCTGCGCGCCACGGCGAACAAGGCGACGGCAAAGCGCTTCGTTGTCGAGAAAATAAATTGCTTTGACGTCTATCGAGGAAAAGGCTTGCCGGAAGGGAAAAAATCTCTCGCATTCGAGATAGTTTTCCGCTCCGAAACCAAGACGCTCACTGACGAAGAAGTCGGCAACGTCTTCTCGAAAATCCTCACCGACATTGAGCGCGCCGCCAATTGCACTGTCCGCCGCTAACCCACCACCGTGGCAGGCACAGGGTCGGCGGTAGGAGACGGTGGTGAGCTGGGTTGGTGGCGAAACTTGGGTTGGTGGTGGGATTTGGGTTGGTGGTGACGACAAACTGTGTTGTCACACGGATTTGTTCGGGACTAACGCCTCTCCCGGAAATTAGCGTGCGGGTTAGTGGTGAGTTAGTGGTGGCACTTGGGTTTGTTGCGGCGGGTTGGTGGTGGCAACAATCTAGCGCATGCAATGCGCGATTCTCCCGCTAAGTTAGCGGGAGGGGACCACGTTAGTGGTGAGGGTGTGTGTTGGTTGAACGTCGCCTGATTCCGCTCCCCACCACTAACCCAACCGCCACCACCAACCCCTCCGAAAAAATTCTCACCACCAACTCCTCCCGCAGCACTCTGCCGTCACCACTAACCCGGCTACCCACTTGCGATGTGGGATTACACACGTAATTCTCCCGCTAACTTAGCGGGAGAATCGCGCATTGCATGCGCGAGATTGTTGCCACCACTAACCTGCCACAACAAACCATTCTCACCACCAACCCAAGTCTCCACCACCGACCCTCCGAAAAATTCCTGCCACCACAGACCCGTGCGGGTGCAGCCTTTGTTGTGGGGCGATTGTTGTTTTCGCCGCTTGCCCGCGCGGGCGGAGATTTTTATTTTCGGGGGAGATACCCCATTTTTCGCATGGCAGAAATTTCACAGAACGCATCCGCGTCGCAGGCGCAAAAGATTGCACAAACGCAGGTTTTGTCTCCGCAAATGTTGCGTAGGTTGGAGATTTTGCGGCGCCCGACGGACGAGTTGGATCGCGAGGTCGAGGAGGAATGCGCGAAGAATCCGCTTTTGGAGATTGTTGCGGAGCGCAAAGATTTTTTTGAGCACGAGCGGCTTTTGACGCCCGAGGAAGCGGCGGCGGAGCGCGCCCGCAGCGAGCGCAGGCATGCAGAATCCGAGTGGGGCGGTGGTGGCGACATCAATGCTACCCGCGACTCGGATAAAAAAGAGTTTTATCGCGATTCGGACGAATTGTTTTCGCCTGCGAGAAAGTGGACTTCCGACGACGAGAAGCGCCGCGAATTTATTTTCGACACCGCAGTGCAAAAGGAGTCTCTCTACGATGTTTTGGAGCGGCAAATCGGCGAGACAGACGCGCCGGCGGCGACGAAAAAAATTCTTGAAAAAATCTGCGCAAACCTCACGGAGAAAGGATTTTTTGACCGCGACATCGAGAGTTTTGCCGAGGAAGAAGGCGTCTCTGTTGCGGCGGCGACTGCGGCGCTGAAACTTTTCCAAAGCTTTGATCCGCCCGGCATTGGCGCGCGCGATTATCGCGAGAGCTACATGATTCAGCTACGCCGGCGCGGGCGAGAAAAATCGCTCGCGTTCCGCATTGTTGACAAGGCGTACGCGCTTTTTACCAAGGCAAAATTTGCGGAAATAGCGGACGAGTTTGACGTCTCCGACGCCGCTGTCCGCGAAGCGATTGCCGAGCTTGCCGCGTTGAAAATTTTGCCCGCTGCCGGCTTTCTCGAAGACACAAACCGCGTTGTCGTGCCCGAGATTATTTTCCGCGAGAGCGCGGCGGGCGGCTGGGAGGTCGATGTCGCGACGCGCTATTGCTGCCCGAAAGTCCAGGTTTCGTCGGAGTGGAAAAAGCGTGTGCTGCTCGGCGATGTTCCGGGGAAGGACAAGAAGTATTTCGACGAAAAAATCAAGTCTGCCGAGGAATTTGTCGCGAATTTGAAAAATCGCGAGAGCACGTTGGCGCGTCTCGGCGAGGAGATTTTGAAGTCGCAGCGCGAGTTTTTTGAGAAGGGTTTTGCGGGCTTGCAACCGATGACGCAGAACGATGTCGCGGCGAGAATTGGCGTTGATCCATCGACGATTTCGCGGGCTGTCAATGGCAAATTTGCGCAAACTCCGTGGGGGACCATCGAGCTGAAGCGCTTTTTCTCCACCGGAATTCAAGGCTTGACAGACAATGTTTCCAACGCCGCGATTCGCGAAATGATAAAAGAAATTATCGAAAACGAGCCCCGCGACAAGCCGCTTTCCGACGACAAAATTTCCAAGGAACTCGCGGCTCGCGGGATAACTGCCGCGCGCCGGACAGTGATGAAATATCGCGAGGCACTCCGCATTCCATCGACGTATAAACGCCGGCGGGTTTGACGCCGCAGCGCAAAAATTTTTCAAAGAAAAAGGCGCAAAAATGATTCCCGAAAAGCAAAATGTTTCGCCGCGCCGCTCTTCAATCGAGCGGATTTTGGGCAGGATAGACGACTTGGATTCGACGAATCTGACTATTCTCGTCCAGAGGCTCGCGCGCGAACGCGGGTTGTTGGAGACTGTGTTTGACGCCGTCGGGGAAGGGATTTTCGTCATCGATTCCGCCGGCGTCATCGACTACGCGAATCGCGCGGGCGCGGAGATGATTGGGCTCAGCGCGAAGGAATTGGGCACGGCGGTTTTTTGGAAGCTCGTGCCGGATTTGGCGGGCTCGCTCTTGTTTTTGCGCGAGGGCGGGTTGGCGCCAAACGTCGCGCGCGACGCGGAAATTTTTTACCCCGAACACCGCTGGGTGCGCATGCAGATTTCGCGGCTCATCGTCGGTGGCGGCGACAGCGACGTGCGCTACGGCATTATCATGCGCGACATCACGGACGAGCGCCGTAGCACCGAGGAAATGATCGAGAGCGAGCGCGTGAACTCGATTTTCACCCTCGCCGCGAGCGTCGCGCACGAGATTGGGAATCCGCTGAACTCGATGAAAATTCACTTGGAGCTCATGAAGCGCAAGCTCGCCGCGCTCGGCGTTCCCGCCGAAAAATCCCGCGCGCTGAAAAATTCCGTGGGCGTTTGCATCGAGGAAATTTCGCGCTTGGACGACATTTTGAAAAATTTTCTCGGCGCAATTCGCCCGCAGAAGCCGGTTCTCGAAAAAACGAACCTGATGGGCATCGTCCTCGAGGTTTTGAACGTCCAAAAGGCAGAGCTGGAAAACAAAAACATTCGCTGTTCCGTCAAGCAGGGAAGCGAGCCACCGATTGTTCGCGGAGACGTTTCGCAGCTGAAGCAATTGATTTTCAACGTCACGAAAAACGCGATGGAATCCATGCAGGACGGCGGGGCAATCGATATTGTTGCTGACAGCGACGACGCATTCGTGTATTTGCGCATTTCCGACACCGGTTGCGGCATTGATCGCGACGCAATTTCCAAAATTTACGAGCCGTTTTTCACGACAAAGTCCGGAGGACACGGCCTCGGAATGATGATTGTCATGCGGATTATGCGCGAGCATGGCGGGCAGGTCGGAATCGACAGCACGCCCGGGAAAGGCACGACGGTGACGCTGCAATTTCCGCTACCCGACCGCCGCGCTCCGAGGCTCGACGCAATTTGACGCGCGCCCGCTTTTGCCGCGCGGCTCTTGCAATGTTTCGCCCTGCGGCGTAATCTGACCCGAAATTTTTTCAACAAGCCATGGCACAGATGACACCTCTCGAAGAACTCCGGCACAGCGCGGCGCACATTCTCGGCGCCGCCGTCGCGAGGATTTTCCCCGAAGTCCAACTCGATATCGGTCCGCCGACGGAAAACGGCTTTTACTACGATTTTGACATCGACCACAAATTCACCTCCGAAGACCTCGAAAAAATCGAGGCGGAGATGAAGAAAATCGTGAAAGAAAACCAGAAATTCGAGTGCATCGAGGTTTCCCGCGAGGAGGCGAAAAAGCTCATTGCCCAGTCGCCGATTCTCACGGAATTTAAGCCCGGGCGTCTTGCCGACGTTCCCGAGGGCGAAAAAATCACGTTTTATCGCAACGGCGAATTTCTCGACCTCTGCGCCGGCCCGCACGTGCGCTACACTTCGCAGGTCAAGGCGTTTAAACTGCTCTCAATTGCCGGCGCATATCACCGCGGCAACGAGAACAATAAGCAGTTGCAACGCATTTACGGCACTGCGTTCCCGTCGCGCGCCGAACTCGATGAATACCTGCACAACGTCGAGGAAGCGAAGAAGCGCGACCACCGTAAACTCGGCCGCGAACTGAGGCTTTTTCACATCGATGAAGACGTCGGGCAGGGGCTGATTTTGTGGACGCCAAACGGCGCGATCGTGCGCCAGGAGCTGCAAACTTTCATTTCCGAGCAGTTGTTCAGGCAAGATTACAAGCAGGTTTTCACGCCGAACATCGGGAATTTGAACCTCTACCGCACGTCGGGGCACTTCCCGTATTATCGCGAATCGCAGTTCCCGCCGGTGATTCCGCCGGAGCAAATTCAGAAGCTCGCAACAGAGGGAAAATCTTGCGCGGACTTGGCAAATCTCCTCTCTGCGGGGCAAATCGACGGTTTCTTGCTCAAGCCGATGAATTGCCCGCACCACATCAAGATTTTCGATTCGCGCCCGCACTCATATCGCGACTTGCCCGTGCGCCTCGCGGAGTTCGGCACCGTCTATCGCTGGGAGCAATCCGGCGAATTGAACGGGCTGACGCGCGTGCGCGGGTTTACGCAGGACGACGGCCACCTCTTCTGCACGGAAGACCAAATCGGGCAGGAAGTTTGCGGCTGCCTCGAGCTTGTCAAGATAATTCTCTCGACGCTCGGCATGAACAACTATCAGGTTCGCGTCGGGCTTCGCGACCCCGAATCCTCGAAGTATATCGGGAGCGACGAAAATTGGGAAAAGGCGGAACAGGCATGCCGCGAGGCTGCCGCAACGCTCGGCGTCCCCGTCGTGGAAGAAAAGGGCGAGGCCGCGTTCTATGGTCCGAAGATCGATTTCATCGTCAAGGACGTGATTGGGCGCGGCTGGCAGCTTGGCACCGTGCAGGTCGATTTCAACTTGCCGGAACGCTTCAATTTGTCCTACACGACAGCAGACAACGAGCGTAAGCGTCCTGTGATGATTCACCGCGCGCCGTTCGGCTCAATGGAGCGCTTTGTCGGGATTTTGATCGAGCATTTCGCCGGCGATTTCCCGACATGGCTCGCGCCGGAGCAGGTGAGAATCTTGCCGATGAACGATTCGCTCATTCCCGCCGCAGCAGAAATTCGCGAGAAACTCAAGGCGAAAAAAATCCGCGCCACCGTCGATGAACACTCCGACAAACTTGGTGCGAAAATCCGCCGCGCAGAGCTCGAGAAAATCCCGCACATGCTCGTCATCGGCGCCAAGGAAATCGAGGCAGGGCTCGTCTCTGTGCGTTCGCGCGCGGACAAGTCGCTCGAGGGTTCGTGCACCTTGCAGGAGTTTATCGACAAACTGCTCCCGATAATCCGCGAGCGCCGGTTGTCGCCAAATTCTCCGCTCAGCAAGGTAAAATAAAGCCCGCGCAACAGGGCAATGGCAACAATAGCCGCGAGACGCCGCTTCGGTGTTCTCGCGGCTTTTTTGGGTTGGTGGTGAGATTTGGGTTGGTGGTGGCAATTTACTCGCGCGAATTGTTTTCACCACCAACCCGGCTTTCGCCACCGACCCGTTATTTCTTCAAGGCGAGGGAAAATTCCAAGGCGGAGGCGATTTTGCCGTGCCCGAATGCACGCGAGGCGCGGAAGTTGTAGAAGCTTCGTGGTTCCAAGGGGAATCGTTGCGCGCCGGTGAAGACGTTTGTCGAGAGATATCCGAGAGGGAACCACCTGCCTGCGGAGAAATCGACGAATAGCGTTATCACGGGGCAGTTCATCGCGGAGGCGAGGTATGCGTGCGCGTTCTCGCCGGTGAGGCAAAGTCTCGCAGCCTTGAGCAGGTGCGCGGTTTCCGCCGAAGTTGTTTCGCCGCGCAGATCGACAATGTTAGCGCCGTGAGATTCGTTGCAAAAGCGCAGAAAACCTTTGTCGGAAAAGCCTTTGTCGCCGAGAACGACGACCGGCATTTTCGTGTTTTGATTCAGCCACTCCGCCGCTTTTGCGAAAACGGAGGCATCGACGCAGTGTTCCAAGCGGTTGGGGTCGAGGCAAAACACCGCGTACTCCATTCCCTTGACGATGCCGTATTTTTCGAGCTTTCGGAACGCCTCGGCGCAGGCGTCGGCGTGGACGGAAAGGTTCAGGAGCGGACGGTGCGCGACAGTGATTCCGAATGGCTCGAGAACCTCGAAATTGTGAAATGCCTCGTGGCTCGCTCGGTGCGCGGCGGAATCCAAAATTTCATACTTTGCGTTTCCGCCGCATTGGCGCTCGAACGCAGATGTTTCGCGCACACCGGCGAGAGCTGCGGCTTTCGCGACGAGCTCGGAATATTCGAGATGCGCGAGAGCGTCGATTTTTTGCTTTTTGAAATGCGCCGCAATTTCCTCAGGCGTGGATTCCTCCGAGAATGTCAAAATTCCGGTGAGGTCGGGGTGATTCACGTAAAGCGGTGCAAATTTTTTGTGAATCAGCAGGAAAATTCGCGTGTTGGGAAGGGCTTCGCGCGCGGGTTTGAGGACGACGGAGGCGAGAACAGCGCCCGAAAAACCGTCCGGACGCGAGAGCACGAGCGCGGTCGGAGTGATGTTTGGGCGGTATCCGTTTTCGGTCACCATTTTTCCTTAAATTCCTTGAATGCCTTCACCGGATCGGCGGCGTCCCAGATTGCGCTGACGAGCGTGACGCCGTCAAAGCCCAAGTGCTTGCAGGTTGCGATGTTTTGACCGGAGACGCCGCCGAATGCGAAAAATTTCGTGCGCGAGCCGTTTTTTTTGCGCCAATACGAGATGATTGCGGAAAATTCCTGCGGCGTCCTCGTGGGGATTGTGATGTCGCGGTCGTCTTTCAAAAAGACGGGGCCGAGCATTAGCCTGCGGCAGCGTTTCCCGAATTTTTCGGCGTCGGAATATTGCATGCATTGCGCACTGAGCGGGTCGGTGTAGTCCGGGGGAATTTCGGCGTTGGACCCGAGGTGGAAGCCGCCGAGATTGTATTTCGCCACGAGATCGGGGTAGTGGTGCAGGACTATCCGCGAGCGAAATTGCTCCGGAATTTGCTCGATGAATTTCTTGAAACGCACCTTTTGCCAACGCGGGCGGCGCAGGTGATACACGGCGAGCCCGTTCTTGAAAAGCTCCGTGACGAGTTTTGCCTCGTCGCGGACGCTACCTTGTGGCGACATGACGACAATGTGCTCCGAGACGTTTGAATGCCTCATGAACAAGCTCGCGACTTTTTCTAACACCGTCATCTTGCCAAAACAAAAATCCCACGACCTGAGCGTGGGCAAAAAAGGAGGAGAAAAACGCGCTTTCCCCGAAGCCGCCACAATGGCTACGCGCTTCAAGGAAAGCCGTACCGTGCCGTTTCCGGCTTAACACCACAAACGCTTCTTATGGCGATTTGCCTTGGAGCGTTTCCGGCGTTTGTGCTTGTTCATTTTGAGACGACGTTTCTTCTTGAGATTTCCCATTGCCTATACGGTTTTGATTAAGAAATTGAAGGGCTGAGTATCTCGATTTGTCTGCATGTTGTAAAGTTTTTTTATTTTTTGCGCCGTCATTGTTGCCGGTTGCGGGCGGTTTTCGCTGTTGCGCGCAGGCGGGGGCATGGGGTAGATTCCCGCGCGTCATGAAGAAAAGTTTCTTTTTCCCCTTTGTCGCGATTTTTTGCGCGTTTGGCGGCATTTCCGCGTTCGGCAGCGTGGCAGTGACGACGCCGGAATTGCAGCAAAATGCCTTCATAATAAGGGTGGATGCGCCGGCGCAGGAATTTTATTTCCGCGACGCCCGCAAGATAACGAATCTTTCGCTTCAAAAATATGTTTCGGCGCAGGCGACAGAGGTGTCGAGCGGGGCTGTTTCCGCGCAATATGTCACGGAAATGTCGTTCGACCTGCGGGATTCGCCCCTCGTCGTCAGAATTTATGCGATGGAAATTTTTGACCCGACGCGCATCCAGACGAGCGAGACTGCGAGAAAAATCCGCACGACGACGAGAAACGCAGTGAACTCGCTGACGAATACCAACGTCATGACTGTCGCGGACTATCTCGTTTTCAAAACATATCCGCAGACGACGCACGCCAAGACGATTGAAATCCGGCTTGCGACTGCGGACGAAGTCGAGGAATTTTACAGCGTTTTCAAAGATTACATGAACCGCGAGCGCAGCGATTATCAGTATTACGGCGCGATAAAGTCGCCCAATTCCAAGCTGAAAGACACGAAGATGTGGCTCGGAATCAACAACACAAATTCGCCGGCGCGCGACTGGTCGGACGCTTACAAGAAAAAGCTCATCCTGTGCAGTTCGAGCGCGAGCTATCTCGTCAATGGCCTGAGCGGGCTTTGCTTCACGGTCGGCGTTTCCTCGACAGTGGCGGAAGAAATCGAAGAGAAAGACGTTTCGGAGGAATAGCGCTGCTTCCTTTTTTTTTAACAAAATTCCAAAAAACAAACCAACAAAGGGACGAACATGTTAGACACAATCAAAAAAACTATCTACGCGGGAATAGGCGCTGTCGTGATATCGAAGGACGCCATTGAAAAAACGCTCGGAGAATGGGTGGAGAAGGGGAAAATCTCTTCCAACGACGCAAAGGAATTTTTCGCGCGGGCATCGAAACTCGGCGAAGAAAACGTGGGGAAAATTTGCAAGGACCTCGGCGAAAAGCGCGACGAGACGCTGCCGTTTGCGACGCGCGAGCAGGTTTGCGAAATCTCGGAGCGCCTGAAGGCGATCGAGGCAAAGCTCGGGATCGAGCCGGTGAGCAAGCCGAGCGAAACTCCCGCCGCCGAGCCCGCAGCAAATGCCGCTCCCGACGCAGTCGAGAAACCCGCGAGCTGACGCGGAAAATCCCGCGTTTTGCCGGCGAGCATATCGGCTGTTCTCGCGAGAATCCGACCTCCGCTTCACGTGAACTCAGGGCAAGAGACGAGTTCTCCGCTCCGCACTCTTTCGGTCTTGCGCAACAGCGCGCGGGCGAAGGAGATCGTCGTCGTGCTCTTGCGAAACGGCTTCGCGAGCCTGCTCGGGCAAATCGACCGCCGGCAGCATTCGTTTTTGAAAAAAATCCTGCCAAAGAGCAAAAAAATCTCTCTCTGGCAAAGGATTCGCGAGACCTGCGAGGAACTCGGCCCCACGTTTGTCAAGTTCGCGCAAATAATCGGCACGCGCGAAGACATAATTCCCGCGCCGCTCGTCGCGGAGTTCAAGCGCCTGCGCGACCGCGTTGCGCCGTGCGCGTGGGAGGACATTGAGCCGGTTTTGATCGGCGAATTGCCGCGTGCGTTCGACGAAATTTTTTCCGAGTTTGACAAAACTCCGGTTGCCGCCGGCTCGGTCGGGCAGGTGTATAAGGCGAAGCTGAAAGACGGCAATTGCGTTGCCGTGAAGGTTCGCCGCCCGGGCTCGGGAAAATCCATGCGCGCGGATTTTCAGATTCTCGAGTGGATTGTGCAACAGGCGGCGGAGCGGATTCCGGAGCTCGCGTCATACGATTTGCCGGGCATTTTGGAAGAAATTCGCGACGGCGTGATGCGCGAGACCGATTTCGCCCTCGAAGCAACAAATTCCCAGCATTTCAACTCGCTCAACGATGATTCGGAAATTTTTGCGCCGAGGGTTTTCCGCGATCTCTCGTCGTCGCGCGTCATGATTTCGGAGTGGGTTGACGGCGTGCGCCCGGGCGACCCGTCGATTTCGGCGGAAACGGCGAAGCGCCTCAGCATTGCCGGCGGCAAATCAATTTTCCGGCAAATTTTCAAGTTCGGATTTTTCCATGCGGACCCGCACACGGGAAACGTTCTGATTTCGCCGGACGGGCGACTTTGCTTTCTCGATTGGGGCTGCGCGGGCACGCTCTCGCGCGAGATGAGATATTTCTTGGCGGACATTTTTTCCGCAGTTTCCGAGATGAACGCGGAGAAAGTTTTGCAAATTGCACTGTGCGCAATCCCGCCGCGAGAGCGCGTGGAAAAGGAAAAATTGGAATCGGAAATCGCGATAATCCTGCGCCGCTACGCCGATTTCGCGACAAATTCCAAAGCCGTCGGACACATAATTTTCGACATGTTGCGGGTCTTCGCGAAGAACAATTTGCCGCTCCCGCGAGACTACGCGCTGCTCGCGAAATCGATTCTCGTCATGGAGGAAACCGGCGCCACGCTCAGCCCCGAGTTCGACCTGAAAACCTTTGCCGCGCAGGCGCTGCGCGAACTCTACGTCGAGCGCAGAATGCCGCAAAAAATCGTGCGCGGGACGATTTGGGCGGCGGCGCGCAGCATGGCATACATAAGGGAATTGCCGGATTCCGTGCAGCGCATTTTGTGGAAAATCGAGAGTGGCGACGCCCGCGCGAAGATCGAGCTCGAGGGGCTGTCGGCGACGCGCCAAACGCTCGACCGCTCGGCAAACCGCGTCGCGCTCGCGCTGATAATCTCGGCGCTGCTCGTCGCGTCTGCATTGCTCGCGTGCGCTTCGGCGCTTTCCAACGGCAACCTCGCGTTTGCAAAACACCTCGGGATTTCCGGCTTTGTGGTGGCGGCGATTTTGAGTTTGTGGCTCTTCGGCACGATTGTTTTCGGGAAGCGGAAATGACGCCGTTGTCGCGGGAGATTGCCGGCTTCGGGGGCTGTCGCGAAACATATTCCACGACAAACGCGTTTTGAAAAATCTATGAGCCGGAGCGGCGACAGGTTCTACGGCATAATTGCCTTCATCGTTCTCATCATTGTGGTGGTGGGATTTTTCAAAGTGCAAAAAAATCGCGAGGCCGCGACAGTTGCCACCACCAACCCGCCTGCGCTCCACAACCATCCCGATTCCTACGACGATGGCGCGGCAACAATGGGCGGATTTTATGCCAACAACAATGACGACATTCCTGCGGGGGCTGTCGCCGGCGAGAAAATCCTTTTTTTCAAAGACGAGAAATCCATGCGCGATTTCTTGGACTATGCGCGGCAACGTGGCGTGAAAATTCTCGGCGTCATCGAGGCGGCGGGAATTGTGCGCGTGCGCGACGATGCGAATTTTGCCGCGCTCGGCATTCCCGCCGGCATCGTGGGCGAAGACTACAATTTCAGGATGCGCATTCCCGAGGAAATTGGCGCGAGCCTCGACGACGCAGATGCGCGCGAGAATGTTGTCGGCGGGCGGGTTCCCGTCGGCGCAAACGCATTGTCGCAACTCGGGTTTTCTGCCGACGATCTCGCCAATTCTGCCCGTGGCGCAGGCGTGAAAATCGCGATCTTGGATTCCGGAATTTTGCTCGACCACATCGCCCTGCGCGGTGCGTCAATTTCGCAAATTGACGTCGTTGGTGGCGCGCCGGACACTGCGGAATCGTTGTCGCACGGCACGGCTGTCGCCTCGCTCGTTTGTGGCAACGGCGAGGGCGGAATCGTCGGTGCGGCGGCAAACGCGGAGATTGTGGCGGTGCGAATTTTTGACGGCAACGGCGACGCCGATTCTTTCACTGCCGCAGCGGGAATTTACGCCGCCATCGAGGCAGGCGCGCAGATTGTGAACATTAGCGCGGGGCTCTCCGAGGATTCCGCTGTGTTGCGGCAAGCCGTGGAATTTGCGATATCGCAGGGCGTGACGATTGTTGCCGCCGCCGGCAACGAAGGTTTGACCGCGCTCGCGTATCCGGCGGCATACTCCGGCGTCATCGCCGTTGGCGCAGTCGATGCGGAAAATTCGAGCGCGCCGTTTTCCAACGTCGGCGACAACCTCCTGTCCGTCGCGCCGGGCGTCGGGATTGTTGCGGCGGGGACGGCGGACACGAACGTGGTGACTTCATTCTCGGGCACATCCGCGAGCGCTCCGCTTGTTGCGGGAACTCTCGCGGCGGCTATCTCGGATTCTGCGGAATTGGGCACGGCGGCGTCGGCGCAAATTTTGTCATCGGAGGATCTCGCCGACAAAGTGGCGGCGGCGTCAGACGATCTCGGCGTCCCTGGTTTCGACGAAGAATATGGCGCGGGGATTTTGAATTATTCCCGCCTCGTGCGCGCGCCCGGCGTCGTAGTGTCAGACGTTTCGATAAACGATTTCTACGTTAGGGCAGCGAGTGGCGGGAATGCGGATCCTGCGATTTTTGTGCTGATTCAAAATCGCGGCACGGTCTGGGCTGAATGCTCGTTTAGAATGGAATTAACGTTCGACGATGGTCGCCGCGCCACAACAAACGGAAACCTGAATTTGCAGCCCGGAGAATCGGTGGCGCGCGGCGCGAGCGTGCCCGAGCGGAGGTTTGAAAAAGGCGTCGGCGTCAATGTGCAAATCATCATGCGCGGGATTGTGGTGGCGGAAAGAGCCACGTACCTCGAGCCGGCGGAATCCGGCGAATGATTGTCGCCACCACCGACCCGGAATCTCGCCACAAACCCACCACCGACTAAGCGTCGTGGGTTAGTGGCGAGAGCGGGCAATTTCCTGTGTGACTTGGGTTAGTGGTGGGCGGGTTGGTGGTGGCAACAATTCGCACATGCAACGTGCGATTTCCTTGGTGGTCGCCACCACCGACCCTCTGAAAAAAGCTTCACCACTAACCCCGTCGCGGGTTAGTGGCGTGACTTGGGCTGGTGGTGGAAATTGGGTTAGTGGTGGGCGGGTTAGTGGCGTGACTTGGGTTGGTGGTGAGAGCGTGACCTCCTTTTGAACTTGGCTTTGTTGCCACAACAATGGCGTTTTACGCCGGTGTGCGCGGGAACGGGATCACATCGCGAATGTTTCCCTCGCCCGTGACAAACATGAGCATGCGCTCAAAGCCGAGCCCGAAGCCGGCGTGCGGCACGCTCCCGAAGCGGCGCAGATCCACATACCACGCATAATCCTTCTCGCTCAACCCGTGCTCGTGCATCGCGGCGAGGAGGCACTCCAAGCGCTCTTCGCGCTGGCTCCCTCCGATGATTTCGCCAATCCCTGGCACGAGCAAATCCGCCGCCGCAACCGTGCGCCCGTCGTCGTTTTGCCGCATGTAAAAAGGCTTCGCAACCTTAGGATAGTCGTAAACCGCGACGGGCGAGCCGAAATGTTTTTCCGTCAAAAAGCGCTCGTGTTCGGATTGCAGCGATTCGCCCCACTCGACGGGGAACTCGAATTTTTCTCCCGACGCCTTCAATATCGCAACTGCCTCCGTGTAAGAAATTCGGACGAAGGGCTTTTCCAAAACGTGGCGCAGGCGATCGCGCAAGCCGCGACTGACAAATTTGTCGAAAAACTCGATTTCATCGGGGCAATTTTGCATGACGTCGGCAATAAGATGCTTGACAAACGCCTCCGCGACATCGATGTCGCCGCTCAGGTCGCAAAACGCCATTTCCGGCTCGATCATCCAAAATTCCGAGGCGTGGCGCGACGTGTGCGAGTTTTCCGCGCGGAATGTCGGACCGAAGGTGTAAACATTGCCGAGTGCGCACGCGAGCGTCTCGGCTTCCAATTGCCCGCTGACGGTGAGAAATGCCTGCCTCGCGAAAAAATCGCGCGCGTAGTCGATTGCGCCCTCCGGCGTTCGCGGCGGGTTGTCGAGCGGGAGCGTCGTCACGCGGAAAAGCTCTCCGGCGCCCTCGCAGTCGCTCATCGTTATCAGCGGCGTGTGGACGTAGGAAAATCCGCGCCCCTGAAAGAAATTGTGCACGGCGAAGGCGAGGCGCGAGCGCACTCGGAACATTGCGCCGAAACGGTTTGTTCGCGCGCGCAGGTGCGGGATTTCGCGCAAAAATTCCACGCTGTGCCCTTTTTTTTGGAGCGGAAATGTGTCCGGCGCGCTACCGATTATTTCAAAATTTGTCGCGTGAACTTCCCAGGTTTGCCCTTTGCCTTGCGAGGCGACGAGTTCGCCGACAACGCCGATCGCCGTTCCAGTGAGCGCCTCTTTCACTCGCTCGCTCCCGTGGCAATTCTCATCGACGATGATTTGCAAATTCTTTTGACACGAGCCGTCGTTCAACTCGATGAAAGAAAACGTCTTCGCGTCGCGGCGCGTCCTGACCCAGCCGCAGACTTGGATTTTCTCCGCCGGCGACGTCGCCGCGAGCGCGCTTTTAACGGTTGTCCTGTTCATGATTTTTGTGGGGTTTGAAAATGGTTTTGGGGCAAAATTTTGTTGTTGACATCAAAGGATTAGCATTGCGTCTCCGTAGCTGTAAAAGCGGTAGCGTAGCGAAATAGCCTCCGCGTAAATTTGTTTGATGATCTCGATTCCGCGCATTTCCCCCGGCGCGAGAAACGCGGCGACAAGGCACATGAGCGACGATTTTGGCAGGTGAAAATTCGTGAGCAAAAACTCCGCGCCGATGATTTTTTGCGGCGGAAAAACGAAGAGCCCTGCAACAGCTGCGACGCTCCCACGCTCGGGGATCAGCGGGTCGCCGGCGGCTCTGCGGCGCGCAAAATCTTCCATCGCGCGCAAGCTCGTCGTCCCGACGGCGAGTCGCGGCGAGTTTTTTTTGTCTTCGCGTTCGAGTTGCTCGCGCGTTTCTTGCGGAATCGAATAAAACTCTTTGTGCATTTTGTGAGATTCGATTTTGGCAGATTTTATCGGCTGAAACGTCCCGATGCCGATGTGGAGCGTGAGGTCGAATTGCGGGAAATTTCGCTCGCGTAATTTTTGCAAAAGCTCGGTGGAAAAATGCAAGCCGGCGGTTGGCGCCGCCGCCGCCACGGGGTTTTCCAAGTGCGCGTAAACTGTCTGATATCGCTCTTTGTCAAGTGCAGAAAAATCCGCATTTTTCGGGCGCGAACGCACAATGTATGGCGGCAGCGGCAGGACGCCTATCCGCTTTGCGACGTCGAGGACATTGTCGCCGCGCGGAGAAATTTCAAATTCCACGAGATACTCGCCGCCACCGTCCTCGCAGATTTCTTTGTCCATCACGTGCGCGCGATAGACGCCGGCGATGCCAAATGCGCCCGCAGCCGCCTTTTTCCCAGGCTTTAACAGACACCACCATTGCGAAGGAATTTTCCCAGGGCGCAAAAGCAGGCACTCCACTTTGCCGCCGCTCCCTTCGCGGACGCCAGGAAGACGCGCCTGCAAAACTGCGGCATCGTTGCGAAAAAGGCGCGTTCCCGCTGGCAAAATCTCCGGCAAATCCGAAAACACGCAATGCCGAATTTTCCCGCTCGCACGCTCGAAGACAAGCAGGCGCGAGGCGTCTCTGCGCGCGGCAGGCGTTTGCGCAATCAGCTCTTGCGGCAGGGAATAATCAAACAGCTCCGTGTCCATTGGAAACTTCGGGCTACTTTCGCCCCAAAACTCTGCGAAAGCAAAATAAAACACCGCGCGCTGCGCGAGATTGTGGCGCAAAAATTCTCGCAACGGGATTTAAAAGAAATACGCTTTCGCGTGCATGGAACTTTTTGATCTCCGAGAAGAATACACGAAAGCAGGGTTGGATTTGCCGGATCTCGCGAGATCGCCGTTCGACCAATTCCGGAAGTGGTTTGACAACGCGTGCGAGGCAAAATTGATAGAGCCCAACGCGATGACAATTGCCACCTGCGGGAGTGACGGGCGACCTTCCGCGCGCACCGTTTTGCTGAAAGCGTATGACGAACGCGGCTTCGTGTTTTTCACGAATTACACGGGCAGAAAGGCGCGGCAGATCGAGGAAAATCCGCACGTGTCTTTGCTTTTCCAGTGGCTCGGCCTCGAACGTCAAGTAGAAATTTCGGGTCGGGTGGAAAAAATTTCGACGGCAGAATCGCTGAAATATTTTATCAGCAGGCCCTTCGGAAGCCGCCTCGGCGCCTGGGTTTCGCACCAATCGAGCGTGATTTCCGCGCGCTCCGTGCTCCTGAAAAAGCTTGATGAGATGAAGCGCAAATTCGCAGACGGCAACGTGCCGCTTCCCGATTTTTGGGGCGGATTTCGCGTCGTGCCCACGAGAATCGAATTTTGGCAGGGCAGACCAAATCGGCTTCACGACAGGTTTGAGTATTCGCGCGAGAGCGAAGATTCTCAGGTCTGGGCAATTCGCCGGCTCGCACCGTGAAAATTTCGCGAATCTGCGACAATCTCAAAAACGCAAAAATATTTAAGTTCCCCCGAAAAATGTTTCTCGAAAACAAAAAAATCGCGCTGGCGGTAACGGGCTCAATCGCCGCATTCAAAGCCGCCGAAATCGTTTCGCTCATGATAAAAGAGGGCGCGCAGGTGCAGGTGCTGATGACGCGCGAGGCGACGGAATTTATCACGCCGCTCACGTTGCGGACGCTCTCGCGGCGCCCCGTCGTGTGCGACCTCTGGGACAAAAATTCTCCGTGGAAACCCGAGCACATCGACGTCGCGGAGTGGGCAGATTTGTTTCTCGTTGCGCCCGCCACGGCGCACATTATCGCGTGCTTTGCGAATGGTCTCGCGCCGGAAGTCGTCTCCTGCGCGTATCTCGCCACGCGCGCGCCCGTCGTTGTCGCACCGGCGATGAACGAGAAAATGTTTGAGCACCCCGCGACGCGCGAGAACATCGAAAAGCTTCGTTGTCGCGGAAACATCATCGTGGAACCGGCGTCGGGAATGCTCGCGTGCGGCGTTGCGGGGAAGGGACGTCTCGCCGAGCCCGCCGAGATTGTCGAGCGCGTTGCCGACGTTTTGCGAAACTCTGAAAAGTAAAAACTCGGATTGCGCTCGCGATTGTTGAGGAATTTTTGAACTATGGAAACTTCGGCATTTGACGTTATCGGGCCCGCGATGATCGGCCCTTCGAGCTCGCACACCGCCGGCGCAGTACGTCTCGGATTGCTCGCGCGCAGCATTGCCGCGGAGCGCCCCAAAACGGAAAAAATCTTGATAGAACTGCACGGCTCGTTCGCCGCAACCGGGCGGGGGCACGCCACAGACCGCGGCATTGTCGCGGGGCTGCTCGGCTTTTTGCCCGACGACGAGCGCCTCAAAGATTCCCTGAAAATTGCCGCCGACAAGGGACTGAAAGTGGAATTTGCCAATGTCGAACTCGGCCCCGACGCGCACCCGAACTCTGCGCGGCTGACCTTCTTTTTCGAGGGCGGGGAAACTCTCGTTGTCGTGGGCGCGAGCGTCGGTGGTGGGAATGTCGAAATTCGCGAGATCGACGGCTTCGCGACAAACCTTACGGGGACGCTCGACGCGATTATTTGCTGGCACATGGATCGCCCGGGGTTTCTCGCCCGCGTCACTGGGCTCTTGGGCTGCGTCGATGCGAATATCGCGACAATCCTCACCTCGCGAAAAATGCGCGACAACGACGCGTTCACCGTAATCAAAACCGACGCGCGGATTCCCGACGACTGCATCAGCGTCATGAAGCGAATTTCATTCGTAAAAAAATGCGTGGTGATTCCAAAGATCGGATAACGATTTCGCCGCGCAACAAAGCAACATAAAAATTACATGCCATCAACCTGCGACTACAAAACTGCCGCCGAACTTCTCGCGATTTGCGAGAGCGAAAAAATTTCAATTGCCGAACTCGCAATTCGCCGCGAGATTGCCATTTCCGGAAGCCAGCGAGAGGAAATTTTCGGGAAAATGCGCACGCTCTACCGCACAATGCGCGATTCTGTGAAGCGCGGATTGGAAATCTCAAACGCGTCCGCGAGCGGGCTTTCCGGTGGCGACGCGCGAAAAATTTTGGACTACGCGGGTAGCGGGAATTCTTTGTTGGGAGCGGATTTGACGCGGCTCGCGGCATATGGCTATGCGGTTCTCGAAAACAACGCGCAATTCGGGAAGATTGTCGCCACGCCGACGGCAGGCTCCTCCGGCATTGTGCCCGCGTGCCTCACCGTCTTGGAAGAAACGCGCGGCATCAGCGAGGACGCGCTCACGACGGCGCTTTTTACGGCGAGCGGCGTCGGCGTCTTGATTGCGGCAAACGCGTTTTTCGCGGGTGCGCAGGGCGGTTGCCAGGCGGAGGTCGGGAGCGCGTCGGCGATCGCGGCTGCCGCTGTCGTGGAAGCGCTCGGCGGCTCACCACAGACTGCGTGCGCGGCGGGGACGTTCGCGCTGATAAACACGCTCGGTCTCGTGTGCGACCCGATCGGCGGATTTGTCGAAGTCCCGTGCGTGTCGCGCAACGGAATGTTCGCCGTGCACTCGTACCTCGCCGCAACGCTCGCGTTCGTCGGAATTTCGCCGCGGGTGACGCTCGATGACGCAATTTTCGCCATGCGCGATATCGGCAGGCGAATGCCCGCAGAATTGCGCGAAACCTCAAAGGGCGGTCTCGCAATATCGCCAAGCGCCTGCGCCCGCTGCCCCACCACAAAATCCCACCACTAACCCAAGTTTCGCCACCGACCCGCCACAACAATGCCAAATTCCGCATTGTTGCAGAGTTTACTAAAAACTTTTTTTGCTTTTCG
>JAJPZB010000077.1 GCA_021204635.1 Opitutia bacterium | reverse complement strand
GCCTGGCTTTGCTCTCCACCACCAACCCAACCGCCACCATTAACCCTTCCGAAAAAAATCCTTACCACAAACTCTCCGTCTCACGTGCAATGCATGAGTAATTTCAAACCATTGTTGTCGCCACAGCCCCCCCCCCCATATACACAATCATGAACACCGTTAGATGTGAACAAACTCGATTAATATTACTCGCCTTCGCAAATTTGAGCCTGTTCGTCCTGATATCTTTGTTCAAATTCATTTATCGTGAAATGCTCAAAATTAACTACTAATGTCTTTCCTGTTTTTTCACACTCTAGCGAAAAATTCTTTCCCTTTCGTATTAGTTGCGCTCTAACGCGATTTGTGAAAGTCTCCCCCAAATTTATCCAAAACAAATTATTTTGTGGACGAGTTTTCATTGTGCCTGACACAGGATCATATACTAACGAACGATTAGTAAGCATGCACAGCAATCTGGTGAAGTACGATGTAAACACAACGAGATCGTCGTATCGTTCTGCAAGTAGGAGCGCATCACAAAAGTTTTGAGCTTCAGGGGCAATCACTTTTCCCACGACCTCCTCCGGGGCGCAAGCCGTGCAAACACGATAAAGAGTTAGAGGATGTCTCCAACTCAAATAATGAAAGTAGGCTGAATCATCATAACGTTTCGTATTGAAACAATAATTTGCCGCGTGAGAATATGCAGGATAAAAATGGCCCTTTGCCAATTTCAAAAATTCTTCACCATCGTTATTCCGTAGTGCCCGACAAAACCTGACCCCATAATCATTCTTTCCCCAAATTCTTTCAATTGCCTTCAAATAATATTCAGAACAACTCAAATCCGGAAGATCGTACTCTTTTGATAGGGCATCGATACATAAGCAAGCACAATTGCGGTCGGAAGCCCCGGCAGGAAGTAGGTATTTAAAAATTGTCATGGCGTAGAATACTTCATCATAGATCGGACACCCAGAATACCTCATATAGGTACACCACAACCAAGCAATGCGCATAGAAAAAACCATTTTTGATCTAATTAGGTAAAACGCGTCATCCGAACAAGTGTAATCAAGCAACATCAAAGAAAGATATTGTTGCAAAATGGGATCTCGCTTATCCTTTTCTTCCAATTTGTGGATTAATCTATAAAACCCTTCCTTATTTTTTATAAAATCCAAAGATTCTCCGAGCGAATTAATAAAAATTTCTTGAAAAAGGCGCTTCCTATCTTCTGCAGAAGCAATGTCCAACCATATTGCACACAAAATTGAAATATCGTCTGGATCCTTGGTCTCTCCCACAGTAGAAGCCAACTTCCAAAAATCCGGAGATCTGTAAATTTTGCAAAGTTTATTTCTCGAACTTTGCGTAAGTTCTATTTGCCCAGCCCCATCTGAGGAAATTAGAAGTGCACAACCCCATTCATCTAATAATTTAACGCGACATTGGAAAACTCCGGCAATGCACGGGACCACCAATATTATTGATAGCAAAGTAGAGGCAAATATATGCTTTAAAAATTCCATCTGAAATCAACCCCTAAGAAAAATTCACTAGTGTCGCTACCGTGCTCATAGTTAATCTGATATTCAACACGTGCACTGACACTAAGAGAAGAATTCATTCGATAGTCGAAGTCCAGCCCAAAACTACACATTCCTGGTTCGTTAGTAATTCCGAAATTTGGCGACAAATTTTCTATCCCCCCTGTATCGTACTTCATGGAGACATTAACTACATAACCGTTGACCCCACTACCAGTCGGAGCCGAAATAGTTCCTGAAACAGACATGACGAACGTCGAATCTGTTATCGAGGTCGTGCGCCAGAACTCATGAACGGAATTTCTCATTTGCCATGATTCATATTTTGTATATCCTTCTCTCAGTGCAAGATTATATATTGATTCCCCTGTCAAACCGGATACCCGATCTTTAAATTTTGGGTTAGACATAATTTCCTCAAATATGCCATCAGTACCTATTTCGCAGGGTGAAATAGTGGATTCGGGAGTTCCTGAATAATCTTCCCCATTTATGTCCACCACAGACACGCAATTATTTTTAACAAATGCATACAAATTCAGACCTCCTTGCTCTTCGATTGGGTCGCGGGAGAGGAAGCGACCGAGGGTGGGCGAGTAGTGGCGGTAGTTGTAATAGACGAGGTCGAGTTCAGGGTCGTGGAACTCGGACGAAAAGCGGAAGGGATTTTGCTCGATCGCGTCGAATCCGGTCACGCGCGTCGCCCTTGTCGTGCGGCAAACCGCACCAAATGGCGCATAGTCATAGTGAGCTCCGATCCCGTTTGCTTCCGCGAGATAAAACACTTCGCTGACATTCTTATTGCCATCAAAGTTGTAGAGCAGATTTAAACTCTCCCTTACGTGGGAAAACGCGAGTGGTCGCGTCGCGACACTCTCGGTCGGATCCCACACAAACTCCTTGATGACGGCATTGTTGCTATCGCCATCAAGAATCTGTACGCAGAGGAAACCGTTATACACGTAGCGCTCTCGCAGCGTGCGCACGCCCGAGGCATTCAACACTCGCTTTTCAGTGCGACGACCAAGCGCGTCAAACATCATATATATCTTTTCGCCGGTCTCGCGCTTTGTCCACGTTGTTGGGCGATTTTCTCCACTGTGTTCAACATCCCATGTCCCACTTGACGCTTTGACAACAATCATGTTGCCGTCGGCATCATACTCGGGAACAAAACTATCGCCTTCCACGACAACGTCGGAGTATTGATTCAATTCATTCGCAGAATACGCAGTTGTTGTGCCCGATTCTGTGGCAGAATTTCTGTTCCCTATGTTGTCAAAATCATACGCGTAGGAATACGAATTATCGTTTGCCGCGACGGCGGAAACGACCTCGCTACGATTGTTGTAGCCGACTGCAACTCTGTCATCTCCGTCGAACATTGTTCCCGACTTTGCGACAACTGTGCGACGACCGAGAGCGTCATTCTCATAGTCGTATTGCGACGTTATTGCGGAGTTGATGGTGTTCTTCACGCATGAGAGTAAATCGCGCTTTTCCTCATAAGACCACTCTGAAACTGCGTCATTTGGGTAAACGAGTTTCGATTTCAGCGAAGTTCCGGCGAGATAGTTCCACGCAAAATTTTTCGTTTCGGCGAGCAAAGAAGACACGCGCCCCGTATCGCTCTCAAACGAGATTATTGTCTTGCGTTCCCCGTCCAACGAATAGCCGATTTCTCGACCAAAATCGTCGTAGTGGTGTGTCAAGACTTTATTGAAGAGCCCGCTCCGCGTTTCGCTTTCAACTTCACCAAACTCCGTGTACCCATACGAAATTGTAATTTCTGAGGAATCGCTCATTCTGAGCAATTGCCCGAGGAAATTATAAACATACGACGTTGCGACAGTCCCATCATTGCTCGTCACGGAGACGAGTTCGTTCGTCTTATCGTCGTAGGCGCGGGTGAGTTGTAGCCGCGTGCCGGCAGCGTCGATCTCGCGGGCGAGCGTCGTCGTCGCAAGGCGGTTGCGCGCATCGTAGGCGTAATCCGTCCGCGAGCCGTTCGGATAAATTTTTGCGAGAAGAAGGCCCGTCGCCTCGTGATAAACCCAGAGCGTCTCGTCGAAATCGCCACGCTCGCGCGGGTCGCCGTCAATCACTTCGCTGCCTGCGCGAAAGAGTTTCTGCGAAATTTTGTTGTCGGCGTCGCCGAACTCAAAAACAGCGGGTTGCGAGCCCGAGCCAAATTCCGCGACAACATTCCCGTGCAAATCGTAGGCAAATCGCCGCTCGTTCCCGAGAGCGTCGGTCACGACAGACGGTCTGCCTTGCCCGAGGTCGTACTCGGTCGTGGTCGCGTTTCCGAGCGCGTCAAGCGTTTTCGTCGTCCACCCGAGAACATTTTGGAAAACCTGCGTCGTGTTGCCGCGACCATCTGTCGTGGAGAAAATAACTCCGGCATTGTCGCCGCTGCGAAATTCTCTCGCGAATGTCTTTGTGATGCCCGCGTAATCCGTTTGCTCCACGACAAAGCCGTCAACCGTCCGCGTCGTCGCGACGTTCGTCGCGCTCGCAACCTGCGATTTCGCAATGCGCTCACACGCGTCGCCAAACTCCGTCCACTGCGAGGAAACATTCCCTCGTGCATCCGTCAAAATTGTCTTGCTTTCGATCGTCGCACCCTCGGAAACGAGGCGGGCTTCGCTGCTCACGAGCGCCGTGCCCGACGCCGAGTATGTCGTCGTTTTCGTGACTTCATAGACGCCATCGTCGCGCGTCTCAAAAAATTTCACGGTCTCGGAAACGCGCGAGTTCGTTGTCGTCGGAGTGTCCGCGAGGGCGAGCGTGCGCTTGGTTTCGTTGCCGAAATCGTCGTATTCAAAAAGTGTCGGAGCTGCGCCGCCGACAACGCTCCGAACCAACTTCCCGCGAGAATTATACTCGCTTTCCTCCACGACAAAACCTCCGAGCGTGTTCGCGCTTTCACTCCGAAGCGTTTCGCCGCGAGCATTCCGGGTTTCCCGCGAAATAATGCCGGCATCGTCGCTCGTCCCCGCAACGCGCCGCGTCTCGCAAATCCCGTCTGAAACGACATCAATCGCAGTTTCAACTTGCCGCTGCGCAGTCCCCAAAATCGCGAAAACCGTGCCATCGGCGTGCTTTGTCGTCGTCCTCGTTGCGCCATTTGGCAACGTCGTTGTCGTCGTAAGTCCGTCGGCGGAATACGCGGTTCGCGTGGTCCTGCCAAGTTCGTCTGTCGCCACGATCTCGCGACCAAAAATGTCATACTCGCGAGATTTTGCGGAAAAGGTCGGACCGTCCAATTTCAGCGTTTCTAAGACAATATTCCCGCGAGCGTCGCGCGCATAGCCCGAGATCTGCTCCGGCATTGTCGCGGTCGGCGAGCGCATTTTTTCCACGAGCCGCCGCGCTGTGTCGTAGGTGTAATCGGTGCGAACTCCGTCTTCATCAATCTCATAGAGCAAGCCGCAACACATCGTTTCCTGCTCGGCCACGCGACCATTCCCACGCGTGCGTTTCGTCCAATTGTTCGCAGAATCGTATTCAAATTCTAATGACGAAACGCTTTGCCAAACCCCCGCGCTGTCGAGAACAAAATCTTCCTCGAAAAGCACGTTGCCCTCGGCAGAAATATACTTGACAACGCGCTTCGATTTCCCGTTCACGACAATCCCAACCGGTTCGTCGTTGGTCGCGGCGCGCGTCTCCGCAGTCGTGGTGTAAAGAGCCCCGTGAAGCGTCGTGCCCGCGTAGGAATAATGCGTGCAACCTCCGCTCTCATCGCGTGTCATTTTGACGCGACCACGCGCGTAAACATTCGTGCAAGTGCCCAGCCAGGTCTCCTCGACTTGCAAACGCGCCTCTGAAATTCCGTGCCCCGTCGTCGTGCTCTCGACGCGCTTATACTCGCTCGTCTCCGTGTAGCTGTAATCCGTGCGAGCAAACATCACCGTCGTGCCATCGGACTTTTCGTACGCCACGCGAGAGTAGGAAAGTTCCATGTCGTTCGCGACCGAGTTGCGGTAATAATTGTAAGTGATTTTGCGGGAACCGCCGCTCCAGGGTTCTTCACGCGTGAAAATCCTGTTCTGTGCGTCGTAATCCGTTTTGTAAACGCTGCCGTCGGGACGAGTCTCTGAGATTCGCAAGCCGGCAGAATTATATTCGTAGGAAAACGTGCGGGCGTCCGGCGTGTCATAACCTTCGGTGCGGGAACGCAACAAGTTGCCGCACTCCGTCGTCTCATAAACTTCTAAAACGCAGCTCGCCACAGCGCCGGTCGCGGCAAGTTTTTTCGTCGTTGTCAAGTTCCAAGTGCCGTCGGTGTTGTCCGTGCGGGAGCGAAGTGTCAACACTTCGTCATCTCCCGAACCCGAACTCTCGTTCCACGCACCGCCCTCCAACCAAAAGTTTACAGGCAATGCAGGGGCTCCGGAACGCGAATCTTGTTCCGTTATAGTGAGCCCGTTTTCTCTCGCTGCGACAATAAATCTCTTGAATGGAGAACCCGAAACAGACCACAACCCCGTATCCGAGTTTTTAGACAACACCTGATTTGGCAAATAAAGCGCAATCTCGTAGCCGCTTTCACTCTCATTTTCTATGTTCGCGAGACCATCCCAACGATTCCAAATTTGCGCGATTACACCCTTATCGTTGCGCACGACATCGACATTTTCGGCAATTTGAGAGGCTGAAAACTCGTTCCCCGTTCTCGTTTTAAACGAAATAAGATCACCTGTCGTCGCAGAGTATGTTGCCACACTTTTATCCGAAAAATAAATCTCAACTTTGTTGCCGGATAATTTGCCGGATAGGGATTTTTTGGAAGACGCACCAATTTTGTAAATCGACGATCCGTTGCCATCGCAAAGCCACGAAGTGCTCGAGCCACCCGTACAGAGTTTAAATTGCTTGTTTGCCGCGATTCCATCTTCCGGCACGACAAGGTAGCTGCCGAGCACGTGACGCCACTCCAAACCCGCCGGCGTAGCGAGAGTTGCGATGTCGTCCTCGCCGCGCGCGTAAATTTCCAACGAGCCCGAAGAAACTCCTCCCATTCCGCGAAACGCGCCAAAACGCGTACGCCAGCGCGCATAGCTCGCATTGGTCTCCAACCTCGTATTTTTGCCCGCTGACGAGGTCGATGACGACGACGTTGTCGCCGCTCGCGACAACGACGCAACGGAGACAGATTCTGCCACGCCGCCGGCATCATCGTCGCCACACGGACAGTCGCAATCTTCCGGCGAATCGTCGTTGTCCTCGGGAACCACTTTTCCCGCAGTGCCACACGGAAGCGAATAAGTCAAACTCGCGACGTTGCCCTCCGGCGGATTGTATCCAATGTTTGAATAAGTGA
>JAJPZB010000113.1 GCA_021204635.1 Opitutia bacterium | reverse complement strand
CACCACTATCGTGGTCCCCTCCCGCTAACTTAGCGGGAGAATTACGTGTGGGCTTCGGCATCGCAGGTGGGTAGCCGGGTTGGTGGTGGCGGCAAAGTGCTGCGGGAAAAGTTTGTGGTGAGGCTTTTTTCGGAGGGGTTGGTGGTGGCGGTTGGGTTGGTGGCGAGGAGCAAGGTCAGGTGATGCACAACCAACACACTCCCTCACCGCTAACGCGGTCCCCTCCCGCTAACTTAGCGGGAGAATTACGTTGGAGCTCCGGCATCGCAAGTGGGTAGCTTGCCGCCGCAACAGAACCAAGCGCCACGAAAGTTTGTGGCGAAAGTTTTTTCGGAAGGGTTGGTGGTGGCGGTTGGGTCGGTGGTGAGAAACGAAGTCAGGCGACGCACAACGAACACACTCCCTCACCGCTAACGCGGTCTCCTCCCGCTAACTTAGCGAGAGAATCGCGCACTACGTGCGCGAATGATTTTCAAACCTCTCGCCACCAATCTTCGCCACTAACCCAACCACCACCAACCCAATTCCCCGCCACAAAGCCGTGAGGGACGTTAGTCCCGAACAAATCCGTGTGACAACCATCGTGGCAGTCTGCCGCCACCACCAACCCATTCTCACCACCAACCCAACCTCCACCACCAACCCTTCGCCACAACCTCACCACCAACCCTGCAACTAACGCGCGGGTTGGTGGAGGGGCGGAGCTAATTCTTTGTTGCGGTCTTGGTGGCGACTCTGCCGTTTTGCAGGGAGAATGCGATGCGCGCGGCGATCCACGAGGGGACGATTGCGCCGAGGGCGCGCAGGATTTTATTTGAAATCCCGGGCACGATGTAGAGTTTCCCCGCGAACATTCCTTTGACGGCGGCTTCTGCGACGGCGCGCACCGGCGTCCCCGCAAGCCAGAAAGAAACTCCGGCGCGCTCGCCAAATCCTGTGCGAACCGGCCCCGGGCAAAGCAGCGAGATCGACACCTGCGAGCGCTTCCGGCGCAGTTCCTCGCGAATGCCTTCCGTCAGGCGCGTGACATAGTTTTTCGACGCGTAGTATGTGGAAAATCGCGGACCGGCGAAAAATCCTGCCATTGAGGAAACATTCAAAATGTAGGCCTTGGTGTCGCGGGCGAGAAACTCGCGCAGGAAAAATTTTGTCAGCATTTGGAGTGCGCGCACATTGAGGTCGAGCATATTCAGCTCGGCGTCGGTGGCGGTGTCTGCAAACTCGCCGAAGACGCCGAATCCGGCGTTGTTCACGACGGCGTCTATGCCGGAATTTTTTGTTTTCGCGTAGAGCTCGCGGCAATTTTCTTCCCGCGACAAATCGAGCGCGAACACCGTGCAGCGCGCGCCAAATTTCGCCTCTAACTCTCGCGACAATGCCGCGAGCGCCTCGCCATTTCTCGCGCAGAGCACGAGCTCGCAACCGCGATTTTTTTCCGCGAGAACGATGGCGATCTCGCGCCCTATCCCGCCGCTCGCTCCCGTAATCAAAAATTTCATGCGTGCGGCATGATGCACGAATCAGAGCCGGACGCAAATTCCGGCTTCGCGCATCGCGGATTTTGCCTCGGCGATGGAGTATGTCCCGAAGTGGAAAATCGACGCCGCGAGAACGGCACTTGCCTTCCCGATTTTCACGCCATCGACGAGATCTTGCAGCGTCCCCGCGCCGCCCGAGGCGATGACGGGAATGCCGACGGATTCGCTTACGCGCCGCGTGAGTTCCAAGTCAAATCCGGATTTCTCGCCGTCGCAATCCATGCTCGTGAGAAGAATTTCGCCCGCGCCGAGCTCTGCAACTTTTTTCGCCCACTCGACGGCGTCAATGCCGCACGGCTCGCGGCCTCCGTGGGAATAGACCTGCCACGCGTCTGCCCTGCCGGTCTCCCGCCGCGCGTCGATCGCCACGACGATGCATTGGCTGCCAAATTTTTGCGCGGAATCGAAAACGAGCTTCGGATTTGAAATCGCCGACGTATTGAGCGAAACCTTGTCGGCGCCGGCGTTGAGCATGGAGCGAATGTCCTCCACAGAGCGCAGCCCGCCGCCGACCGTGAGCGGCATGAAAACCTGCTCCGCAGTGCGCTCCACGACGTCGCGCATGATATTTCTGCCGTCCGACGACGCAGTGATGTCGAGAAAAACGAGCTCGTCTGCGCCCTGCTTTTCATATGCGCGGGCGCAATCGACGGGGTCTCCGGCGTCGCGCAACGATTCAAATTGGACGCCCTTGACGACGCGTCCCGCCTTCACATCGAGGCACGGAATTATCCTGACGGCGAGCATTTCGCGCCCCGAAGAATCAGCGTTTCAGCGCGCCGAGATTTTTGCGAATGTTCTCGCGCGTCTCGGGAATCGAGCCGAGGCTTCCGATTTGCACATAGGGGAACACGCCTGCGAGCGATTGCAGGGGCTCGAGCGTCGTCGTTGCAAAAACCTGATAGCGGACGCGCGTTTTCTCGGGGTCGATGTCGGTTTCGCGCACGGGCAAGCCGGCTTCTTTCATCTCGCGTCCGCGTTTGAGCTGGCGATTTACGGATTCTTCCTCCGTCACGTAGAGCATCAAAATTGCGAATTTAGGCGGGAAAAATTTCGCGGGGTTGGTGGCGGCGAGTTCGCCGAGTTTTTTTGCCAAGAGCTTGAGGCACGCGACCTGCCCCGCGGTGCGCGGAAATCCGTCCACGACAACGCCGTCGCGGTATTCGGGCTTTGTCAGCGTGCGGAAAAGCATTCCGATGACGGTCTCGTCGTCGATGAGTTTTCCCGTTGCTTTTATCGCCTCCATCTCGGGCGTTTTCAGCAAATCGCTCATGACGATTGCCTGCGTTTTCAGCCCCAGCACTTCGATGATTGTGCCTGTGTGCGTGCCTTTTCCTGCGCCCGGTGCGCCGTTGAGCCAAAAGATTTCCCGCGGGAATGTCAGCGACGCCGCGCCGAGTTCGGCTTCGAGCGCCGCCCAGATTTTGTCGAAAAGCGCGATCGCCTTCGGGTTGTTTTCGTCTGTTTCTTTGAACTGCGTGTTGCTCATTGTCGTGAAAAGATTTGCGTTTGCCTTGGTGGTGGCGGGTTGGTGGTGAGATTTGGGTTGGTGGTGAGAACCGGGTTGGTGGTGAGCTCCGGGTCTGTTGTGGCGAATGTCAATACGATTTTGCGAAAATCACTCGCCGTGCCGAGGGCTCGCCCGAGAACGGGCAAGTGCCGGGCTCGGGCGGGAAGGCATTGTCGTCGAGCGGAATGCAGCGGATTGTGACATTCAAGTCTTTTTTTATCTGCGCCTCGACCTCTGCCGAGCCGTTCCAGTGGCAAAGCGCGAAGCCGCCGTGGATCTCCGGTTTTTCCCTGTTTTTCGGCGTGAAAAATTCGTAGAACTCTTCCTTGGAATTGATTTCCCGCATGTTCTCGGCGCGGAATTTCTTCGCGCGGGCGAGCAAATTGTCCTGAATTTCCTGCAATTTTTGCGGGAGCGTCGCGACGAACTCCGCGCGGGCGACAGATGCCTTTTCGCCACTGTCGCGGCGACCGACAAACACCTTGTTTTCCGCAATGTCGCGAGACCCGACTTCGACGCGTAGCGGCACGCCTTTTTTCACCCAGCCCCAGGTTTTCTCGCCGCCGCGCAAATCGCGGTCGTCGATTGTCGCGAGAATTTTTCTGCCGCAATAGGTTTGGTCGGAAATTTCCTGCTTGAGAGATTCGCAATACGCGAGCACGTCGCCGCGCGTGGCGGGGTCGCGATAAATCGGCAAAATGGCGATGTGTTGCGGCGCGAGCCTCGGCGGCGCCACGAAGCCGTCGTCGTCGGAGTGCGTCATTATCATTCCGCCTATGAGGCGCGTGGAAACGCCCCACGACGTCGTCCACGCGTATTGGAGTTGCCCCGCCTCGTCTTGGAATTTGATGTCGCAACTCTTTGCGAAATTTTGCCCGAGGAAGTGCGACGTTCCCGCCTGCAACGCCTTTCTGTCCTGCATCATCGCTTCGATGCAGAGCGTTTCGATTGCGCCCGGGAAGCGCTCGGAATCCGTTTTTCTGCCGCGAATGACGGGCATTGCCATGAAATTTTCAGCGAAATCTGCGTAAACATCAAGCATCCTGCGCGTCTCCGCCTGCGCCTCTTCTGCGGTGGCGTGGACAGTGTGGCCTTCCTGCCAAAGGAATTCCGCCGTGCGCAGGAACAGCCGCGTGCGCATTTCCCAGCGCACCACGTTTGCCCACTGATTGACGAGAATCGGCAAATCACGATAGCTCTGCACCCACTTGGAATATGTCGCGCCGATGATGGTCTCCGAGGTCGGGCGGACGATGAGCGGCTCGTCGAGAGCGCCGGCGGGCACGAGTTTGCCGGTCGCCGGATCTGCCTCCAAGCGCGAGTGCGTGACGACGGCGCATTCCTTCGCGAATCCCTCCACGTGCTCGGCTTCTTTCTCGATGTAGCTCTTCGGGATGAAAAGCGGAAAATAGGCGTTGACGTGGCCCGTTGCCTTGAACATGACGTCGAGTCCGTCGCGAATATTTTCCCAAAGCGCATAGCCCCAGGGCTTTATCACCATGCACCCGCGCACGGGCGAATTTTCGGCGAGATCTGCCGCCTTGACCACCTGCTGATACCACTCGGGATAATCCTCGTCGCGACGCGGCGAAATTGCGCTTTTTGCTACCTTTGCCATATTTCGGAAAAAGAGTTGGCGAATGCTAAACACCTCCGTGCGCAAATGCAAAATTCAAAAAAATGCGTCCGCGACGAAGCCGCGCCGTTGCCGCGAAAACGGAATTTCCCGTTGACGCAACGCGCCTTCCGGCATTTCCTTTCCCCCGACTTTCGCCGCCTGCTCCCGTATTTCAATGGATAGAATTCTGGCCTCCGAAGCCGGCGATCCGAGTTCGAATCTCGGCGGGAGCACCACTTTTCCCCGCCCGCGTTTCAGTCTTGCGCGCATTTTGTCGGGAGTTTCTAATTGTGCACGTAACCCTATCAAAAAACTCTGACTGCCCTGTCCAAGAAGTATGAATGACGAAAAGAAAGATGCCCCCGGTTCCCCAGAAGAGGTCGATTTAAGCTCGCTCTCAGCACTCGACTTCAACCCCGATTGGGCAAGCGACGGAGCAAAAAAAATCTCGTTGGAACGCGCAAGCGGCAACGACGAGCGTCGCGATTCACGCCGCGACAGAGACGCACGACCGCGCGGAAAAATGCGAGACCGCAACCGCGAAAATTTTCAAAAAAAATCCGACAAAGGCGATTCCCCGAAAGCATTCTCGCGGGAGCGCGACAACGACAGAGGCAGGGAGCGCAATCGCCGCGACCGTCGCCACGGACAACGCGATTCCAAGGGAGATTCCCGCCGCGCCGGCGGAGAGCCGGCATTCGAGCCCAAGTTCTCGTTCCCGCCTGTTGCGGACATCGCGATTTATCCCGAAAACAAGCGCTTCGCCGTTCTCGCGAAGGCGGTGAAAAACTCGGCGAGAACCTATGTGCTCTTCGATCTCGCGAGGATAATTTTGGAAAAGCCGGAGCGCTTTGTCGTCGTCATTTCGCAACCACACAAGAAGGACAAAGCCGGCAATCCGCTACCGTTGGACAAGCCCGCCGCGCCTTTCTTTGTCAGCGTTCCGGACGGGATGCCGTTTCTCAACGAGAGCGACGCCGTAGCGTACGTTTTCAAAAATCACATCGACAAATTTTTCACGGTGGAAGAAGTCGAGCTCGACCCGCCGAAGGGCAATTTCACGATGATCGCGAAATGCGGATTCACGGGCGAGCTTCTCGCGCCGCCGAATTACCACGCGTATCAGCAGATTTTGCGCGACCACCATGCTGCAAATTTCCCGCGCATGTCGTTTGAAAAATTCACCTCGCGAATCGAGACCGTGAAAGACCCCGAGGCGATAAACGCGTGGCTTGAGAAAAAGAAAAAGGTCACGCGCTACGTCATCAAAGACCGCGCCGAGAGCGAGCCGGAATATTTGGAGAGCGAGAGCGCCGTGAAGAATTTTCTCGCAACAAACCGGAAGGAACAGGTTGTCAAGGAAACTCCGTCGGCGCGCTTTTTGGGGACGCTCGTGGAGCCGATGCCGATGGGGCCGCTCCGCTCCGCGATTTTGCGCGAGGTGCAATTCCAGCAAAAATTTCCGCTCAACACGGCGAACAACCTGCGCGGGAAACTTCGCCAACTCGGCTTTTCGCTTTACAGGCAGAGGCAGAGCAAGATCACCCTCGTCTGCGGAGTTAAGAGAAAATCTCGCACGCAGGGATCTGTTTTCTCCGACACGATTCAGCGGATTTTTGATTTTCTCGAAAAGAATCCGGGCACGTTGCTCGCGGACCTGCCCGCAAAAATGCTCGGCATAGAGCCGAAGCCCGCCACCAAGCCGGACGCCGCCACAAAGGAGGCGGCGGCAAAGGCGGATGCCACCACCAACCCAGGTGCCACCACCAACCCGGACGCCGCCACCAACCCGCCGGCGGAAAAAACGCTGAGCCTCGCAGAAGAATTTCAGGCAAAGGAACTCGTCGGCACGACGCGCTGGCTCGTGAACGAAGGCTATGTCACCGAGATGTCGGACGGGAAACTCTACGTGCAGCCGGTGATCTCCGAGGCGCAGGCAAGGGCTGCGGCAAAATCGGAGCAACCGATTGAGCGCCCCGAAATAAAGACGGAAGAAGGCTTTGAGGACAAAATCGCAGACGTCGTTCCCGCCGCGCCCGCGCCCATGATAAAGGTCATCGGCTCGCTCTCTGCCGCGCCGGAAGAAAGCCCGGAGCCCGCCACCGAGGCGGAGGCGGCAACAGACACGGTTGCCACCACCGAGGCAAAACCCGCCACCGAGGCGCCCGCCAATGCCCCCGACCACCACCAACCCGCGACAACCGAGTCCC
>JAJPZB010000080.1 GCA_021204635.1 Opitutia bacterium | reverse complement strand
TCCCGCTAAGTTAGCGGGAGGGGACCGCGTTAGCGGTGAGGGAGTGTGTCGTGGTACGACACCTGACTTTGCTCCCCACCACCAACCCAACTCCCACCACCAACCCAATTCCGCCACAATCTCCCCACCACGAAGCCGTGAGGGACGTTAGTCCAGAACAAATCCGTGTGACAACAATTGCGGCAGGTTCGTTGTCGCGGCGAGCCATTGTTGCCCACCACCAACCCAACTGCCACCACCAACCCTCCCACCACCATCCAGCCGCAACAAAGCCCTTTGCCGCGTAATACCGATTGCAGCGCAAAAGTCGCGCCAATGTTTCGTCTTTACTTATTGCGCGAAATAGCGTTAGTTGCCGCCTTTTCCTTAGCTTTTTGATGTTGAAGAATATCGCCATCTACGGTGCAGGCGGCTTCGGGCGCGAAACGGCGTGCCTGCTGCACGAAATCAACGAGGCGTCTCCCACGTGGAATTTCGTGGGCTTCTTCGACGACAATACCACCACCGCCGCCACCACCAACCCCTGCTGCGGCGGCTCCTGCGACAAAATTCTCGGTGGCATCGACGCGCTCAACGCCTGCGCCGAGCCGCTTTCCGTCGTTTTCTCGATTGGGGCGCCGCGCGTCGTGAAGTCGATCGTCGCGAAAATTTCCAATCCGCGCATTTCGTTTCCGAACATAATTTCGCCTGCCTGCCGGCTCATGTGCCCCGAATCCATCAAGATGGGCAGGGGCAATTTACTGAACTGGGGCTGCGTAATTTCCTGCGGCGTCGAGATTGGCGACTTCAACCTTTTAAATTTCAACGTCGCCATCGGCCACGATTCCCGCCTCGGGAATTTCAACATGCTAATGACGGGCGCGTGCGTCTCGGGCAACGTCGTCATGGGCGACGAAAATCTGATTGGCGTAAACTCCTCGATTTATCAGGGGATCAGCGTGGGGAACGGCGCAACTCTCGGCGGCAACAGCTTCCTAATCCGCCCTGCAGAAACCGGCGCAACCTACGTGGGCATTCCCGCAACCAAACTACACTTCTTGCCAAAAAAATGACCTTAGACGAATTTACACGCGCACTCTCGCCCCTGTTCCCGCAAACGCCGCCCGACGCGTTTTCGCCCGAAACCGACTTCAAAAAACTCCCCGAGTGGAGCTCGCTGCTCGCGCTCTCGGTCATCGCGTGCGTCGAAGACGAATTTGACATTTTGCTCAGTGGTGACGACATTTCAAAATCTCAAACGGTGCGCGAGCTCTTCGCCGCCGCATTGTCGCGAAAATCCTGAGCCCCTTTGCCCGCGCGCGTCGAAGCGGTTGAGTTTTCCCGCCAATTCGATTTTACTTGCCACGCAGGAAAAGCCATGGAGTCCCCATTTTCGCTGAAAAACAAAACGCTTCTCGTCACGGGTGCGTCCTCCGGAATCGGTCGCGCATGCGCGGTGGAATGCGCAAAGGCGGGCGCGCGGATTGTGGCGGCGGGCCGCGACGAAGCGCGCCTCGGGGAAACGCTTTCCGCACTCACCGGCGCGGGCCACGCCATTGTCGCGGCAGACATTTCCGACGACGCGGGCTTGGGGAAAATCGTCTCCGCCGTCGCCTCGCCATTGGACGGGATCGTGCACTGCGCGGGCATTTCAAAGCTACGCCCGTTCGCATTTTCCGCGCCGAAAAATCTCGACGCCGCGTGGCGCACAAATGCGTTCGCCCCCGTCGAGCTGACGCGCCTTCTTTTGAAAAAAAATCTGCTCGCGGGCGGCGCCTCCGTCGTCTTCGTTGCGTCGATTTCGGGTCGCCACGTCGCCGCACTCGGGCAAACGGCTTATGCGGCGTCCAAGGCCGCGCTCTGCGGAGCGGCGAAGGCGATGGCGCTCGAGCTTTCCGCGCAAAAAATTCGCGTCAACTGCATTTGCCCTGGCGCCGTTGAAACGCCGATTCACAAACTCTCCGGCATGAGCGACGAGCAGATTGCCGCCGACAAAAAAAACTATCCGCTCGCGCGCTACGGCACGCCCGAGGAAATCGCCTACGCCGCAATTTACCTGCTCTCCGACGCCGCCGCGTGGACGACGGGCACAGAGCTCGTTATCGACGGCGGGCGGACGCTTTTGTAAAATTTTCCCATGGCGAATCTTCAATTTGGCGAAACAGGCATTCGGGCGCTCGCGGCATGCGTCCCCGCCGGAATTTCGCGCAATGAAGACGCGCTTCGGGGCGTTGTTCCCGCCGAAGAAATTGCGAAAACCGTCGCCGCAATCGGCATCGCGGAAAAGCGGATTGCCCCCGCCGATGTCTGCGCATCGGACCTGTGCGCGCAGGCGGCGGAGAGCCTTTTCGCCGAGACAAAAATTGCGCGCGATAGCATAGACGTTTTGCTCTTCATGAGCCAGACGGGCGACTTCCGCATTCCCGCCACGGCGCCGATTTTGCAGGCGCGCCTCGGGCTGTCGAAAAACTGCGCGTGCATGGATTTGTCGCTCGGCTGCTCGGGCTACATCTACGCGCTTTCCGCCGCGTTTGCCTATGCAAATATCCCGGGCGTGCGCCGCGTCATGCTTCTCGCGGGCGAAACTTTTTCAAAAATTGTCAACCCGCGAGACCGCGTAAATGCGCCGCTCTACGGCGACGCGGGCACGGCGACAATCGTCGAAAAATCCGCAGATTTCGGCAGCTCGCACTTCGTTTTGAAAACGGACGGCAGCGGCGAAAACGCGGTGAAAATCCCCGCCGGCGGCTGCCGCATTCCCGCGACGCCGGAAAGTCTTGAGCCGCAAACCGCGCCTGATGGCAGCGTGCGCTCGGCGTGCGAAGTTTTCATGGACGGCATGGACGTTTTCAATTTCGCCGTCGGGAAAGTGCCCGCCGTCGTGAGCGAAGTTGCGACACTCGCGGGCACGACGCCCGCTGCGGCAGACCTCGTCGTCTTTCATCAGGCAAACAAAATGATGACGGATTTTCTCGCCTCGCGCCTGAAAATTCCCGCCGGCAAAGTCCCCTACTCGCTCGGCAAATACGGGAATACGAGCTCGGCGTCGATCCCGCTGACGCTCGCGGAATGTGTCCGCGGCGAAGCGGCGCGCAGCAACGTGATTCTCTGCGGTTTCGGCGCGGGATTGTCGTGGGGCGCCGCAGCATTGTCGCTCGCGCAAACAAAAATCCTTCCCGTCTCGGAATACAACACACAGACGACGCCATGAACGTTTCGGATTTAAAAATTCACCACTTCGGAGTTGCCGTCGCCTCCATCGACGAGGCGGCAAAATCGTATGTAGCCGATGGATACAAAATCGGCGAAAAATATTTTGATCCGCAGCAAAAAGTCACGGTCTGCTTCGCCGAAAAGCCCGACCAAATTCCGTTCGAGATGATTGAGCCGGCGGCGGCAGATTCGCCCGTCACGGAAATTCTTGCCAAGAGCAACGGCGAGCCGCAGGTGTATCACGTTTGCTATGTTGTCGCGGACATGGACGGCGTCATCGCCGCGCTACGCAAGCAATCGTGGGTGCTCGTGAAGCCGCCGCTCCCCGCCGTCGCATTCGGCGGCGAACGCGTCGCATTCCTGTATTCGCGCACCGCCGGCGTCATCGAGCTGTTGGAATCGAAGTCGTGAAAACTTTCGTTTTCAGAAACGCGACGTTGGAGCCGTTTTTCCCGCAAAAGGAAACGGAGTTTTCCGGCTACGGCGACGTTTCCCGCGTGCCAAAAGACGCGGAAAATTTCCTCTGGTTCTACACTTTCCCGCCCGAGGCCGCGCCCGCAGAAGCGCTGCCTGTCGCGGAAAATTTTCTTGCAAAATTGCGCCTCGTCCTCGCAGCGGCGCCCGCGACAATCCCGTTCCGCGCAGTGTTTCTCGCCGCGCCAGGCGCGAAAATGCGCGCCGCCACAAAGGACGAGAGCTACGACAAAGCCGCAGAAAAATTTAATTCCGCGTTGCGCGAACTCGCGCGTTCCCGCGAGAATTTCTCGTGCGTCTCCGTTGACGAAAAAATTTTGAACGACATCGACTGGCGATTTTTCTTCGCCGCGCAAGTCCCGTTCTCGCCACGCCACGCAGGCGAAATCGCGGCAATCCTGAGCCACAACGGTGGTGGCGAGCCCCACCACAACCTCGGCGCCACCACAATCTCCGTGCCCGCAGTGCGGAAAAAATGCCTCGTGCTCGACCTCGACGACACGCTATACGGCGGCGTTGTCGGTGAGGACGGCGTGGGCGGCATCGCGCTCGGTGGCGACTATCCGGGGAACGCATTCGCATTTTTCCAGAAAAAAATTTCCGAGCTCGCCGACGCCGGAATCATTCTCGCGATCGCGTCGAAAAACAACGAAGCCGATGTCGCAGAGCTCTTCGACAAACGCCGCGACATGCCGCTCGGGCTCGAAAAATTTTCCGCAAAAAAAATCGATTGGCGCGACAAGGCGACGCAGCTCCGCGAGATCGCCACAGAACTGAACATCGGCACCGACACCCTCGTGTTCATCGACAACTCGCCCGCCGAACGCGCATGGATAAACGCCGCGCTGCCGGAAGTCGCCACGCCGGAATTTCCAAAAAACCCCTTCGCGCTGCCGGAATTTTTCGCCTCCCTCTTGGATAAATATTTCCGCACCGAAGCGCTCACCCGCGAGGACACCGAGAAAACCGCGCAATACGCCACAAACGCCGCGCGGCAACGCTTCGCGCAAAACTACGCCTCGCTCGCGGAATATCTCGCCGCGCTCAAAATCGAGCTCACCATTGTGGTAAACGACGCCACCACCTACCCGCGCCTCGCGCAACTCTCGCAAAAAACCAACCAATTCAACTTGGCAAATCGCAGGCTCACGCTCGCCGACATCGAAGCCGCCACAATCGCCGGCGCGAGAATCTACGCGCTCTCCGTGCGCGACATTTTCGGCGACAACGGGATATGCGGCGCGGCAATCGTCCGCCACCACAATGGCGACTGCCGCAACGGTGGCGAAATCGCGGAGTTCGCGCTGTCGTGCCGCGTTCTCGGGCGCGGAATCGAAAAGGCGTTTCTCGCAGAAATCCTGCGGCGCGAACAACAGCGCGGAGCAAAAAAAATCTTCGCCGAATTTGTGGCGACAAAGAAAAATCTCCCCGCAAAAAATTTCTACGCCGAGAACGGATTTTCGGAAATCGAGACAAACAAATTTGCGCTTGACATCAGTTCGCTCTCGCAAATCCCCGCGCCGCAAATTTACAAAATTATTTCAAAATGACTGCCAACCAAGACCAACTCCTGAAAGACATCGTCGCGAAAACTCTCGGAATCGCCACTGTCCCCGCCAACCTCTCGCAAAAGAACTGCGACAAATGGGACTCCGTCTCCCAACTCAACCTGATCGTCGCAATCGAAGCCGCATTCGGCGTCGAATTCGCCCCCGAGGAAATCGCCACCATGCGCGACCTCGCCACCCTCTCCGCCACCCTCTCGCAGAAACTCCCGTAACCGGCGGGTTGGTGGCGGAGACAAACTTGGCGCTACGACAAACCTGCCACAGAGGGATGTCACACGGATTTGTTCGGGACTAACGTCCCTCACGGCTTTGTGGTAGAGAGGGTTGGTGGCGAGAATTGGGTTGGTGGTGAAACTTGGTGGGTTTGTGGCGGGATGGGTTTGTTGCGAAAGCTTAGAAATAACGTAATTCTCCCGCTAAGTTAGCGGGAGGGGACCGCGTTAGCGGTGAGGGAGTGTGTTCGTGGAACGTCGCCTGACCTTGCTCCCCACCACCAACCCAATTCTCACCACCAACCCCTCCGAAAAAACTCTCACCACAAACTTCCGTGGCACTTGCCGCCACCACCAACCCGGCTTCCCACCTGCGATGCCGGAGCACCAACGTAATTCTCCCGCTAAGTTAGCGGGAGGGGACCGCGATAGCGGTGAGGGAGTGTGAAGCTTTTTTTTCGCGCGAGAAACGCGCGGGAAACTTATCTCAAGGCTTGGAATTGTCGCGAAACTTAGGTTCACCACCACCACTGTCACCACTATCACCACTATCCCCATCGTCCTCCCAACCAAGCCGACAAAGCCTGCTCTCTATCGCATATGGCGAATTGGGCTCGCGCTTTTCGATAGTGGCGAGAATGCATTCCTCGACATTATTCCAGCCCGTAAAAACCCGCTTGTTTTCAAAGCGCAAAACGCGGATGCCAAGTTTCCGCAAATACGCGGTTCGCTCCACGTCGCGATTGTAAGTTTCGACAGTTGCATGACCTTGCCCATCGAGTTCGATCGCAAGCTTTTGGCTCGGGCAAAAGAAATCCAAAATGTAGTTCCCAATGCTGAATTGACGATGCCACATGTAGCCGTGGAATCTTTTGTTTTTCAAGTAAGTCCACAACTTGGCTTCCGCCTGTGTCATATTCTTTCTTAGCGCGCGGCGCAGACCTTTGAGGCTTGCAGCATTTTTCATTCTGTCGGGCATAGGCGGGCGCGGACAGTGCAGGCTTTGGGAAATGCCGGCAACGCAAAAATAAAAATGTGTTTGTTGCGGGCGGGACAGTTGTGGCGGGGATTTGGGTTTGTGGAAAGATTTTTTCGGAGGGGTTGGTGGTGGCGGTTGGGTTGGTGGTGGAGAGCAAAATCAGGCGACGCTCAACGAACACACTCCCTCACCACTATCGTGGTCCCCTCCCGCTAACTTAGCGGGAGAATTACGTTGGTGCTCCTGCATCGCAGGTGGGAAGCGGGTTGGTGGTGGCGGCAAGTCTCGCGAGTTGGGTTGGTGGTGAGGATTTTTTTCGGAGGGGTTAGTGGTGAGAGTTGGGTTGGTGGCGGGGAGCAAGGTCAGGTGCCGCACCACGACACACTCCCTCACCACTATCGTGGTCCCCTCCCGCTAACTTAGCGGGAGAATTACGTTGGTGATCCAGCATCGC
>JAJPZB010000081.1 GCA_021204635.1 Opitutia bacterium | reverse complement strand
CTCCCCACCACCAACCCAACCGCCACCACCAACCCCTCCGAAAAAATCTCACCACCAACTCCTCTCACCACCAACCCAAGGCCCACCACCAACCCAGCCACCACCAACAAAAAGGCTCCCCGAGCATTGTTGCCGGAGAGCCTTTGTGGCGCGAGTAACGCGCGTTTGTTGCCGCAGTGATTATGCCGCCTTGCGGTTGCGGCGACGCCTTGTCGCAACAAGCGCGAGAGCTCCAATCCCCGCAAGAACGCCAAACATTGACGGCTCAGGAACCCTAATCATCACAATACCATCGGCAACGCTGACCACCGAGTAGCCCTTGGCAACCAACTCGGAACTCAGAGCGATGGAACTTTCGTCAATACCCGTAACAGAAGCCTCTGCAACGTAGAACTCGTAGGACTGCTGGTCGGCGAGTTCTTTCACTAATGCGCTGTCAATAGCGATCTCAATAGTCGCATCCCCGCCCAAGCTCCCCTCGCCGAGAATCACAGCTGTCGCAGACCCGGTTTCAACCCTCGCCGTGGCAACGTCTTGAATCTGATTAGCCGAAGTAAGCGTGAGGCTGATCGCATTTTTAATCGTCGCGCCTTCAGAAATCTCCAACTGCGCGCCCGCCGCAATCGTCACCTTGCCCTGACCAAGAGCGTCACTGCTGGCTGCCACAACCTTGCCGGCAGAAATCACCGTGCCCCCGTTGTATCCGTCGGTATTGCTACCGGAAAGCGTCAACGTGCCCGCACCGGTTTTTATGATTCCGCCATTGCCGGTAATTTGACCGGAGAGCGTCATCTCCTGTTCATCCTCGATGTTAAACGTCGTGCCGGCAGAGCTGTTGAGCCACATGTTTGTGGTAATCTCAACGGTTGTGGCGTTATAAAGCCCCACCGTCGTGCCCGTGCTTCCGCTAAACTCGAAGTTGCTGTTGCTTGCATTACCGGCATTCGTAATCCCGCCTTCACCAATGTTCAGATGCGAGACGGAAACAATAAGATTAACCGAATTGGAACTTGCATTAAACGAAATCCCGTTGGCGTTAAGGACGCCATCTCCGCTAATGTATTGATCCTTTCCGATGTAGTGATCTGTGAGACCAACTTCCAACGTTTCGGAAACGTTGAGCGTACCATTGACCTCCAAAGTGAGTTGTCCGTTGGTGCGCGAGAACGAATTGACATTTGTCGTCGAACCAGCCGCAATCGTAATTGTATGCGTCGTACCGGCAGCGTCGTTGCTCACAATCGAACCAATCGTCGCGTTTGCGGAAGAAATTATGAGTTCCCCCGTGCCGCTGTGGGTCAGGGTAGTGATGTTCAGCGTGTCGGAAGCGAGTTCCAACGCACCCGCGCCGCTGTGGGTCAGGGTCGCGATTGTCGCTGTGGTCTCGCTGCCTTCTGAGCCGGCGGCAAGAGTAAGCGTGCCGGATCCGCTGAATGCCAAAGTTCCGGAATCCGAAACTGAGACATCGCCCGTAATACCTACCGTGCCGGAAGAAGAGACCTCAATGGTTCCATCCGTAGAATTTATTTCGCCGATTGTCGCAGAAGCAGACCCAATATCGATCGTGTTTGAAGAGCTGTTGTTCAGATTATCAATAGTCAAGATATTCGAATTAAGCGCAGATGTGCTCCAACCTACCGAGAAATTCAATGTTCCTATATAGGCAGTAGAAGCGGAAATATTGAGCGAGTGAGACGCTGAGAACTCAAGATCTTCAACCGTCAAACTCGTGCCACCCAAAGCGGTCGTGACGTTGCCGGTAATAGTCATATTTTTAACCTCAACTTCCGCAGAACCCGAAATAGTAAACGCCACCTGGGCAGAACTATTTGAATCGCCCTTTTCCAGACTATCAGCAGTCAGTTTTGTATCGGATATCGTCAACGCTCCTTCGGTAATCGACATCGTCGTGATATTCGCAGTCGCCGCAGAAATCTCGAGCGTGCCCGAACCGCTTTGCTTCAAAGTGCCGTCGAACGTCACGTCGCCACTGTCGTCGCCAGTGATGTTAGCGGTGCCGGTGACGGTGAGATCAACAGTTCCTTCAGAACTGGAAATTGTGCCGATAGTCGCATTCCCGGAAATCGTGATGCTCCCAGTGCTGTTGGTCGCCAACGAACCAATATTCGCCTCGGAGGACGAGATTGTGATTGTTTTTTCGCTGGCATTGATCAGCGAATCAATCTTGGCGCTGGCGCTGGAAATCGTGAGGGATACGTCATTTCCCGCGATACTGCTCGTCAAAGTGCCAATGGTCAGTTCGGCAGAACTGATCGTAAGAGTTCCAAACCCTGACGAAATGACCATGTTGCTTATGTTTGCAGAGCTGGCAGCCAAGTCGAGTGTGTGCCCAGCGGCGTAATCGAAAGTCCCCCCAACAGTAAAGCTGTTTCCTCTAATTTCCGTGTTGGAAGCCGTGCCGGAAATGGACAAATCGTGGGTAATGTTCACACTCGCCCCAGATACGCTGGTGCTCGATGTTCCGTCAGTCGTGGAAATGTATACGTGCCCTCCGCCCGTCACCTCCAAAGAACCAATCGTGACATCCGTAGAAGAAATTTCGAGCGTGCCGTTCGTTGACAAAGTTCCTCCAACCGTGAACTCGCTACCGGAAATGGTAAGCGCCCCGCTACCGGTATTGGTATCGGTATCGGTATTGGTCAAATCTCCTCCAACCGTAAACTCGCTACTGGAAATGGTAAGCGCCCCGCTACCGGAGTTGGTGAAATTTCCGTCAACTGAGAATTCGCTACTGGAAATGGTAAGCGCCCCGCTACCGGTGTTGGTGAAATCTCCGTCAACCGAAAATTTGCTGACACCCACATTAAGATACACCGACGAACTTTTCGAAACCGACCCGACGGTAAGAGAACCATCGCCCGTAATATCTGAACTCCCGGTTATCGACAGCGCAGATGTCACGGTCATGGTGCCATTAACACTCACCTCCCCGTACCCCTGATTCGTGAAAGTTTCCGCCGACACAGTTGCGTCCTCTGAAATGCTGAGAGAACCTCCCCAAGAGACTTCGATGTCACCCGTAACGGTTGTGGATCCTGCTGTGATATTAACCGTGCCGGAATTGGAATACAAACTGCCGAACGTAGCATTCGCAGAGGAAATGTCCACCTCTGCCGACCATGCAATCACCTTGCCGGTAACTTCAATTTTCTCAGAAGAAATGTCGATGGTTCCGTGACTGGTTATGTCCCCGCGAACTGTCGCGTTTGCAGAGGAAATTTCGATAGATCCGTAGCTACTTACGCTCCCATTGATTACTGCCGTCGCAGAAGAAATTTCGATAGATCCGGTGTCACTCTCTATGTCGCTGGTAGTGACCTTAGACGCAGAAATGTTGATGTCGCCTCCGCCGGTACTGCTTATCGTTCCTTTAATCGTGACTTCAGAAGTCCCATCGTCGGGATTCTTGATGTAGATGTGCCCCGAACCGGAACTGGTGATGTTGGTTATGTCTGCCTCTGTCGCGGCAATCGTAATGTTGCCACTTCCCGTGCTGGAAATGCCGGTGATCTTGGTTTTGTCTTCGCCTGCGCCTGTGGTGGCAATCGTGATGTCGCCACCTCCGGAACTGGTGATCGTGGTTATGTCTGCGCTTGCGGCGGCAATCGTGATGTTGCCTCTTCCCGTGCTGGAAATGCTGGTGATCTTGGCATTACCGGTGCTGGTAATCTCTATGTTGCCTTTGATCGTGCTAATAGTGCCTATATCGTCATTCCCCGAAGAGATCTTGATGTTTCCCGTCCCATCCGTGTCATCATCCGTGACCGTGCTGGTTATGCTGGAAACGCTTATCGTTCCACTTCCTCCCTCAATCTCGATGTTGCCTTTGTTTGTCGTGATCTGGGCGACCGTAGAATTTCCAGTGTCGTCAGATACCGCACCATCACCAACACTGCTGTCAGCGTCGTGCTTGTTAACGTCCTCATCATTACTCATCTCGACATCGGAAGTCGTGATTCTGATTGTTCCTGTGCCGTTGTTAATTATTCGCGCGATATCAACTTTGTCTCCGCTCAACTCGAGAGTTCCGGAACTGTTGCTCTGCACAACCGCAATATCTAACAGCGTGCCTGCGGAAATGGTAACATCTCCCGAGGTGGTGTTTGTCAACATGACCGCAGTCAGGTCGTTGGACGGACTTTCAGCGTTTCCTATTATCCAAGTACCATCGCCGGAAATGGTTACAATCATCGCAGAGATGTTGTCGCCAAGAGTGATAGTGCCGCCATTCGCCAAATCGAACGTTGCACTATCATAATCGGAAAAAGTAGCCGCTGTCCCAGAACTAGTCTTCCAATTTTCAGTTGCGCTGTCCCAAGCGTCGCTTGTCGCGCCCGTCCAAATCAAGTCGTCTGCGAATGCGGGCGAGGCAGAGAGAGCCGTTGCTGCAACGAGGGTTGATAGCAATAGTTTTGTGTTTTTCATAACTACTTTTTTTTGAAATTTGTTTTCGTTTTTGTGTTTTTTGCGGGAATCTTCTCCCGCACTTTTGTTAAATTGTGAGACCGATTTTTCGTTGCGTAAAGAGAAAAGTTAAAAAATTTTACAAAAACTTTTCTGCACGGGGATTGCGGCCGTGATGGTGGTGGTAGCCGGGTTGGTGGCAAAATTTGGGTTGGTGGTGGGAAGCGGAGTCAGGCGACATTTAACGAACACACTCCCTCACCACTATCGTGGTCCCCTCCCGCTAACTTAGCGGGAGAATTACGTTGGTGATTCCACATCGCAGGTGGGTAGCTTGCCGCCGCGACAAACCATTCTCACCACCAACCCAATTCTCACCACAGACCCCTGCCGCCACTAACTCGCTTCACCACCAACCCAACTCCCTCCACAGACCCACCACTAACCCAACCCACAAAAATCCGTGAGGGACGTTAGGCCCGAACAAATCCGTGTGACAACGATCGTGGCAGCCTGCCGCCACCACCAACCCCTCCGAAAAAAATCCCCACCACAAACCCAACTTCGCGCATGCAATGCGCGATTCTCCCGCTAAGTTAGCGGGAGGGGACCGCGTTAGCGGTGAGGGAGTGTGTTCGTTGAATGTCGCCTGACTTTGCTCCCCGCCACCAACCTGCCACCACCAACCCAAGTCTCACCACTAACCCAAATCTCACCACCAACCCAAGCGCCACCACCAACCCGCGCGCCTCAGAATTTCTGCGAGCCAAACTTTGCCTTGTGCGCGGCGGAGACCACCAAATATTTCTCAGCCCAAAGCCTCAGCGCAGCCTGCTCCTCGGGCGTGAGCATCTTCTTGATTTTGGCGGGGCAGCCCACAACCATCGCGCCGGCGGGCACCTTCATTCTCGGCGGCACAACGGCGCCTGCGGCAACAATGCAGTGCGCGCCAATTTCCGCCCCGTCGAGAATCGTGGAGCTCATCCCGATGAGGCATTCGTCGCCAATCGTGCAGCCGTGGAGCATTGCGCGATGGCCGACGGTGACATATTTCCCGACGATTGTCGGCAGGTCGTCTGCGAGGTGAATGCACACGCCATCTTGAATGCTCGTCGCCTCGCCGATGACGATTTCCTCGATGTCTGCGCGCAGAATTGCGCCCGCCCAGACATTTGCCCGCGCGCCGATTTTCACAGCCCCGAGCAGCGAGGCGCCGTGCGCCACATATGCGCTTTCGTCAACCTGCGGCGTGCGATTGAGAAATTTTTCAAGGCGTGCGTTTGCGTCATCGATTTGCTCTTTTGTCATGGTAAAAAAATTGGGATTGCGGCGGATTTTGCTTGATTTTTTTCGTCGGGGAAAGCCGCAAAAGAAAAAATTCGCGTCGCGTTCTCGCGCGAGAACGTCAAACTCGTGAGGCTTATGGCGAAAAACAAACTGCCTGCCCTGCCGAGCGCGTTCCCGCCGCCGGAGAAATCGGGTCGCCCCGACCTTTTGTTTGTCGTCGGAGAACACTCCGGCGACGAGCTTGCCGCGAGCGTCATTTCGCGCCTGCTTGCGAAAAATCCGGCGCTGAAAATTGCAGCGTTTGGCGGCAACGACATGCGCGCGGCGGGGGCGCAATTGCTTTTCAACATGACGACGTTTTCGGCGGTGGGCTTCGTCGAAGTGGTCTCAAACATTTCGTTTTACAAGAGGCTGTTCACGCGGATTCTCGACTGGGTGCGGAAATATCGGCCGCGCGCGATATGCTTCACGGATTTCCCCGGCATGAATTTGCGCTTGGAAACCGCGCTGACAAAGGAGGGGCTCTCGCGGAAAGGCGGCGGCGACATCGCGCTCTACCACTATGTTTCGCCGCAGATTTGGGCGTGGAAATCATACCGGAGATTCGAGATGGAAAAATCGCTTGACTCGCTCGGAGTGCTCTTCCCGTTTGAGACAAAATGTTATGCGGACACGAAGTTGGACGTGCATTTCGTCGGCGATCCCTTTGCCGAGCCCGACCACATTTTGCCCGTACGCTATGAGGCAAATGCGCCCGTCCTGCTCTTGCCCGGAAGCCGCCCGAAGCCCGTCGCGCGCATCTTTCCGATTTTGCTTGACGCGTGGAGAATTTTTTGCAAGGCGCACAGCGACAAGCGCGCCGTCGTGCTGCACCCGGGCGAGCCTGTGCTCGGCATTCTCGAGAGCCTTTTGAAAAAAAATTCGGACATCGCCGGCAGCATCAGCCTCGTGCCGGTGGATTCTGTCGCAACGGAGCCGCAGCCCGCGAGCGCAGTGCTGATGAGCTCGGGCACGATGTCGCGCACGTGCTCGCTCGCCGGCGTGCCGGGCGCGATTCTCTATTGCGCCAACCCGATAACATGGGCGCTCGGCAGCCACTGGGTGGGCAACCGCGTGAGATATTTGGGCATGGCAAATCTCCTGCTCGACCGCGATGTCTATCCCGAATTTTTGCAAAAAGACGCCACGCCCGAGAACCTCGCCAAGCGCCTGTCGCAATGCTTCGACGACCCGCAAATCCTCGCAACAATGCGCCGCGACCGCGACGAGCTCTTCGCAATGCTCCGCCCCAAGCCCGGCGACATGGATGCCGCCCGCTGGCTCGAGACGGCGCTTGTTGCTGGCAACGGTGGTAGCAGAGGTGCGGGCAAGTAGGCGGTGGGTTGGTGGCGGTGGCGGGAGTTTGTGGTGTGTTTTTTTCGGTGGGGTTGGTGGTGGCGGTTGGGTTGGTAGCGGAAAGCAAAGTCTGGCGACGCACAACCAACACACTCCCTCACCACTAACGTGGTCCCCTCCCGCTAACTTAGCGGGAGAATTACGTGTGTG
>JAJPZB010000144.1 GCA_021204635.1 Opitutia bacterium | reverse complement strand
TGCGGTCGCGGGCTTTTTTCGGGCTAAATTTTATTTCCCCCGATTATTGCCCCCCCCCCCCCCCATTTGTCAAGCCGTTTTTGCGAAAATGTCCAGTGTTGGCGGTGCAGCGAAATGCAACGCCGCTTTACGCCGGAACAATGCGCTTGACAGCGCGCGGCGGCCTTCTTTTTTACGCCCCCGTGCCCTCGATTTTGCGCTTTATGCAGTCCGCGACAACGGCGGCTATTTCTGTTGAAATCCAGTAAACGACTTTGCGCGATTCGCGGCGCGAGATGACGAGGTTTGTCGATTTCATCTTGGCGAGATGTTGCGAAACCGTTGTCTGCGGGAGCTTTGTTCTGCGCATTATTTCGGAGACATTGAGTTCGCCGAGGGTTTTCAGGGCGTCGAGGATTTTGAGTCTCTGCGGGTGTCCGAGTATTCGCAGGTCTTCTGCGATTTCTTCGATTGTGTCGTTGTAAAAAAACTCGCTCTTCTTCGCATTCATATTTATTTCTTTGTATATATAAATATTTTAAAAATATTTAATTTTGGGTGTGTAGAAGATGTCAAGGGAGAACAGAAAAATCGACGCCAAACCCGCATGAAATCTACGATCTCTCAGAATGTGAAAAATTGCCGCTTGCACATGTGCATTTTCGCAACAGCATTTCTGCCCGCAGTTCCGATAGTGCGAAAACGGATAAAGTTTTCGCACTATCGGAATCGCCCCCGAACAACCTCAAAATCTCAAAAAATTTACATAAAATGATTCTCACTGTAATCAAACGAGACGGTCGCAAAGTCGGCTTTCACACGGATAAAATCATTGCCGCAATTCAAAAGGCGATGTTGGCGACAGAGTTGGGAGAAGACATCTCGCTCGCGCAACAAATCGCGCAGCGCATTGCCTATCTCGGCGCGGAATCGATGTCGGTCGAAGAAATTCAGGACTTGGTCGAGAACGAGTTGATGAAGTCCGAGCGGAAAGACGTTGCGCGCAAATACATCGCTTATCGCGAGCAACGCAACGTTGCGCGCAAGGCAAAGACCCGCGACATCTTCCTCGAAATAATCGAGGCGAAGGCGAACGACGTAACCCGCGAAAACGCGAACATGAACGCCGACACTCCGGCGGGCATGATGATGAAGTTTGCGAGCGAGACGACAAAGCCCTTTGTCGATGACTACTTGCTTTCTCCGGAAGTGAAAGAAGCCGTGAAAAACGGTTACATCCACATTCACGACAAAGACTACTATCCGACGAAATCGCTGACCTGCGTTCAGCACCCCTTGGACAGAATTTTGAACAAGGGCTTCAACGCCGGTCACGGCGAATCGCGCCCCGCAAAGCGCATAGAGACTGCGAGCATCATCGCCTGTATCTCGATGGAAACCGCGCAAAACGAAATGCATGGCGGGCAGGCGATTCCGGCGTTCGATTTCTATCTCGCGCCATTTGTCCGCCGCTCGTTCATCGAGGAAATCAAGGTCTTGGAATCGCTTCGCAACGAAGATCTCTCCCGCCTCTACAACGTGGAAATTCCGGACTATTTGGCGAAGCCGCTCGCCGCGTTTGAAGGCGATTCGCGCCTCGTCCAACACGCTGTCAACCGCACGGTCGAGCGCGTCCATCAGGCGATGGAAGCCTTCGTTCACAACATGAACACGATTCACTCTCGCGGCGGCAACCAAGTCGTTTTCAGCTCGATAAACTACGGGACCGACACCTCGCCGGAGGGGCGCTGCGTGATTCGCGAAATCTTGCTCACGACAGATCGCGGCGTCGGCAACGGTGCGACGGCGATTTTCCCGATTCAGATTTGGAAGAAAAAACGCGGCGTGAGCTACCTGCCGACGGACCGCAACTACGACCTATACACGCTCGCGTGCAAAGTTTCGGCGCACAGGTTCTTCCCGAACTTCATCAACCTCGACGCGACGTTCAACCAGCATGAGAAATGGCGCGCGGACGATCCCCAGCGCTATCTCTACGAGACGGCGACAATGGGCTGCCGCACGCGCGTTTTCGAGAATCGCTTCGGCGAAAAAACGTCAATCGGCCGCGGCAATCTTTCGTTCACGACGGTGAACCTCCCCGGGCTCGCGCTTGAATGCCGCGACGCCGCGACGCAGGAGGAGCGCATCACGCACTTCTTTGAAAAGCTGAACCGCATTCTCGACATCACGGCGAAGCAACTTCACGAGCGCTTCGAGTTTCAAAAAACCGCTCTCGCAAAGCAGTTCCCGCTCGTCATGTCGGCTCTCTGGACGGGTTGCACGGCGCTGAAGCCTGACGACACGATTGAGCCGGTCATAAATCAGGGCACGCTCGGGATTGGCTTCATCGGCTTGGCGGAATGCCTCGTGGCGCTGACCGGAAAGCACCACGGCGAAGATCCGGCGGCGCAGGACCTCGGGTTGCGCATCATAACGACAATGCGCGACAAGGCGAATTCTTACAGCGAATTTTACAAGCACAATTATTCCGTGCTCGCCACGCCTGCGGAAGGATTGGCGGGGCGCTTCACGCGCTTTGATCGTAAAAAATACGGGAAGATTCCGGGCGTCACCGACCGCGATTACTACACCAATTCCAACCACGTGCCCGTGTACTACAAGTGCTCCGCCACGCACAAGGCGAAGATTGAGGCGCCATATCACGACCTCACGCGTGGCGGCCACATCTTCTATGTCGAGATCGATGGCGACGCCACGCACAACCCCGAGTCTGTGGCGGCGATTGTTGACCTGATGGACAAATACAACATGGGCTACGGCTCGGTGAATCACCTGCGCAACCGTTGCACGCATTGTGGCGACGAGAATGCCGAGAAGGACTACAAAAAGTGCCGCGTTTGTGGTAGCACGGATATCGACACAATTCAGCGCATAACGGGCTACCTCGTGGGCACGACATCGCGTTGGAACGCCGGAAAACTCGCCGAGTTGAAAGACCGCGTCACGCACCTCAGTTCCCCGGAAGATATAGGCTAAAAAAGATGCGCGGACTCCATGCAGGGTGATTCGCGCGGCGGGAACGTTCTCGCTTTGCGGAGCAGGGCGTTCCCGCCAACTCTTTGTTGCGGAATCGTGGAAAATTCGCCGAAAATTTCCGTCATCAGGATTGTTCCCGACACAGTGGTGGACGGTCCGGGAATGCGCACGACTGTGTATTGCGCCGGTTGCCGCCACCACTGTGAGGGTTGCCACAATGCGTCAACATGGAATTTTGACGCGGGCACGCCGATGACGCCTCGCGAAATTTGGGAGGAAATTTTGCGAGAATCTCCGGATTCCAACATCACGTTTTCCGGCGGCGACCCGCTTTTCCAAGTCGAGGGCTTCACGGCTCTCGCAAAGCTGATAAAGGCGGAGAGCACCAAGACGATTTGGTGTTACACGGGATTCACGTTTGAGCAGGTTTTTGCAGACGCCGCGCGCTCGGCGATTCTGCCGTGGATCGACGTCCTCGTAGATGGTCGCTTCGTTCTCGCAAAGCGCAACACGGATTTGTTATTTCGCGGCTCGGAAAATCAGCGCCTGATCGACGTTCCCGCAACACTGCGAGCCGGCGGCGTGGTGCAGGAATGGCATTCGCACTTCGGCATCATCTGAGTCTGTTGCCACCACCAACCCGTGGCTCGCAACAGTGCTAGTTGTTGCCACCACCAACCCGCCGCCACAGACTCGGCGCCTCCCCATTGTTGCGGGTCAAGAATAGAATTCACTCCAAGTGGAAATTTCGCTATCTTTGGAAGAACTCCAAAGAATTTTCCCACACAAATGGCACTGACAAAATTTTGTAGCCAACTCATTGCGGATACCGGCATCAGCACCGGCGACGAAGGCAAGGGGCGGCTTGTTCCCGAGGTAATTCGCGAACTCCAAGCCGAGACCGGCAAGCGAGAAATCGTTTCCATCGTGATGAAGGTGAATGGCGGCGCAAATTCGGGCCACACCGTCGGCGGGCTCAAGCTGAATTTGCTTCCGGCGGGCGTGGTGGAAAAAGATGTTCCTGCCCTCGCAATTGGCGCCGGCGTTGTCGCCGACCCGAAGAAATTTCACTGGGAAGCCAAGCCGCTCGAAAAAATGGGAATCCCGATTTATTCCCGCCTGCGGATAGACGAGCGCACGATGGTCAGCGATGTCGCGCACAGGATGCTCGATCTCGCATTCGAGGATTATCGCGTGAATGTTCTCAAGCACTTGCCGCGCGGCTCGACGGGGCGCGGAATTACGCCCGCATATGGCGACGAAGTGGGGCAGTGGCAAATCACCTACGCCGATTTTCTCGCCGACAAATCGCTCTTCGAGGAAAAGATGAACGCGAGAATGGAGCGCGCCGAGCTGACGATTCGCCACGTTTGCAGAATTGCGCCCGAGCAGTGGAGCGAATTTTTCAAAAAACTTTCCGCCGCAGAGGTTCGCGGCAACGCGCCCGCAATCCGCGACGGAATTTTCGCCGAGAGCGATTTCGACTTCACGAAATTCGATTCCGGGACGCCGTTCAAATTCAACAGGCAAGCCGTTATCGACGACTATTGGGCGCAGGGAACTGCCCTCGCGGGCGCGATTTGCGACGTGCGCGAACTCGTTCTCGGCGCGCTGAAAAAGGGCGAGTACGTCATCGGCGAATTTGGGCAGGCGTATTGGCTTGACAAACGCCACGGATTCGCCCCGAACGTCACGGCGTCGCACACGTTCACGCCGGAATTTTTCCAATCCGCCGGCATTCCCGCGCAGCTCGTCCACACGATGGGCTGCTGCAAGGCGTATGACACGAAGGTCGGGACGCATGTCTTTCTCACGCAGATGGAAGACGGTTTGCCGCTGACGACGCGGCTGAAAGAGCTCGAGTTCGGCGTGGTTTCCGGTCGCCAGCGCATGGTCGGCTGGTGCGACTGCGTCGAAAAGGCGGATGCGCTTCGCTACGGTGGCTATCAGGACCTCGTGATAAATAAGCTTGACGCGCTTTCTCCGTGCGGAGAGTGGAAGGGCGGCGCGCTCAAAATTTGCGTGGCATATCGCGGCAACGACGGAAAAATTTACAAGCACGTTCCGCGCAACGATGCTCTGCGCAAAACGCTCGTGCCCGTGTATGCGGAATTGCCGGGGTGGCCGGAGAGCATTTCCGATGTGCGTTCGTTTGCGGATTTGCCCGCGAATGCAAAGCGCTACATCGCGTTCATGATGAAAACAATCGTCGAACTCGCCGACGCTCCCGCGCTCCCGAATCTGCGCTACATCGGCGTGGGGCCGTTGCCGTCGCAGATAATAAAAGACGTGCCCACCACAAACGAGCTCATCGCGCTCGCGTGAAGAATTTGGCATTGTCGCCACCACAATGCGGGGCGCCGCCACCACCAACCCCTGCGTTTGTCGTGGCGGGCTCGAATTTGGGCGGGAAGCATGGACGAGAAAATTGCCATAATCGCACTCGGCGCAAACCTCGGTGAGCGCGAGAAAACGCTCACTGCTGCGCTCGCGCGGCTGAGCGAGCGCGGGATTGTGGTGAGAGCGGTGTCGCCGTTTTACGAAACTGTACCCGTGGGGTTTGTGGCGCAGCCGGATTTCATCAACGCCGTCGCCGCTGTCGCAGTTCCCGCAGAAATGACGCCGGAAAATTTGCTCGAGGTATTGATGGCAACAGAGCGGGAATTTGGTCGCGAGCGCAAGTTTTTGAACGCGCCACGAACCTGCGATCTCGATCTGATTTTTTTTGAAAACGAGACGCGGAATTCTCCCGAGTTGACGCTCCCGCACCCGCGTTGGCGAGAACGCGCATTCGTTCTCGTGCCGCTCGCAGACTTGTTTTCCCGCCACCACAATGCCAACGACGGTGGTCACCACAAAGGCGGCAACGGTGGTGGCAACAGTGCCTGCAATGGTGGTGGCAACGGTGGTCACCACAAAGGCGAAAATTTTTCTTGGCAACAAAGAGAAATTTGGTCGGCAAGAGCTGCGGAAGTGTGCAATCTCCTGCGACAAACCGACGTTAGTGGCGTGAAAACGCTAAGTGGCGCGAAGCAAAAATCCATGTGAAATCGGAAGAGCCATTTTTGGAGAACGACACGGTGGAATCCGCGGCAACAAAGGGCTCCGGTTTTCGCGTGCCATTGTTGTGGATTTTGTTTCCGCAAGTTTGCGCGTATGCTTTGTCCGAAGCCGGTTTCTCATTGTCGCGTAGCGCCATCCCTGTAGCGCTTTGTTGCGCGCTCGTGTTGGCGGTTGTCGGGTTTGTTGCTGCGTTAAAAAATTTCCGAAAGGGTTCGTGGCTCTGCACCACGATTTGGAAATGCGCGCTCCCGCCTGCGGTATTGTTTCTCGCCGGTGCGTGGTGGAGTTTTCGCGCGCCGCCTGAGGTCGATTGGCGCAGCGTTCCCGAGAGCGATGTCATCGCGGAAATCGAGATTGAATCGCCGTTTCGCTCTGCCGGAAAGTCGTGGACCGGTCTCGCGCGCGTTGAGAAAATTTCCGGCGCCGGAGTGCTTCCGCAGGGCGCGCGGGCGTATTACCAATTTTCAAAAAAAGAGTTTGGCGACGCGCCTGTGGAGGGCATGAAGTTGCGCTTGAAAGCTGACGCCGGCTCTGTTGCCAAGAGCAAGTGGCTCGCGTCGCGCGACACGGGTTTTCGCGATTTTTTGTTGTCAAGGCGCGCCGATATTTACGTTTCGCGCTGCCGCGAAATCGAAGTTGTCGAGAGCGGAATTTTTGTAAAATTCGCGGGTTGGTGCGCGCAGCGCAAGCGCGAGATCGTCGCGCATTTCATTGTTGCCGGCGACAAATGGGAGCGGGAATCCCGCGTGATTTGCGCGATGATGCTCGGCGAGAACGCCTTGCTTTTCCCCGAGCAAAAATCGGATTTTTCGGCGACCGGCGTCGCCCACGTTTTCGCGATAAGCGGCTTGCACGTTGGCATTGTCTCCATGGCGCTGTTTCTTGTGCTCAGGAAAATTCTATCTTCCTACACCGTGAGCGTCGCGATAACGCTCGCGGTGATTTTCTTTTGCATTCAAATCGCCGGCGCCTCGCCATCGGCGCTTCGCGCTTTTGTCATGATCGCGTTTTTGTTCTTTTCGCGCTCTGTTATCGGGCGAACTGTGCCGACAGAAAACGCGCTCGCGGCGGCGGCATTTTTCTCGCTTTGGGTAAATCCGTCGCTACTCGACAATCGCGGATTTTTGCTCTCGTATTGCGCCGTCGCCGCGATTCTTTTTTACGGCCTGCCGCTCGAGGAATTATTGTTGTCGCTGCGTCGTCCGTTCGCGCTGATTCCGCCACACTCGTTGTCGTGGTGGCAACGCGCCTATTTGAAAATCCGCACCAAGTTTGTCGGCGTGGCATGCATTTCCTTTTCCGCATTTTTGTCGGGAAGCCCGTTCGCGATTGCGTATTTCGGCATATTTACGCTGCTGTCGGTTATCGCCAATTTTGTCGTCATTCCGTTTGCGTCGGCGACCGTGGTGTGCGCGATAATTTCGGCAGTGTTGTGGCACATTCCGCTCGCCGGTATTTTGTCGGATATTCTTTGGAGAGTCGCGTGTTGGTTTGTTTGGATTCCCGAAGTTTTCACGGGGATGCTGTCGCAGACGCCGCTGCATTTTCGCATGGAAGGAGTTCCGACGTGGTTTGGCGCAATCGGCGGAATTTTGCTCTTGACGAGCTTCTTTGTCGGCGCGTCGTTGAAATTTTTTCGCGATAGGCCGCTGCTCAGATTTGCGCTTCCGCCGGCGCTGTTTTGCGCATACATAGTCCCGTTTGTGGTGAAATAAACCTGCTTGCTTTTGCGTTGCCGTAAAACCAAAATCTGCGCCAACTTCAGTTAAACAAGTCAACGATAAAACCGATAAAATTATGGCAAAGAAACCAATTCGCGTAGCGATAACCGGCGCCGCCGGGCAAATCGCCTATTCGTTAATTTTCCGCGTCGCCTCCGGCGCGGTGTTCGGTCCCGATCAGCCCGTTGCGCTGAGTCTGCTCGAGATTGCGCCTGTGCTTCCGAAGTGTCACGGCGTGGTCATGGAACTCGAAGATTGCGCGTTCCCGCTCGTCACCGACATCGTCGCGACGGCAGATCCCGCAGTTGCGTTTAAAGACGCCAACTGGTGTCTGCTCGTGGGCTCTGTGCCGCGCAAAGCCGGAATGGAGCGCAAAGATTTGCTCGGCATCAATGGCAAGATTTTCGTCGGGCAGGGCAAGGCAATCGCCGAGAATGCCGCGAAGGACGTTCGCGTGTTTGTCGTCGGAAATCCGTGCAACACAAACGCTCTCATCGCGATGCGCCACGCTGCCGGCGTGCCCGAAGAACGCTTCTTCGCGATGACGCGCCTCGATGAAAATCGCGCAAAATCGCAACTCGCGCAGAAAGCCGGAGTGCATGTCACCGCCGTCAAGAACATGACGATTTGGGGAAATCACTCTTCCACGCAGTTCCCAGATTTCACGAACGCGACAATCAACGGTGTCCCCGCAACAGACGTCATCACCGACAAGGCGTGGCTCGAGACGCAATTCATCCCGATCGTGCAGAAACGCGGCGCGGCGATTATCGACGCTCGCGGCGCCTCCTCTGCGGCCTCGGCGGCAAACGCTGCGATAGAAACCGTTCGCAACCTCGTCACCCCGACTGCGCCCGGCGATTGGTACAGCGTTGGCGTCGTTTCTCACGGCGAGTATGGCACGGAGCCAGGCATCATCACCGGATTCCCCGTTCGCACCAAGGCTGATGGCACATGGGAAATCGTTCCGAATTTGAAGATCAACGATTTCGCCCGAGCCAAGATCGATCTTACGATCAACGAGCTGAAGGAAGAACGCGCGACAGCCTCCGAGGCTCTCGGCGTGAAGCTCTGATTTTTGGTTTGTAATTATTCATGATGTATTGTTGCGCCGTCTTTCGCCACCGAGCGGAAGACGGCGTTTTTGTTGCCACCTCCAACCCGCCACTAACCTTCGCCACCAATTCAGGTTCCCACCACCAACCCAAGTTCTCACCACCAACCCAAGTTCTCACCACCAACCCGGCACAATCGGGTTAGTGGTGGCGGGTCTGTGGTGGGAATGGTTTGTTGCGAGGGTCTGTGGTGGCAACAATCTCGTGCATGGCATTTCACTTTCACCACTAACCCAAATGCATCACAATCCCGCCACTAACCCTCGCACTAACCTAAGCTTCACCACTAACCCAAGTCCTCACCACCAACCCAAACGCCACCACCAACCCGCTCAGTTGCCTGCCAGCTTTGTGGCGACGCGGACTGCGTTTGCGAACGAGCGAGTTTGCGCGATGCCGAGCCCTGCAATTTCGTACGCTGTGCCGTGGTCGGGCGAGGTGCGAATGTGTTTTAGCCCGAGCGAGACGTTCACGGATTCTTCAAACTCCAATGTTTTCACTGGCGCGAGAGCTTGATCGTGGTAGAGCGCGACAACAGCGTCAAATTCTCCCAACAAATGCCGGCGGAAAATCGTGTCCGCAGGAATGCAGGCGGAAAGCGACGGGAATTGTTGCCGCAGTTGCGACAAGATCGGGTCAAGCAAATCTCGCTCCTCGGTGCCAATGATTCCGCCTTCGCCGGCGTGCGGATTCAGACCACAAACCCCGATTTTTGCAGGCGTGTTTGCGCCAAGATTTTTCATCTTTCTCGCGAGAAAATCCGCCTGCGCGACGGCGTGCTGCAACCTCGCTTTGTCGAGAGTTGCGGGGACGTCGCGGAAAGGGATGTGCCATGTCGCGAGAACGACATTCATTTTCCCGCCGGCGAACGCCATAACGGGAACGCCGCCCCAGCGCGCGGCAAAAAATTCCGTTTGCCCCGGGAATTTGTATCCCACGCTGCGAAGCCCGAATTTGTTCACCGGCGCGGTGACGACGGCGGAAAATTCTCCCGCGAGCGTGCCCGCCGCAGCGCGTTCCATTGCCGCGATTGCGAGGCGCTGACCGGCTTCGTTCGGCTTTCCGGGCTCCATGCGAAAGTCGTTGTCGCCGACAGCAATTTTTTCGCACGGCAAATTTTCCAACCACGCGCGTGGACCTATCGCGACAACGCTGTGCGTGAGACCTGGATTTTCCGCGAGAAGCCGCGTGATTATCTCGGGACCAATTCCGGCGGGATCGCCGCATGTAAGCGCAATTTTCATCTTTTTCAGAGCTCGAAATTCGCCGGCGCGATCAGCACGACAAACTCGCCTTTGAGATTTTTCCCGACGAGTTGCGGCAGAATTTCCGAAATTTTTCCGGTCAAAATCGTCTCGTGCAATTTCGTCATTTCGCGAGCAAAACAAACGATGCGCGCTCCGCCGAGAATTTCCGCAATTTCCTCCGCAAATGCGCGTATCCGATGGCACGACTCATAGACGGCGAGCGTGATTTTCGAGTCGCGATTTTCTTCGAGAAACTTCCGCCGCGCCGAAGTTTTCGGGGCGAGAAAGCCGTGATATGCGAACGCGTTTGTCGGCAATCCGCTCGCGGAAAGCGCGGCGATGAGCGCGCATGCGCCCGGGATTGGCTCGACGTCGAGCCCGCGACGGCGGCACTCGCGGACGACGCGGAAGCCCGGGTCGGAGAGCGTCGGCGTTCCCGCGTCGCAAACGAGGGCGACGTGCGCGCCGGCGGAAATTTTGTCCGCGATTCCGTTTGCGGAAGCGGATTCGTTGTGGTCGTGGCATGCCAATAGCGGGCGCGAGATGTTGAATTTTCGCAGGAGATTTCCGCTCGTCCGCGTGTCCTCGCATGCGATAAAATCTGCTACGGCGAGAGTTTGTTTCGCTCGCTCGGAAATGTCCGCGAGATTGCCAATCGGCGTCGCGACGACGCTCAGTCGCGGGTTCTTTCTCGCGGGCACGTTGTCGCTTTCCGTGTTCTCGTTTTGCGGAGCGGAGTTTTCCATTCCGCGAATTTTCTCTTTCAAAAGTTTTTCGGCAACGGCAAAACGGCGTTGCCATAAAACGCAATATAGGCAAAAATGCTCCCCGGTTTTTCTGCAAAAGGGCCTATAGCTCAGCGGTCAGAGCAGGGGACTCATAATCCCTTGGTCGCAGGTTCGAACCCTGCTGGGCCCACCAATTTTGCGAGAGGCGCGGGCGCGGGAAATTGGGAACGCGCGGCGACAAACGCGAGATCTTGGTCGAAAGATTGAGGGCGTTTCCCGCCTCGCGACGGGAAACTTTAAGCTCGGTTCTACTTTTTGATTGACTCTATCAACAGTAGCAACAGCATGAGCACCAGTATTACTGAGGTCATATAGATCTCCCTTCCCCGCCCGCAGAAGTCGTTCGCTATTAACTTCTGCGGGCGGCATTGTATCCCGTATTCGTCGTATGTTCCAACGGATCGGGAGCGTTCCGTAGAAAAGAACTTTGGCAGACGAAAACAATAATCAGGGCTAACGTCAATCTCACAACAAGTAGCTGTAAAAATATTTTTTTTTGAGTGGCTGTTGTGGTGCTTTCAGGGCACGGCATCTTCCTCCGGCGACAATTTCACGCGCTTATACAAAATGCCGCCGGCGGGCAATGTTCTTTTTGCGCGCGCCGGCGGTATAAAAAATGGTCGGGCAAGAGGGATTTGAACCCACGACCCTCTGCTCCCAAAGCAGATGCGCTAGCCAGACTGCGCTATTGCCCGATTAAAGAGTTGGTGAGCTTCGTTTTTTATTGATTGAGCTGTCAACAAAATATTTCATTTCCGCAAAACCGAATTACACAAAAGGCTATGGAAGAATCTTCGATTGAAAGTGGTTTCGACGCTCCCGCAGAATCCAAACTCCCGATGTTGTTGGGATTGGCTGGGATAATTCTCGGCGGCATTTCGCTCATTCTCGCGATGTCTGCGCGCAGTGGCGTTTCGCAACTCGCGGATAAGCAGAACGCGAACGAGCAAAAGGTTTACGCCGACGTTCAGCAGGCTCTCGCCGACGCGCGTGCAAGCGGCGGAGATTCTCATGCGTATGAGGCTCTCGCCACGGATTTTGAGACTTTTAAGAACACGGTTTCCACGAATTTTGAAAACGTGAATGTGCAATACGCAAAGCTTGCCGAGACTGTTGCGTCGGTCAGCGGCGGGCGTCGTGTGGCGCCGCCCCAGCCCGGCACATCGGTTTCCGCTCCGGCAGAAAGTTCCGGCGCCAACGCTGTTGCGACCGGCGAGTACACGATTCGCAGCGGCGATAATCCTTGGAAAATTGCCCAGTCGCTCGGTTGCACTGTCAAGGAAATTGAGGATTTGAATCCGGGGCTCGATCCGACGCGTCTGCGCGTTGGTCAGAAAATAAAAGTTCCCGCGTCTCGCTAAGCGCGGGAGCGGGTTTTGCGAGAACGATGAAATCGCCTGTTCGCTGGGAAGTTGCGAGCGAAGAGCTTCTCGCAGACTGCAAGGTTTTTAAAGTATTCCGCAACCATTGTCGCCACCCATTGGACGGTCGCGAGGGCGATTTTTTCCTGCTTCGCGCCGTGAATTGGGCGATGTGCGTCGCCGTGACGAGCGACGGGAAATTTATTCTCGAGCAGCAATATCGGCACGGCATCCGCGAGCTTTCGTGGGAGTTCCCCGGTGGCGTTTGCGAAAAGGGCGAGAATCCGCTCGACACTGCGGTGCGCGAACTTCGCGAGGAAACCGGCTTCGTTGGCGACGCGCCGATTTTGCTCGGGACGCGCTCGACGAATCCCGCGCTTTTGAATAACCGTTGCAGCACCGTTCTCATAAAAAATTGCCGAAAAGTTTGCGACACGAAGCTCGACGCGAATGAGGAAATTCTCGTGCGCGAAGTTTCGTTGGAGGAGTTGATGAAAATGGCGTGCGATGGCAGCATTCATCACGCTTTGATGCTCACCGCGATGGCGGAAGTTTACTTGCACGCGCCCGAAGTTTTTGGAGGGAAAAGCGCCTGAGCGCGGCGGCTTGCGGAAATGTTAGCGGAGATTTTTGTTTGAGCTCGCGTTCTCGTTTCTCTTTAATCGGCAAACTCTATGTATAATATCTTCCTTTTTGGCGCGCTTTTGGTGCTGGGATTTGTGTGCGTTCTCGTCGTGTTGTTCGTGCTGATGCAACGCCCGAACGCGAATGCCGGCATGGGCTCGGCTCTCGGCGGGGCGACGACGGAATCCGTTTTCGGCGGCGAATCGACGACCGTTCTCACGAAGGCGACGACGGTTTTCATCGTGCTCTTTTTCCTGCTTTGCGCAGGGCTTTACCTCGGCTTTGTCGCGCGCGGCAATGAGCGCGACGCGGCAGAAGAAGCGTTGAAAATCGAGCAGGAGCAGCAGCAAGCTGCAGCACCGGCGAGCTCGGGATTGATAACCACGGAACCTGCGGAGAACGCGCCCGCAGAGCCGCCGGCGGGCGGAACGGCTCCGGCGGAATAGTTGCATAGAGCAAGAGCGCGTCGCGTATTTTTTTTGCGTTCACACAACAGTTAGTCAAAAAGGGCAGAGTTATGAGCTGGAACAATTTTAAGCAGAATTATTTTCAATTCGACAATTTGCAGTTTGCCATCGACGTGAGCCGCGTGGGTTTTCCGGGAGATTATTTTTGCAAATCCGAGGGAATGCTGAGAAAGGCGTTTGCCGATATGGAAAGCCTCGAAAAAGGCGCTATAGCGAACCCCGACGAGAATCGCATGGTCGGGCATTATTGGCTGCGCGCGCCGCAACTTGCGCCGACGCAGGAGTTGCGCGACGAGATCGCAAAAACGACGGACGATATCGAAAAATTTGCGGCGAAAGTCCACAGCGGCGAGATTGCCGGCTCGGCAGGAAAGTTTAAAAATCTGCTCTGCATCGGGATTGGCGGTAGCGCACTCGGTCCGCAGTTTGTCGCTTCTGCTCTCGGAAATCCGGCGACGGACAAACTTAAAGTTTATTTTCTCGACAACACAGACCCCGACGGCTTCGACATTGTTTTCTCGGAGTTGCGCGGAAAACTCGGCGAGACGCTTTGCGTCGTGACCTCCAAGTCGGGAAGCACGCCGGAACCGCGCAATGCCATGGTCGAGACCGAGGCGCAATACGCCGGCGCGGGATTGGATTTCGCGAAGCACGCGGTCGCCGTGACCGGTGCGGGTTCGCAACTCGATTGCACGGCGCGCGAACGCGGATTTTTGGCGCGTTTCCCGATGTGGGATTGGGTCGGCGGCAGAACGAGCGAGATGGCGGCAGTCGGGCTTTTGCCGGCGGCTCTGCAGGGCTTGGATATTCGCTCAATGCTCGCCGGTGCGGCGGCGATGGACGTGCAGACGCGCTCCCGCGAGTTGTTGCAAAATCCTTCGGCTGTGCTCGCCTTGTCGTGGTACTTCCTCACGGCGGGCAGGGGCGAAAAAGACATGGTGATTTTGCCCTACAAAGACAGGCTTTTACTGTTCGCGCGCTATTTGCAGCAACTCATCATGGAATCGCTCGGCAAGGAAAAAGACTTGCGCGGCAACATCGTTTCCCAAGGAATTTCCGTTTACGGCAACAAGGGTTCAACAGACCAACACGCCTACGTGCAACAACTTCGCGAGGGCGTTCCGAACTTTTTTGCGACGTTTATTGAGGTCTTGCGAGATCGCGCAGGCGATTCGGTCGAAGTTGCTTCTGGCGCGACGGCGGGCGATTTTCTCGAAGGATTTTTGCTCGGCACGCGCGAGGCTCTTTCCGAGAAAAAACGCGCGTCCATAACGCTCACGATTGACGAGATTTCGCCGGCGTCTGTTGGCGAGTTGATTGCGCTTTTCGAGCGCGCGGTGGGCTTCTACGCTTCCTTCATCGGGATCAATGCCTACCACCAACCGGGCGTCGAAGCCGGCAAAAAAGCTGCGGCGGGAATATTGAAGTTGCAGGCGCGAATTTTGGAATTTTTGGAGCAAAATCCGGCGGAATCTTTTACTGCCGACGCGATATCAAAAAATTTAGGTCTTGAAAACGACACGGAATTAGTGTTCAAACTTTGCCAACACTTAGCGTGTTGCCCCTCAAAAAAGGTTACGCGCGAGCGTAAAACCCCTTCTTATAGCTCAACTTTCACATCTAAAAAATAAGCCCCCTCACACTGTATGAACAGCAAAGTTTCTATCGTACTCCGCGTCCTCGCGATACTTCTCGCTGCAGGCGCCGTAACGCTCTTCTTCCTGATTAAAGGAGAGATGGATAACGCCATCGTCAAGGCGAAGCCTCTGGCTGTGGCGGCGCAGACTTCCGAAGATCCGTTCGAATACAAGAATCTCGCGAAGCCGAAAGATTTGCGCGAGGCGATGGAAATCGTCGCTCCCGCTTACAAAGAAATTGAAGGACGCCGCGAGCAGAAACGCAAAGACGACGCCACGATTTCCGCTCAGAAGAGCACGATTGCCGAGCGCGACCAGACGATTACGAATCTCAACGCTGAAATCGATTCCAAGAACGCGGAGAACGCAGATCTGACGCGCCAAAAATCCGAACTCGAAAGCAAAGTTTCTTCCCTCGAAAGCGAATTGCAAACCACCAAGGCAGAGCTGAACAGCGAGAAGATTACAACGGCTTCGCTCAATCAGCGCATCGCCAACATGAAGACGATGGAAGAGTACAACGAGTTGCTCGACCAGATCTCGGGTCTCGAAAAAGACAAGGAATCCGGTCAAAACCGCTACTTCAAACTGCGCCGCATGGCGATTACGCGCGAACTCGGCATCGACGAGAACGAATTCCCCGCAGGTCTTTACGACAGTTCGTTGCCGGACGATGTTCCGCAGCCCGAGTTTGAAAAGCCGTATGTCATGACGTCCGTCATTTCGATCGACACGGAGCGCGGGTTGCTCGCCATTTCCGGTCGCTTCTACACAGGCTCTGCTTACAGCGGCGGCGAATATCGCTTCCCCGATTCCGAGGGCTACTACGACGTTTACATCAAGTCGGATTCCGTCCCCGGCGAAGACATGAACATCGGAAGAATCAAGCTCGTTTCGCAGCGCGGAGCTGTTGGGCTTGCGCACATCTTGTCCGGCGCCACGATTCCCGAAAAGGTCAGGAACGGCTCGGAACTCAGGCTTGTGCCGTTCGTTCACAAAACGACGGGCGCGAACTAAGATTTCTCGACGAACGTGAAGAACCTGAAACGATTCGCGTTGGCGTTGGTTGCCGCAGGTGCTTTTTTCTGCACGGCGTGCACCGAGACGCCTCCGCCGGACGATTCAAACTTGCCGGCGAGCGGCGCGCCACAATCGTGGGAAACCTCGATGCCCGGCATGAGTGGATTGGTTCCGGACGATCGTTGATTTTTCACGCGTCTGATTTTGCAAAAGCGGCGATGCATAAAGTTCGTGCACCGCCGCTTTTTTGTTGCGCCGGCTGCCCAAAATTCGCGTGCAAATAGGAAAAAATTCTCGCGTGCAAATTCGTTTTTGCGCAAGATTGCGCGCAATGAAGCAGATCTCATCGCTACTCCCCAAAACTCTTATCGCATTTTTGCTTTCCGGTTGCGTCATTGGCTACGCGCGCGAAGTCCACGATCTCTGCGGAACGTGGGATTTTTCGTTGGGTGGCACAAAGGAGCGGGTCACCGTCCCGCACACGTGGAATGCAAAAGATGCGGCAAAAGGTCCCAAGTCATCGTCAAACGCGTTGTCGGTGCAGAGCACCGTTTATCGTCGCGGCAAAGCGACTTACACGCGCGAGATTCCGGTCACAATCAAGGCCGGCAAGCGCTACTTCGTGCGCGGCGAAGGCGCGTCGATCGTGTCCGAAGTTTTCGTGAACGACAAATCCGCCGGCAAGCACGAAGGCGCGTTTGGCGCGTTCTGCTACGAGGTCACAGATCTCCTGAAGCCCGGCGCAAAGAACACGCTGAAAATCACGGTGGACAACACGTACAACGACGACATCGTGCCGCTGTCCGGCGACTTTTCCATGTTCGGCGGTCTGTATCGTCCGGTCGCGCTGATCGAGACAGACGCGCTTTGCATAAGCCCCGTCTATTTCGCGTCTCCGGGCGTCATAATCAAGCAAGAAAAAGTGTCGCGCTCGTCTGCCGAAATCACGGTTGAGACAATGCTTGACGGCAAGGCGGGGACGCCGGCAGACGTTTCCATCAGCGTCAAAGATGCGACGGGGAAGGTTGTCAAATCGCTGAAAACTTCCACCACCGTTCCCGCAAACAAGGAAGAGCCGGTAAAACAAAAGTTGTCGCTCGCACCGGTCAAACTCTGGCAAGGCAGGGAAAATCCATACCTCTACACCGTCGAAGTCTCCGTGACTTCCGGCGACGGTTCGAGCGACACAGTGGTTCAGCCGCTCGGCTTGCGCACTGCGAAAATCACGGCGGACAAAGGCTTCGACCTGAACGGAAAAATGCACACGCTCCACGGTGTTTCCCGCCACCAAGACCTCGACGGCAAAGGTTGGGCGCTGAGCAAAGAGGACGAGGAAAACGACATAAAACTCATGGTCGATATGGGCGTCGATGGCTTGCGGACGGCGCACTACCCGCAATCCGAACACATCTACGACCTCTGCGACAAATACGGAATCGTCGTTTGGAGCGAAGTTTCCGCCATCGAAAAAGTGCGTTCCCGCCCGAAATTTATCGAGAACATGAAGTTGCAAGCCAAGGAAATGGTGCTTCAACACGGGAATCACCCCTCGATTTGCATGTGGGGAATTTTCAACGAAATCTTCCACCAGACAAGCGCCGAGGACAAGAAGGTTGACATGGTCGCGGTGCTGAAGGACATGAACGCCTACATGCACACGCTTGACAAATCGCGCCCGACTGTCGCCGCGACAAACCAACCTGACAACGCGAGTCTGAACAGCATTCCCGATCATCTCGCCGCAAACCTTTATCCGGGCTGGTATGGCGGCACGCCGGAGAGCATGGGCGCGAAGATCGATTCCTACCGCAAAAAGAACCCAAAACGCGGCTTCGGCGTCAGCGAATACGGTCACGGCGCCGACATCGGGACGCACGAGTATCCGCTCAAACCACCTTCTCCGAGTTCGGCGAAACATCCCGAAGAGTGGCAGGCATATGGCCACGAAATGAACTATCGCGAGATCAAAAAACGCCCGCAACTTTTCGGGACATACGTTTGGTGCATGTTCGACTTCGCCTCTGCCAATCGCAAAGAGGGCGCGCGGGCCGGCATCAATGACAAGGGCTTGGTGACCTACGATCGCAAAACTTGCAAAGACGCGTACTACTTCTACAAAGCGAATTGGAACACCACCGACCCGATGATTTATCTCACCTCCAAGCGCTATACCAATCGCCCCGCCGGCAATGTCGAAGTCAAAGCCTACACGACGGCGCCGAACGCAGAGTTGTATATCAACGGCAAGAAGGTCGGAAAAACCGAAAAGGCTGACGATATCCACGTCGTACACTGGAAAGATGTTCCGCTCAAAGCAGGCACGAACAAGGTCGAGGTTCGCGCTTCGCAAGGTGGCAAGAAACTCACGGATTCCTGCGTCTGGACTTGCAGCTAACGCGATGCCTCGCTCGCCACTAAGCCGCGAGCAACCCGCACTGAGAATCTCGTTCCCGCAACTTTGCGGGAACGAGATTTTTGTTTGTTGCGGGTTAGTGGTGGAAGTTGGGTTGGTGGTGAGCGGGATGGTGGTGGGAATTGAGTCTGTGGTGGGCGCGGGGTTGGTGGTGAGCGGGCGTCAGTGTTGGGAACAGAGTTGGTGGTGGCATGTAATTGTTGCGGGAACCTGGTTTGTTGCGAGTGAGTCAGTGGTCGGGTTAGTGGTAGGACGGTGGTGGGATTGGGTTGGTGGTGAGTTAGTGACGGGGCGGTTATGATGGGTTAGTGGTGGAACTTGGGTTAGTGGTGGCGGTTGGGTTGGTGGCGGGGAACAAAGTCAGTCGACGTTCCACGAACACACACCATCACCACTAACCCCGCTAACTTAGCGGGAGAATCGCGCATTGCGGGCGCGAGATTGTTGCCACCACCGACCCAAATCTCAACACCACTCCAACTTTCGCCACCAACCCAACTTTCGCCACCAACCCGAATCCCACCACCGACCCGCGCTACTGAGCGGCTTTGTTGTCGCCGTTTACGCCTGCGCCGAAGAGCGCGAAGTCGCCAAGGCAGGGGTCGTTTGGGAAAATTTCTGCGAGGGCTGCGGTGATTTTTTTTGCTGTTGACAACGAGTATGAGAGCGATGTGGTCAAGCCGAGTTGTTGCGCGACATGCAAGACGTGGGTGTCGAGCGGGATGATGAGTTCTGCCGGCGAGAAACTTTGCCAAATGCCGAAGTCCACGGGTGAGTTGCGGCGAATCATCCAGCGCAAAAACATGTTCAGCTTTTTTTGTGGCGACTGCGCCGAAACTCCGAGCACGCCACAGAGGCAAGCCATCGGGTTGGTGGTGGCGGGCGAGATTGTGGCGGGTGGGTTGGTGGTGGAATCCGGGTTGGTGGTGGCGGCTTCTTGCCGGCGGTTTCGCTCTGCGACAACGGCGTTTTCGAGGTTCCCGCAACCATCGAAAATCCCGAAAATTTGCCGGAACAAGTCGTGCATTTTCCCGCGAGAAATCATGCGGTAGAAACACGCGGGGTCGCCCGCCGCGAAGTCTTTTTCCCACCGGCGCGAGCGCAAATATTCCGATGGGCTTCCGCGCATGCCGGCGTCGAGTTTTTCCGCCGCTTTCAGGATTTGCGCTCGGTTGCCAAAGCTGAGAAACGCGGTCAAAAAGCCGCTTATCTCGATGTCGTCGCGGCGCGAATATCGGTGCGGGAACGAGACGGGGTCGCCCGCCACAAACTCCTTTGTGTGGAATTTTTGCGCCCACTCTGCGAGCTTCTTTTTTTGCATTTCGTTCATCTTGCCGCCTTTTCCCGTTTGCGTCTGCGGGGCAATGAAAACGCGTCCGCGCGGATTTTTCAAAGCGCATTTATTCCACGTTGCGCGTGCGCGAATGCAGATGATAACATTGCTGTTACTGCGATTTTTGCGCGCCGCCACACGAAATTAAATCATGCCGACAATTTTGGAATTGCTGAAAAAAGCGGAAGAATTTCTTGCGCGAAAGGGGATTTCCAACGCTCGGTTGCAGGCGGAACTCCTCTTTGCGCACGTGCTGAAATGCCGGCGCCTCGATTTGTACTTGCAATTTGAGCGGCCGCTGTCCAAGCCGCAAGTTGAGCGCCTGCGAGCGCTTCTCGTGCGCAGGGGAAATCGCGAGCCGCTTCAATACATCGTCGGCTCTGCGCCGTTCAGGACGCTCGAACTGAAATGCGATCCGCGCGCGCTGATTCCGCGCCCGGAGACGGAAGAGCTTCTCGACCACGTTTTTGAGCGGCTCGACAAAATTTCCGCGCAGAGAAAATGCGGCGACAATCCGGCGTTGCCGCAGGCTCCGTTGCGCGTTCTCGATCTCGGCACCGGCACGGGCGCAATCGCGCTCTCTGTTGCGGCAGAGCGCGCGGGCACGATCGTCGTCGCGGTGGATTTTTCCGAGCCCGCGCTCGCGCTCGCCCGCGAAAATGCTGCGGCGTGCGAGATTTCCGGCGTGGAATTTTTGCGCTCGGATTGGTTTGAGAATGTCGCGGGGGCGTTTGACGCGATAGTTGCGAACCCGCCGTATCTCACGCAGGCAGAGCTCGCGAGCGCGGAGTCTGAGGTTCGCGACCACGAACCCGTGTCTGCGCTTGTCGCCGCCGATTCGGGGTTTCGCGATCTCGAAAAAATTGTGCGCGGCGCGTTTTCGCACCTCGTTGCCGGCGGCTTTCTCGCGCTCGAAACCGGCATTGCCCACCACAATCGTCTCGCTGCTCTCGCGGCAGAAATCGGCTATCGCACCGGCACGGGAATTTGCGATTTGTCGCGCCGCCCGCGATTTTTCTTCGCAGAAAAATAGCTTTGTTGCGGCTTCTGCGGGCATTGTTGTGGCGGCGTCGGCAAGACAAAACACTTGCGCGCCGGCGCTAAAATTGCGTGGAAACGTGGATTTCTTTCAATAAACTTTCAGGCATGTGTTCTGCATTTGTAGCGGCTACAACGCCGGAAAATTCCACGCCCGCCGGCCTCTCCGACATGCTTTGCGAGGTCTTTCCCGATACCCGCCACACGCTTTTGTTTTGGGCATTTCTGCTCGGCGGCTTTTTTGTCGGGATTTTTTTCAGAAAAATTTTGCTTCGTTGCGCGAAAGAGATATACGGGCGCACGCGCGCGAGGCTCTTTGTTGCGTTTGTCGCGGATTCTGTCGCGCGCACCGCGTTGTTTCTTTTTTCGGGAATCGGCGTGGCGCTCTATCGCGCATTTTTGCTGAGATATCCCGATGTCTCGCCGGGGGTTGGCAGCATTCTCGCCCGCATTTTTTGGATTTTCATCGTCGTTGCGATCGCGATTTTCCTGTGGCACATGGTGCGCATTCCCGTCGAAATTTTGAAGCGCCACACCGCAAACAAACCGATCGCCGCGCTGGCGCCACTCGTTTCCGCACTTTTGAAAATCGCGATTTTCGCGGTCGGTGTCCTCGTGATTTTGCGAATTACAACAGACACGCCGCCGGCGGAAATAATCACGATGCTCGGCATTGGCGGCTTGGCACTCGGCTTGGCGGCGCAAGACACGGTGAAAAATTTCTTCGGCTCGGCAATGCTTTTGATCGACAGACCGTTCAGCCCGGGCGACATGATAGACGCGGGTTCCGGCACTGTCGGCACCGTCGAATCGATCGGGCTGCGCTCCACGAGAATCCGCGCGCTCGACGGCTCGCGGATCTGCGTCCCAAACTCCGACCTCGCAAATCGCACGGTTCGCTCAATCTCGGCGAGAACTGCGATTCGAGACGATTTTTCGCTTGACCTCGAATATTCCACGCCGCCGGAAAAAGTCGTGCAGGCAATCGAAATCTTGCGCGAAATTTTTGACTCGCCGGCGGTTTGTCGCGGCTCGCTCGCTCCGAGAATTACCTTCGCGGAATTTGCGGAATCGTCGCTGCGAATCTCCGCAACAATCTGGTTTGCGCCCGCAGACACCGTGAAATTTTTGGCGTTCAAGAGCGAGGTGAACTTGCAGATTTTGCAAAAATTCAATGCCGCGAAAATCGAGTTTGCGTTCCCGACGCGGGAGATCCGCGTGAAATGCGGAAGCGAGCCTGCCCATCACAATGGTGGTCGCCACCAACCTGCTCACCACCAACCCGTTGAAACGGAGGCTGCGGCGTGAACAACATCGCGTGGATTGTTGTCATTGCCGCGATATTCATCATTGTTGTCGCGGTTCTCGTGCGCTTTGTGGTGGGCGCATTTTCAAAAAAGAACACGGCTTGCAGGGATTGCCCGAGCAAGTGCGACGCCTGCGGCAAGGCGGATTGCGCGCTTCGCAAATTGAAAGGAAAAAGGCAACATTGATTTTCCCACCACCAACCCGTTTCCTTTTTCAAAAAAAATGCCGTGGTGATGACGCTTTTTCGCTTGTAGCAACTTTTCCGTAAACGCCTTCATGAATAGCAGGGGTCTCAAAATTTTTCTCCGTATTCTCGCGGTTGCCGCCGCGGGCATTGTTGTCGCCGCCGCAATTTTGGTGGCTCTCGCGGTGAAGAAAAACATGGCGGAGGAATTTGACGTCCAACCTGCCGGCGTTCCCGCCGAGGCAACGGATTCTGCCGCCGGCGTCGTCGTGGGAAAGCCTTTCCCCATTTCGATTTCCGCAGAGCTCGCGTTTGCGTTTGACGCCGAGCCGCAATTCTTTTTTGAGCTGCCCGAGGGTTTGGAAGCCGTGGAAAAAAAGCTTCCGCGCTCGGAGTTTGCGTGGACGCACCGGCGCATTGTAGGCGAAGTTTTTTTGATTGCATTTCGCGAAGGAGAATTTTCGGACGCGAAGATAAAAATCCGCGCTACGCGCTCGGGGACTGCCGAGTTTGTCGAGCGAGAAATAGAGCTCCCCGAGATTTTTGCAAAGCTGCCCGAGACTGCCGCAGACGCAGAGCTCGCCCTCGCCGCAGAGCGCATTGTTGCGAGCGACAGTGGCGACAATCGCGCGCCGATTGTTGTGGCAATTGCCATCGTCGTTGTGGCGGCGGCAATCGCGTTTCTCATTCTTCGCCGCAACAATAAGAAAATCACCCCCGCGCCACCACCGTGGATTGTGGCAACGGACGCGCTTTCCGCGCTCAAAGACGACGTAGCCGCCGGCCGCGCGAGCGCAATTTCCGCCGTCGCGAGGCTTTCCGACATCGTGCGCAGGTATCTCGCAAAGCGCTTCAGCGTCTCGGCAGACGCCATGACGACGCCCGAATTTTTTGCCACGATGGAGCGCGGCGACAGCCCGTTGTCGCAGACGCACCGGCGATTTTTGCACGAATTTTTGACCGACGCCGACCGCGTGAAATTCGCCGGAGTTTCGGCGACCGCGACGCAGGCGCTTTCCGCCATAGAACACGCGACAACACTCGTGAAAGAGACCACGCCCGCGCCGCAAAATCCGGCTGAAAACGCCGCCGGCAAAGGAGGCGCGCGATGACCGGTGATTCTTCGATTTTCGATTTCGAGCTCCAATATCCGTGGGTGCTCACGCTGCTGATTCCGCTCGCAATCCTGATTTTTCTTTACATCACGCGCCGCGAGCCGACCGTGCTCCTGCCGCGTAACCCCGTTGTTGTCGCGAAAAAAAGCCTGCTCTCGCGGGTAAAAATTTACTCGCTCGCGCCCGCATTGTTTTACGCGCTCGGCGGAATCGCGATGATCTTCGCGCTCGCCGGCCCGCGCTTCGACGCCGGAGAAATTCGGCAAAAAAGCGAGGGCACGGATATCATCCTCGCCATCGATTTGTCGGGCTCGATGGAGGCATATGAGCCATCGAAAAAGCTCCGGAGCGACGCCGCGATACGCGCGGCGCACTCGCGCGGCGAAACAAAACAGCGCATACAAATTTGCAAAAGCGAAGTTCGCAAATTCATCGAGGCGAGGCCGGATGACAGGATCGGGCTCATCGCGTTCGCAGACTTGCCGTTCGCCGTTTGCCCGCCGACGCTCGACCACGGCTGGCTCCTGCGGCAATTGGACTCGCTTTCCCTGCACACGATTGGCGACGGTACCGGAATCGCAACTCCGATAATTGCCGCCGTCGATCGAACAAAAGATTCCGACGCAAAGCGCAAAGTCATGGTGCTTTTCACCGACGGCGAAAACACTGTCCAAAACAAGGTTTCGCCGGAGCAGGCCGCCGAAATTGCGAAAAAATATTCACTCATCGTCCACACCGTCGGCATCGGAAGCCCGCGAGCATACATCGAGCAAAACTCGCTTTTCGGGAAAAATCTCGTCCCGTATCACGACGAATTCGACGAAAAACTTTTGAAAAAAATCTCGGAGACGACCGGTGGGAAGTACTATGCCGCAGACGACGCGGAGGCGATGCACGCCGCTCTCGCCGAGATAGACAAACTCGAGAAAAAACCGCAGGAAATGCCGCGAATCGCGCTCTACGACGAGCGCGCGGGAGAGGTCGCCGCTCTCGCGCTGGCGTTTTTGCTCGTCGGATTTTTCCTTTCACGCACGTTCTTTTTGCGCTTCCCGTAGCGGCGTCGGCGGTTTTGCAAACTTTGGATTTTCAATTTGTCAATGGATTTTTTCCTGCATAGCGAAAGATTGTGGCACATCGCGTGGGTTGTCCCCGTGATCGCGATCTTGTTTTTTGTCGCGGAGGCGCGCCGCAAAAACGCATTGAAAAAATTGCTCGGGGCTGCGCATTTTTCGCGGCAAAGCGGCGAACCCGTCGGGGTTGACGTCTCGCACGGAAAGCGCCTCGCGCGGTTTTTTCTCCTGCTCGCGTGCGCGATTTTGCTCGTCGCGGCATATGCGCGGCCGGCGTGGAAAACGGAGATAATCCCGTATCGCAACGCGGGGCGAGATGTCGTCATCGCCCTCGATTTGTCGAAATCGATGATGAGCGAGGACGTGAAACCCTCGCGACTTGCTCACGCAAAACGTTTTATCGCGGACACGACCGCGCGGATGAAGGGCGACAGATTCGCGCTTGTGGCGTTTGCCGGAGACGCATTTTTAAGCTGCCCGCTGACCTTTGACGGCGTCAGCTTCCGCCTGATTCTCGACGGTGAGCAAATCGGCAGCATCCCCGTCGGCGGCACAAATATCGAGCGAGCGCTGAATGTTGCCGCGACCGCATTTGATTCCGCAGAAAACCTCGGCCACTATGCCATCGTCCTGATTACAGACGGCGGCGAGCTGACCGGCGCCACGGCGAGGGCAGCGGAGAAATTGCGCGCGGCAAAAATTCCCGTTGTCGTTGTGGGCGTCGGCGATCCGGCGGCGGTCTCGCCAATCCCCGTGCCGAATGAGAGCGGGCGCGTGGAATATATGAAGGACAGGGGCGGCGATGTCGTGAACACGCGCTTGGAAGAGGCGCCGCTGCGGGAACTCGCCGCCAAAACCGGTGGAATTTACATTCGCTCCACACTTGCGGACATGGGCGACGAGACCGCCGCCGAGTGGCTTCGCCGCCTCACGCCGGGCGAGCAGGAAGAGGGCGTGCACGCCGTCCCAATCGAGCGCTGGAGCTGGTTCCTGATCCCCGCCGTTGTCGCGTTTTTCCTTTTTCTCGCGCTCGGAGAATGTCGGCGTAATTTGCGCGGATTGCGCGCGTCGGCGTTCAAAATTTTGCTGAAATCGGTGCCCGCAATTGCGTTTGTCGCGGTGCTTTCGTTGTCGACGACGACGATGTTTGCCCAGGAAAATTCGGAGGAGCCCGAAAAGAAAAATTTAGAAAACGCGAGCGCGGAAGAAATTTTTAATGCCGGATTGGAAGCGCAAAAAAACGGTGACGCCGAGCTCGCGCGAAAGCTCTACGCCGACGCTCTCGCGCGCGGAAATGCGCGTCCCGAGACGCGGACCGCGATAGCGCAAAATCTCGGCGCGCAACTTCACGAGGACGCCCGCGCGGAGGTCTCAAAAGCGGCGGGAGTGATTCTCGAAAATGCCGACGAGGCGCAGGGTTCTGCGGATTCTGCGGAAGAAAAATTCAAGCGTGCGGAGGAATTTTACCGCGACGTGCTGCGCTCCGGAGAAGCCGAATTTTCCCCCGGGACAGCGCAAAACGAACAGATTTTGCTCAACGATTTGAAGCGCCTCGAAGATTTGAAAAAGCAAATTGAAGAGCAGAAAAAGCAGCAAGAGCAAAACAAACAGCAACAGCAGCAGGATCAACAGAATCAGGAGCAGCAAAATCAGCAGAACCAAGATCAACAGCAGAAGCAACAACAGGATCAGAGCCAAGGCGACGGGCAAGAGCAGCAACAAAATCAGCAGCAGGGGCAGCAGAACTCGGACGAGCAAAATTCACAACAGCAGCCGCAACAAAGCCAGAGCTCGCAGGAAAATTCCGCCGACAACAAAGACCAAAATTCGGGGCAAAATCAGGACGCCAACTCCGGCGACAACAGCGACAACAATAGCGATAACCAGCAGCAGGATTTGGCTCGCGACAATGCCAACGATAATGCCGCCGACAACAATGAGCAGAAAGACGGCGGGCAGAAAAATTTGCAGTCCGGCGAAGAAAGCGGCAACGAGACAAAGCGCGCCGCCGCTGCCCGCGATTCCTCATTTGACGACGCCGCAGCCGAAAGGGTCTTGCGCGAAATGCGCGAGGCAGAGGAGGGACGCCGAGAAGAAATTTTGCAAAAAATGCGCGGCGAAGAACGCCAGGTCGATCGAGACTGGTAAAACACGTGTCAAGAATAATTTTTTTTCATAACAAACTATTAGTAAAGAGTGATGTGTCGGTTTATTGCGTATAAATAAAGGGGTAAAAGCGATTTCGTAAAAATATTTACAAAAAAAATATGAAAAATATTGTGATTTGTAGCCTCAATATTGCATTATTGCGGCAACCGAAATTGCCAACATCAACTTTACGATTCCTATGCATACCAAACACGCAGAACCATTTAGATTGAGCGAGCAAAGCCGTTTGCGGATCGCAAGGTCCGTTGGGCTGAGTTTCGACGATATAAGCCAATTGAGTTCCGACGAAATTGATAGGCACATAGAAAAGCGCATCGGAAAACCAATCGTCGTCTCATCTACCGTGGGCGAACCACGCACGAACGGCAGCGAAAAGCTTTATGCGTTTTTGCATAAGTTTTTCGATATCGGCAAAAGCGGAAAACTTCGCAGGGTTTAACGAATGCATGGGGTGTGATTGTTGCGGGGAACAAAGTTAGGGGGCGCCCCCCCCCCGGGGCGGGGGGGGGGGGGGGGGGGGGGGGGGGGGGGGAGGCGGGGGGGGGCGGGGGGGGGGGGGGGGGGCCGGGGCGGCCGCAGGGGGGGGGGGGGGGCGGGGTGGG
>JAJPZB010000022.1 GCA_021204635.1 Opitutia bacterium | reverse complement strand
CTCGGCTTTGTTGCCACCACTGACCCACCACTGACCCGAATCTCACCACCAACCCCTCCGAAAAAAACTTACCACAAACTTCTCCCGCAGCACTTGCCGCCACCACCAACCCGGCTACCCACCTGCGATGCCGGAGCACCAACGTAATTCTCCCGCTAAGTTAGCGGGAGGGGACCGCGTTAGCGGTGAGGGAGTGTGTTCGTGGAACGTCGCCTGACTTTGCTCCCCGCCACCAACCCAAATCCCACCACCAACCCAGCAGCACGCGGGTTGGTGGCGAGCCTCGGCTCTGTTGCCACCACTAACCCGCCACAATCACAGCGATTTGCAGACCGCGACGAGGTTCTCGACCGAGATCCCCATGGCTTCGAGAACAACGTTCCCCGGCGCGGAAAACCCGAATGTGTCTGTTGCGACAACCTTCCCCGCCGAGCCGACATATTTCCACCACATAGCGGAAATTCCCGCCTCGATTGCGACGCGCTTCGTGCACGCCGCCGGCAAAACTTCTTCGCGATACTTCGCCGGCTGCTTGTCGAAAACCTCCATCGACGGCATCGAGACAACGCGCGTGCCGGCGCCGAGTTTTCCCGCTGCGGCGACGGCGAGCTGAAGTTCGCTCCCCGAGGCAATGATTATGCGCACCAACGGCGCAGTCTCGCGGATTGCGACATACGCGCCCCTGAGCGTCCCCGCGCGGCGCACGCTCGCCGGAATCGATTCCTGGGCGGGAACGCCTTGGCGCGAAAGGCAGAGCGCGACGGGCCCGTCTTTGCGCGCGACGGCATAGGCATATGCGGCGGCGGTTTCCTCGGAATCGCCCGGTCGCATGACATCGAGGTTCGGAATGCAACGTAGCGTCGAAACGAGCTCGACCGGCTGGTGCGTGGGCCCGTCCTCGCCGACCGCGACAGAATCGTGTGTCAAGACAAAATACACGGGAAGTTTCGCGAGCGCGGAAACTCTCACCGAGCCGAGCGCGTACCCGACGAAGGTCAGGAACGTCGATGCCATCGGCTTGAAAATCCCGAAATACGAAATCCCGTTCGTTATCGCGACCATTGCCTGCTCGCGGATTCCGTAGAAAATGTTGCGCCCCGCCGGCGTATCGACGTCGAAGTCGCCACCGTCTTTAATATAAGTCTTGACAGACGAGAAAAGGTCTGCGGCGCCCGCGACGAGAAGCGGATCTTTTTTCGCGAGCACGTTGAGCGCGATCTCGCCGGAAACGCGCGTGGCATTTGAATTTGCGCCATATTCGGGGATTTCGGCGAGTAGGCTTTCCGCGTCGCCGTGGTCGCCGGCAATGCCTCTTTCGAGAGTTGCCGCGAGCTCCGGATTGGCAATTTTCCACGCGTCATACGTTTTCTGCCACTCGCGGAAATTTTCTTCGCGGGCAGCGGAAAGTTTCGCGAAATACTCGCGGGTCTCTGCGGAAACGAAAAATCTCTCCTGCGGCAGACCGAGATTCTCGTGCGCAGCGTCGGCGAATTTTGCGCCGCTCTCGCCGTGCGCCTTTGTTGTGCCGGCGACTTCGGGGACGCCTTTCCCGATGACGGTTTTGCAAATTATCAGCTTCGGGCGCGCGTTTTTGTTGAATTTTGCCGCCTCGTAGCACCTCGCGATCTCGGAAATGTTGTTCCCCTCGGCGATTTCCCACACGTCCCAGCCCGCAGCCTGAAACCTGTGCAGCGTGTCTTCCGCCTGCGTTTTGTCGGCGGCGGCGTCGAGCGTTATCCCGTTTGAATCGTAGAAAAGCACGAGATTATCCAAGCCGAAGCGCCCCGCAAATGCTGCGGCTTCGTATGAAATTCCCTCTTGCAAACAACCGTCGCCACAAAGCCCGACGATCATGTTGTCAAAAATTTTGTGCTCGGCAGTGTTGAAGCGCGCCGCCGCCATTTTTGACGCGAGCGACATCCCGACGATGTTCCCGATGCCCTGCCCGAGCGGGCCCGTCGTGGCTTCAATGCCGGGCGTCTCGCCAAACTCGGGGTGGCCCGGCGTAATGCTTCCGCGACTGCGGAACGCCTTCAAATCGTCCATCGAAATCCCGAATCCGGCGAGGTGCAGCCACGCATAGCTGAACATGCTTCCGTGTCCGGCGGACAGCACGAAGCGGTCGCGATTAATCCACTTCGGGTGCGCCGGCGAGATTTTCAGCGCGCCCCCGAAAAGCACGGCACCGATTTCCGCCGCTCCGAGCGGAAGCCCCATGTGCCCGGATTTGCATTTTGCGATAGCGTCTATCGCCAAGCCGCGAGCCTCGTTCGCCGCGCGATTCAATGCCCCGATGTCCAAATTGCTCATGTTTTCCACAAACTAAAATAATTTTTCAAATCCTTATCAAACGGATTTTCCGCAAAAATCCCGCGCTCAGTCGAGTTTCTCGAAGAGGTTGTCGGGCAAATTCGGTTTTTTTTCTGCGAGATTTTCGGGCGAGAAAAACTCGGGATCAAAGCGCAGCCTCATTGCCGCCCGCTTCACGACAAGCGTATCGCGGTCGCGAGAACGCTCGTCGCGCAACTCCAATTCGCGAAATGTGTACAAGTCCTGAATTTTCTTGACACTGCCGACGAAGAAATTTTTCAGCCTCGCGCCGTCGCTATCGAGCACTTCCACGCTCATCAGCACATTGTAGGCGCGGTCGATGCCGATTCGCACGCTGCCGATGTCGGGATTGCTTTTTTTGAAATTTTCGGGCGGCGTCATCGAGAAAAAGTGCACGGGTCTGCCGCGCGAGCGCTTTGTCGTTTCGTAGGTGAAATCTTCCCAAAACAAAAACGGCGTCTGCACGTCAAAGGGCGTGAAAATCAGCCCGTCGAAGAATGGCGCGGCGCTGTCGCCGTCGATTTTCGCGGCCTTCCCGTTTTCGTCGAGCGTCCAAAGCTCGGGTTTTTCGCCGTTTTTTATGAGAAATTTTTTGGTGTTCTCGACCGAATCACCCGCCTTGCGAATTTCCATGCGGATAATCGCGCCATCGTCCCAGGTTCCCCACATCGTTCCCGCATAAACGGTTTCGTCGTCGCTCTTGCGGGGTTTGTGCACGATCTCGAAGTCCATGCAATAATCCGCCGGAAAGCGAAACTTGCGAAATTCGCGCAAGACCGCCCGCCCCTCTTCCTGCGTCAGTTGCTTGAAATCCATTTGCGAATGTTGCGCCACCGCCGAAACCGGCGCCACAAACGCGAGCGGCAACACCGACAACGCCGCCGCAACAACAATGCGGGCGAATTTCGGGAAATGCGTGATTTTTGACGAGATTTTTTGCATGAAAATTTTCATTTGCCGGCGTACGGCGTCGGTTCGTATTTGAGCGCGTCGAGCTCGCGCAAGCCAGCATACATCAGCTCTGCGGCGCGTTGGTTGCGCTCGCGCTGCGAAGTTTTCGCGTCGATGACTCCCTTTTTGTTCTTGACACAACCTCCGAGCACGACGGCGACAACGCGTTTGTTGCCGCGCGAAGCTGTCGTAACAATCGAGGCTCCGTCGTTTGTCCAGCCGGTTTTCAGCCCGTCGCAACCGGCAAAGCTTTTCAAGAGTTTGTTGTGGTTCACCATCGGGAACGGTTGCGCGCGCTTTTCGTTTGCCGGAAATTCCCGCGAAATTGTCGAGCAATATTTGAACGTCTGCGGGAATTTTTTCAGCAGCGCAACCGCGAGCTTTGCCAAATCCTCGGCTGTCGTCATGTCGGGTTTCTCGCCCGCAGCCTTTTCCTTCTTCGACAGTGGCAATCCGTGCGGCGAGCGGAATTTCGTCTTCGCCATTCCGAGTTCCTGCGCCGTGGCATTCATTCTCGCAACAAAGCTTTCCACGCTGCCACTGACGCGCTCCGCAAGCGCAACGGCGGCGTCATTCGCGGATTGGAGCATCAGCCCGTAGATCAAATCCTCGACAACACAGGGCTCGCCGACGTCCAAATAAAGCTGCGTGCCGCCCATGGCATATGCGCGGCGGCTCGCCACAATCCTGTCGTCAAGCGCAATTTCGCCCCGCGACAACGCGTCGAGAACGACGTACAACGTCATTACCTTGACAACACTTGCGGGCGGGCAAGTCGCATTGATATTGCGCCCCGCGAGCATGCGACCCGTCTCGGCATCGACGCAAATTTCGCCGGCGTCGGTAAAGCTTGCCATCGCCTTGCGCGGCGGCGACGGGATTTTCCCCGAGGCATTCAGTTGCGGCTCGGCGACAGCGTCGTCAGCCCCCGCCTCGTCCTCATTGTCGTAGGCGTCTTCCTCGTTATTGTTGTCGTAGGCATTGTCGTCGGCGGAAACGCTCGGCTCCGGCGCGTTTGTGGTGGCTTGGTCGCGCGTTGTCGCCGCCGGGTTGGTGGTGGCAAAATCATTGTTGTCGCAGACGCGACAAACCAAGAAAGTTGCGAGCCAGGCAACAAGCGCAACAATGACGCCGACAATCAAAATTTTTTTATTTGCCATTTTCGGAACTCCGCTCTTTGCGTTTTAAAATTTTCCGCAGGAATATGGAAAGCAATTCGTCGCACTCCTGGAAGCGCAGGAGCTTCAACGCGACAAAGTAAATCGCAACGGCAATCGGCACCACGACAACAAAGCCGAGCACCGTGGAAAGCAGCGGGTATGTTGCCCCAACCGTGAGCGCGCCGGATATTAGCCGGAACGCGACATCCCAAAGCCACGACGCCGCAACGCCCATCACCGCCGACGCCGCCACAACCTTGAGCAGAGCCGAAATCATGGGCTCGGCGAAAAGCACGCGCTCGCGCCGGCGCAAGACAATCAGCAACATCGCGCATTGCGAAATCGCCGCGACAAGGTTCGCCGCCGCCAAGCCGCATGCCCCAAAATGCCAGCCCAACAAAGGCACGAGAACGAGGTTCACGCAAAACGCGAGAATGCCGCTGCGCATTTGGATTTTGGTGTCTTTCAGCGAATTGAAAACGCGGCCGACGATGCCGCTGACCGCGTAAAACGGCACAGCGCACGCAAAAATGCAAAGCACGGGCACGGTCAAATCCGTGTCGCTCTCGCCAAAATTTCCGTGCTCGAAAAACGCGAAGACCAACGGTCGCGCGAGGACGATTATCCCCACCATTGCGGGCACATTGATGCCCAAAATCAGCCGGACGCCGTGCGCGAACGTCGCGCCGAGCGACTTCATGTCCTTCGCCGCCGCATATCCCGCCAAAAGCGGAAACACGACTGTCGTAACCGTGACGCTGAAAATCCCGACCGGAATTTCGACAACTCTGTTCGCGTAGTAGTAAACGGCGATCGCGCGCTCATCTAACGAGAACGCGAGAAAGCGCGTCATGAAAATATTCAGCTGATTCACGCCCGCGCCGATGACGGCGGGGACGAACATCGTTTTCAATTTGCCCCACGACTCTGTTGTCGCGAGATCGGGTTTAGCCCGCCAGCCGTTTCGCCAAAGCGCGATGGCGGGAATGGCGAGTTGCAAAAATCCGCCAAACAACGCGCCCGCGCAGAGCCAGGCGACGCGCTGCTCCGGCGTTTCGCCAAAGAGCCAGCCGAGGACGCCGAGGGAGAAAATCATCGCCAAATTCAGCCAGACCGCGCTCAGCGCCGTCACGGCAAACTTGCCGAGCATGTTCAGCGCAGCGGTGAAAACTGCGGCGACGCAAATCATCGGCATATACGGCATGCAAAACGCCGTCAGCTTTGCCGCGAGGCGATAGCGCTCGATCTCGTCCGCGCTGCCGGCGGATTCCGTCCCGAAAAATCCCGCGACGCCGCGCAAAACGCTGTCGGGCAAATACGCAATTGCGAGAGCCGCGACGACAAAGACCACCATTATCAGCAAAATCCACGGCACCATCCGCGTCAGCACCTGATTCAAAAATCTGAACGCGCGCGCGTTGCCGCCGAGCTCGCGCTCTTGCGTAATCGCCGGCATGAACGCCGATGTCAACGCGCCTTCGCCGAGAAGCCTGCGGAACAAATTCGGGATTTGGAACGCGATTATGAACGCGCCGGCGACGCCGCTCGTGCCAAAAAAACTCGCCGTCAACAAGTCGCGAAACAAGCCGAGAATGCGCGAGAATGCCGTTCCCGCCGCAGTCACAAGCATGTTTTTATACGTGGTGACGGGCGAACTCATCAATCACAGGGACGAGTGTTTTATTCTGCCGGCGCGCGGCGACGTCCTGCGCGTCGGGATTCGCGTCGGCGAAAGTTGCGCGAGGACGCCGGAGTACGCGGAAATGCCGTCAGCGATACCGAGCGCAATTTGCTCGCGCCGCGCCGCAGTGGCGATGAGCGCAGCCTCCGACGCATTCGTGAAAAAGCCGCATTCCACCAAGATTCCCGGGCATTTCAGCGTGCGCAAAACGGCGAAATTCGCGCGCTTCAAGCCGCGGTCTTCCGCGTCAATCCGCTTCACCAACGTGGAATGGATTTTATACGCCGCGAGCAAATTCCACGCGTCCTGCGCATTCCCGCGATCCGGATCTTTTTTCGCCGAAGAATTTGAGAAAGACGCCTGCCCGACCGGCGTGAGAAGCCAGGTCTCGACACCGCGCGCGGAGGTCGATTCCGCCGCGTTGAAATGGACGCTTACAAACAAATCCGCCCACGCCTCGTTTGCGATTTCGGGGCGCCGGTTGAGGTCGATGAAAACGTCCGTCCGCCGCGTCATGACGACGTTGAAACCACGGGCTTTCAAAATTTTTTCGAGGCGCTGGGCAACGTCCAACGAGTACCTTTTTTCCTGCATTCCGCGGCTATTCACCTTGCCGGAATCTTTGCCACCGTGGCCCGCGTCAATGACGATTTTGCGCAGCCCGGGAACTCCCCGCCTCTGTGGCGCGACGATCGGCGCGACGTTCTTTTCCCAGTCTCGCTTTTGGATGAAAAATTTGCCCTTGCCGCAGGTGAGCCCGGTGCTCGTGTAAATCTTCGTGCCGTTAATCGAGACGTAGGGCTTTTTGTTGACCGCCTCTATCGTGTATGCGCCGATTTTCCAGCGGCCGAAATCGCCGGAACCGGCAGAGTTCGCGCCCGCCCCCGCAGCGCGGAGGTAGGTGTCGAAGTTTACGGCTTGCGCAAATCCGTTTGTGGCGAACGCAAGAAAAAAAAGAAGTCCCGAGGCAAAAACTCTCCAAAGGCGCGGCATAACTTGTGGGAAGAATGTACTTTTTCGCACTCCCCCGCAAATGCGAAAGGGACACAGGCGAAATTGCCGCCACCACCATCCCGCGCCACCACCAACCCAATTCTCACCACCGACCTGCCGCCACCACAAAGGGAGGTCGGTGGTGGCGCGGGTTAGTGGTGGGCGCTTGGGTTGGTGGTGGGCAACAAAGCCCGGAAACATCGCAAAAGGG
>JAJPZB010000063.1 GCA_021204635.1 Opitutia bacterium | reverse complement strand
GTCCCCTCCCGCTAACTTAGCGGGAGAATCGCGCACTGCGTGCGCGAGATTGTTGTCACCACTAACCCTCGCAACAAACCATTCTCATCACAGACTTAAATTCCACCACTAAGCCAAGATCTCACCACTAACCCTGCCCACCACCAACCCTGCCCACCACCAACCCAGTACTCTACCACCAACTCAATTTCCACCACTAACCCAATTTCCACCACTAACCCAAGATCTCACCACTAACCCCGCCCCTCACCACCACCAACCCTCACCTCTAACCCAAAGTTCGCAACAACACACGCCATCACCACCGACCCGTCGGTCACCACTAACCCCTCTGCTCACTTCCGTGAGGAACGTTAGTTCCGAACAAATCCGTGTGACATCCCCCTGTGGCTGTTTGCCGCCACCACCAACCCACCACCAACCCGGCACAAAAAAAGGCGTTCCCGTGGGTTGTTGCGGGAACGCCTTGGTGGTGGGGGAGGTGGAAGGGCTTAGAGCTTCTTTTTGCCTTCGAAGTGCGCCTCGATTTCTTCGAGGGTGCGACCCTTTGTTTCGGGCAGGAAGAAGACCGCCGTGATCCAGTAGATGACGGTGCAGCCTGCGCAGAAGAAGAATATTGTCGAATAGCCATAGTTGCCGACGACGGGCAGGAATGTGCCCGCGATGACAGTCGAGACAAATTGGTTGATCAGCAGCGCAATCGACATGCCGTTTGAGCGGATGCGCGTCGGCATCAATTCAGAGAGCGCGAGCCAGACGCAGACGCCGGGGCCCACCGCATATGCCGCGATGAATATCGCGAAGCAGAGAGTGACGAGCCAGCCGTTTGCCGAGCCCGGGAGCGGCCCGATTTCGACCTTCTCAACTTGGAACTCGCCGCCCTGAATCACGCTCGGGTCGGGGAACGGATTGAGGTGAATGCTGCGGAAAAATTCTCCGATGACGGAATCTTTGTTCGCCTCGAAGGTGTCCTCGCGATTGACCGCCACGCTGAGTGCGTCTTCCCACGTCGCCTTGCGGATGGCGGTGTGCTCGGGGTTCTCGCCTTCGATTGCCTCAAAGGGGCGCACGACAACGGTCTTCATTCCCGTGAACCCGCCGTAGGTGTAAACGATTTTGACCTGCGACGGCACAAACTCGTCTTGCGACTTTGTGATTTCGAGCACCTTTTCCGGCGTGAATGTCGCCTTGAAATCGTAGCCCTTTTCCGCTGCGGCATTGTCGCCGGCGTCGGTTGCAACGGCCTCGGTTCCTGCCTCGCCCGCGACAGGCGCGGCAACTGCCGGCGCGACGAGCGTCGAATATTCGGCGGGCACGATGTTCTTCGTGTAATCCGCCATTTTCTTTTCAGACATCGTGAAGAGCGCGGCGACGCCGAGCAGGCCCACGATAATGCCGGAAGTCCCGACGGTGAGCAGGAATTTCCGCCCTTTGCGATCGACGAGAATCATCGCGACGATCGTCATCAGCATGTTGAGAATCTTGATCGTCAGGTCGCCGCGGTTGGCGATTGAGCCGTCTAAGCCCGCCTGTTTCAAAATATCGACGATGTAGGCGAGAACGGAATTGATTCCCGTCGCCTGATTGCAGGCGAGGATAACGACCGCGATGACGAAGGGAACAACGTATTTTTTCTTGAAAATCGAATCTTTCGGTGCGTCGGCTTTTTTCTCTTCGGCGCCCTTTTCTTTCTCCGCCTCTTCGCCGGCGGCGTTCATTTCGTCAAACTCCTTGCGGGCTTCTTCTGCGCCGCGCGAGCGCTCCAATGCTTTGAGAGCCGCGTCTTTCGCGCCTTTTTTGAAGAGCCAGCGCGGGGATTCGGAGACGAAAATCGAGCCGAGCATGAATATCAGGCCCGGGATTGCGCAGGTCCAGAAAATCGCGCGCCACGCGAAGTTTTTCGCCGCCCAAATATCTTCCGCCGAGCCCGTGGCGGAAACGCTGTCCACGTGCATTGCGAAGCCGAGGCCCACGAGCGCTGCGAAGACCAAGCCGACGGTGAGCATGAATTGGAACATGCCGGTGCCGAAGCCGCGTTTGTCGGCGGTGAGGCATTCCGCGAGGTAGAGCGGGACGACGACGCCGATGAGGCCGGCGGCGGCGCCTTGGAGAATGCGGCCGCAGACGAGCGTCTCAAACGTCGTCGGGATGCAGATAATCGGCACGGAAAGCACGAAGCAGATTCCGGCGAGAATCATTATTTTCTTGCGCCCAAACAAATCCGAGAGCGCACCCGCGAAGAGCGAGGAGAGCACCGAGCCGAGCAAGACCGCCGCGACGACGGTCGAGAGCTGCCCGGGCGTGTAGCTCGTTGTCGCTTGCAGGTACGGGAGCGCACCGGCGATGACGCCGACGTCGATACCGTAGAGAAGCCCGCCGAGGCCGGCGATGAACAGAAGGTACTTATTGTAGAGAGAGGTTCCTGATGGCATAAAACGCAACGGTTAAGAAATGAAGCGGCAATGTTGTCCGCAGCACGCCGGAAAGACAACGCCAATTTTGCCCCGCGCGGGCGCGCACGGAAGGCAAATCAAGTTTGGGGCAATCGGCGATGTGTGGCAAAAAACAGAGGCGCGGGCGACGACGCATATTTTTTTCGCAAAACAAAAATGGCGGAGAGAGAGGGATTCGAACCCTCGGTGGACTTGCGCCCACACAGCATTTCCAGTGCTGCACAATCGGCCTCTCTGTCATCTCTCCAAAAAGGCAAAATTTTGGGAGGTAATGGAATATTTTCCTCCGCCGCAGGTCAACAACAAACGCGGAAAATCTTTGAAACTTGTGGATATCGCCGCGCAAAGTAAAATCGGCGGAGAGCATTGAGCGCGACCGTGCGAAAGATCATTCACATAGACATGGACGCATTTTTCGCGTCCGTCGAGCAACGCGATTTCCCCGAATTGCGCGGTCGCCCCATCGCCGTTGCGCACGATTCGCCGCGCAGCGTGATTTCGACGGCGAGCTATGAGGCGCGGCGCTATGGCGTGCGCTCGGCGCTCTCGGTTGCGACGGCGAAAAGGCTTTGCCCGCGGCTGAAAATTGTCCCGCCGAGGTTTGATGTCTATGAAGCCGTTTCCGCGCAAATCCGCGAAATTTTTCTGCGCTACACGAGCCTCGTGGAGCCGCTTTCGTGCGACGAAGCGTTTCTCGACGTCACGGATTCCGCGAGCGGGAAAACGGCGACGCAAATCGCTCGCGAGATAAAGGCGGCGATAAAATCGGAGCTCCACCTGACCGCCTCCGCCGGCGTTTCGTACAACAAATTTTTGGCAAAAATCGCGTCGGATTTGCAAAAGCCGGACGGGCTCTCGCGGATTTTGCCGAAGGACGCGGAGCGATTTTTGGGCGAGCTCGCCATCGAGGCATTTTACGGCGTGGGGCCCGCGACGGCGCGGCGCATGCACGAGCTCGGAATCGAGACCGGCGCAGACCTGCGCGCGCGTTCCCGCGAGGATTTGGCGGAGCAATTTGGCAAGACCGGCGAGTGGCTCTACGAGGTTGTGCGCGGCAAAGACGACAGGCCCGTGAACCCGACGCGCGAGCGCAAATCTGTCGGCGTGGAAACGACATTTCAAATCGACCTCGCGGGCGAGGAAGAATGCGAGCAACAAATCGAGCCGCTCGCGGCGGAGCTCTTCGGGCGATTGGCGGAGGAAAATTTTGCGGGCACGACGCTGACCGTGAAAATCAAGTTTGCGGACTTCACGCGCATGACGCGCTCGCGCTCGCAGACAGAGCCTTATTGCAAGCGCGAACGCATTATCGAAGTCGCGAAAAAGCTCATCGCGCGCAACCTGCCGCTCGGCTCGCGCGTGCGGCTGTTGGGAATTACTATCTCGAACCCCGCGCCGATTTTGCCACGCCGCCTGCCCGCCACAAAACCCGCAGCGTCGCGGCAATTGGAGCTCCCGCTCTGACGCACCGTGCAAAAATTCGCCGCACGCTTTTTAATTCGCCCGTTGAAAAACACAGTTCTCATCGCATAAATTTCGCATATGATTTTATTTTCGCTCTCGGCGGCAAACCCCGTTCTCGCGCAGGAAAGTTCTGCGCCGATTTACGCGGCGGCAATCCTCTCTGCCATCGCGATTGTTGTGGGGATCGCGATACTCGCGCTGCTCGCAAAAATGAGGGCGACAAGCGGCTCGCGGAAAAATTTTGAGAGCGAGACCAAGGCTTCTCTCGACAAGCTCGCGCAAGACTTCGCAGCAGGCAGCGGGCAGAGCCGAGCATTTCACGACGCCGTCCAAAGCGCTCTGTCGCAGGGGCGCGCGGAGGCGACGAAGTCGTCCGAATCTCTCCAAAAAATCATCGCGACGACGATCTCCGCCCAGTTCAACAACATCGGCAATACGATAGAAAAAATGCGCGGCGCGATGGAAAATTCGCTCGCGGCGCAACGAAATGAAAACGCGAAAAAGCTCGACCAAATGCGCGACATCGTCGAGGAAAAGCTGCAAAAAACTCTCGAGACGCGCATAGGCGAATCGTTCAAACAAGTCAGCGAGCGCCTCGAAAACGTGCACAAATCTCTCGGCGAAATGCAGAACCTCGCAGCGAGCGTCGGCGATTTGAAAAATGTCTTGGCAAACGTCAAAACGCGCGGGACCTGGGGCGAAGTCAGGCTGAAAGCGCTTTTGGACGACCTGCTCGCGCCGGAGCAATTCGAGTGCAACGTGATGCCGAATCCGCGCAGCAACGCAATTGTGGAATTTGCGATAAAGCTCCCGGGCGACGACGACAAACACCCCGTCTATCTGCCCTTGGATTCCAAGTTCCCCATCGAGGACTACGAGCGCCTCGTCAAGGCCTCGGAAGCCGCAGACGCGGCAGGCGTGGAATCCGCTTCGGCGCAACTTTGCAAGAGCGTGGAAAAATTTGCGCGCGAAATTCGCGACAAATACATCAAGCCGCCATACACGACGAATTTCGCCATTCTGTTTTTGCCCACGGAAGGGCTCTACGCCGAGGTTTTGCGCAACCCGGGATTGGTTGAAAAAATCCAGCGCGATTTGCGCATCGTCATCACGGGGCCCACGACGCTCGCCGCCCTGCTCAACAGCCTGCAAATGGGCTTCCGCACTCTCGCGATTCAGAAAAATTCCGCCGAGATCGGGAAAACTCTGAGCGTTGTCAAGGTCGAATTTGAAAAGTTCAGCGCAAATTTGGAAAAGATTTCAAAAAAGCTTGACGAGGCGAGAAAAGCTGTGAAGGAGACGACAGACCGCCACGACATAACCGCGAAGAAACTCAGAAAAATCGAAACTCTCGACCTCGGTGGCGACGCCGCAACAAAGCAGGACGCCACCACCAACCTGCTAAACGACGACAGCGAATAAGCCACCACCAAGCCAAGTTCCACCACCAAGCCATTCACCACCACCAAGCCAGGTTCCACCACCAAGCCAGGTTCCACCACCGTCCCGCAGAAAGCCCACAACCATGCTGATGTTTTTAATCCACGTCTTCGGATTTTTGGCTGCGGCAATCCCGCAGTTTTGCGCTGAGAAAATCGCGCGATTCCTCGGGCGGGCTTTCTTCTTTGTCGCGCGGTCGCGGCGCCGGATAATGCTCGGCAACCTGCACCATTTGTTGCCGGAAAAGACGGAGAAAGAGCGCCACGCTATTGCCGTCGAAAGCGCGTGCAGAATGGTGGAAATGGGGATGTTCGTACTCGCCTCTCCGCATTTTTCCAAAGAGAGAATTTTGAAGTCGTATCGCGCCGAGGCGGGCAGCCGCATAGAGCTTTTGGAGCGCGGAAAGCCTATCGTCGTCGCGGTGCCGCATTTCTCGCAGATGGAATCGCTGACGATGTTGCCGCTTTTCTTCGAGAAACTCGCAGGCCGCGACAATGGCGTTTTTTACAGGCAATTCAAAAACCCCGCGATTGAAAGCTGGGTGAAAAGGACGCGGCAACGATTCGGCTTCACCCTGCTCTCGCGAAAACTCGGGCTCACGCAGGCGATTTCGTTCCTAAATTCGTGCGGGACAATTTCGGTGCTCTTCGACCAAAGCCCGGGCGAGCACCGAGGCGTGTTGTCGCTCTTCGCCAACCGCGTGACGACGTCGAGCGCGCTCGCCGGCACGCTTGTCGCCGACCGGCCCAACGCGATTCTCGCCACGTGCCACTGCGAGCGAACCGGCTTTTGGAAAGGCACGGTCAAGGTCTCGGAAATCACGCTCGGCGACCTGCCGCGCACCGCCGCGAACTACACCATCGCGATAAACTCGTGGCTTGAAGGCAAGCTTCGCGAAAACGCAAATATTTGCGCCGATTGGCTGTGGGCGCACGACCGCTGGCGGCCATTCAACGATTCGCTCAACTACGCGCACAAGAAGAATATTTTGCCGGAAACTCTCGCCGCGCTCGGGCTGAAAAATTTGCCCAAGGAAATGCGGATTTGGATACGCATGCCAAACTGGCTCGGCGATGTCGTGATGGCGCTGCCGCTCGTGAAGACGATTCGCCGCGCGCGCCCCGACGCGCAGATTACGCTGCTCGCGCAAAAGCATTTCGCGCCGATGCTCGAGCGTCTCGGCGTTGCAGAACGCATTATCGCGCTGCCGCCAAAGACGCGCGGATATTGGAAATTTTTCAGGCAACTGCGCTTCGAGTATCCCGACCAGATTTTCATTTTCACAAACTCGCTGCGCGGCGACCTCGAGGCGAAACTCGCCGGAATCCCGATTCGCGCAGGCATTGTCCGCGACAAAAAACCGCGCCCGCTCCTCACGCACAAATGGTTCGTGCCCGCCGACCTCAATCTCGCGGAGACGCACCAGACGCGGCTGTGGGAACGCTGGCTGCGGCGGCGCCACGGGCTCACCGCCCCACTCGATTTTGCGCCGATCAAACTCGCGCAGCAAAAGGAAAACCGAATAGGGCTCATCTGCGGCAGCGAAAATTCCCCCGAAAAACGCTGGTCGGTCGCGCGCTGGCGAGAGTTTATTGCCATCATCTCGGAAAAATTCCCGACGCTCGAAATCTTCCTCTTCGGAACAAAAAAAGACGCCGAAATCACAGCCGAAGTCGCACGCGGCAACGACAAGGCAGCCGGAGGCAATGTCGTGGATCGCGCCGGCAAAACCGACTTGCCGACATACATGGACGAACTCGCCTCGTGCCGCGCAATCTGTGGGAACGACACCGGCGGGCTCCACTTGGCAAACATGCTCGGCGTGCCAGTCGTCGGAATATTCGGTCCCACAAACCCCGTCCGCACTGGCCCCATCTTCAAAGCCCCGATAAAAATCCTCCAACCCGAAGGCTGCCCCAAAACCGGCGGAATGGACATCGACAAAATCCCCGCAGAAAAAGCCGCCTCCGTCGTCACCGAAATCCTCGCCCCCGCCACCCCCAAAAAATAACCCTAAATTACCTTTCTAATAC
>JAJPZB010000075.1 GCA_021204635.1 Opitutia bacterium | reverse complement strand
AGATGTGTATCAGACACAGCGTCCCTCACGGCTGTTGGCTTGGTGGTGGCGAGATTTGGGTTGGTGGCGAGGATTTTTTGGAGGGGTTGGTGGTGAGCGTTGGGTTGGTGGTGGGACTTTGGCTTTGTTGCGAAGGTTAATGGTGGCGGTTGGGTTAGTGGTGGCACTTGGCTTTGTTGCGGCGGCAAGCTATCCACCTGCGATGCAGATTTCCCAACGTAATTCTCCCGCTAAGTTAGCGGGAGGGGACCGCGTTAGCGGTGAGGGAGTGTGTTGGTTGTGCGTCGCCCAACTTTGCTTCTCGCCACCAACCCATCCCTCACCACCAACCCTCCGAAAAACTCCCACCTCAAACTCAATTTCCCACCACCAACCTGCAGCGCCTACATCTCGACGGGCAAAATGGAGTTTATAAATATTGTGAGGCGCTCTTGGATGCTGCGCGGGTTGGCGTCGTGAATCACGGCGTGTGCGAGTTTGTTGACATCTTGCATCGTCGTGTGGCGCAAGATGTAGCGGATTCGCGGCGCGGAGGCGGGATTCATGCTGAGCGCCGAGGCCCCGAGCCCGAGCAGGAGCGGGGCAAAGCATGGGTCGCCGGCGAGTTCGCCGCACACGGTGCACGGGATTTCCGCGCTTTTTGCGGCGCGAATTGTCCTCGCGATCGCGCGAATTACGGAGGGGTGATACGAATCGTAGAGGTGAGAAATTTTTTCGTTCCCGCGATCGACGGCGAGCATGTACTGCGTCAAATCGTTTGTCCCGATGCTGAAAAAATCCACTTCGTCGGCGAGTTCTTCCGCGATTGCCACGGCGGCGGGCACCTCGATCATCGAGCCGATTTGAATGTCTTCGTCAAACGGCACATTGCGCGAGCGCAGCTCCGATTTCGCGTCCTCGATGACTTCCTTTGCCGCGACGACTTCCGCGATTGAGCTTATCATCGGGAGCAAAATTTTCACGTTGCCGTTGACGCTCGTCCGCAAAATTGCGCGTAGTTGGTCTTTGAAAATGTCTTTAAATTCGAGGCAAAAGCGGATTGCTCGGAAGCCCATGAAGGGGTTGTCTTCGGGCGGCAGGAGCGAACCGGAAATGTGTTTGTCGCCGCCGATGTCGAGCGTGCGAATGATGATCGAGTTGCGCGGCGGGATCATTTCGACGACCTGCCGGTATTCCTCGTATTGCATTTCCTCGGGCGGGAAGCGGTCTGTGCGCAGGAAAATTCCTTCGGAGCGGAAGAGACCGACGTCGTCGATGTGCGCCTGCCGGAATTTTTCCATGTCCTCTTTGCCGGAGATGTTTCCTTCGATTTTGAAAGGCGTCCCGTCGGCGGTGAGATCTGGCTTGACATTTTCTTCGGCAATCCGGATTTCAAGCCGCGAGCGGCGCAGGGAAATTCGCGCGTAGCTGTCAAGCGTTCTTTCCGACGGATTTATGTAAACGAGACCCTTTTCGCCATCGACCAAAACGTCGTCGTCCTGCGCAATTCGCAGCGTCGCGATTCGCAGTCCCACGACGGCGGGAATGCCGAGCGAGCGCGCCATGATTGCGGCGTGGGAAGTGTGGTTGCCGGCGTCGGTCAACAGCGCACTGACGGACGATTTCTCGAAGGCGAGCGTCTCCGACGGCGTCAATTCTTCGGCGACGATTATGCGCTCGGCAAAGCGGTCGGGTCCCTCGTGTTGCTGCGTTTTTCCGAGGAGATTTCGCAAGACGCGCTGCGCCACGTCGCGGATGTCGGCGGCGCGCTCTTTGAGATATGCGTCTTCCAATCCGGAGAAAAATTCGATATAGCGCGCCGTGACGGAATTAAAACAGTGCTCGGCGTTGATTCTTGTTGACTTTATCGCTTTTTCTGTTTCGCCGATGACGGCGGGGTCGTCGAGAACGAGCAGGTGCGCGTCGAAAATTTCAGCCTCGGGCTCGTTTGCCCGCGCGCGCATTTCGGCGGAGAGCAAATTCAGCTGCTCGCGCGTTTTTTCGACGGCGGCGTCGAAGCGCGCAATTTCGGAATCGATGAGCGAATCGTCGAGTTTGTAGCATGGCAATTCGACGTCGCGTTGCAGGAACACAAACGCTTTGCCGCGCGCCACTCCCGGCGCGCAACCTATTCCGCGCAGGCAAAACTCGGTCTTTTGCGAAGGTTCCATCGTTGCTGAGAAGATAAAATCGGCGCCGCTGCTAAGCAATCAAACTTTCCGCCACAAGCGGCCGAGAAATCATTTGGCGTCGCGAAAAACGACCTTGCCGCCGACGATTGTCGCGACAACTTTCCCGCGAAATTCGCGCCCGAGGAACGGGGAATTTTTCGCGCGGGAGACAATGGATTCGCGCGTGAAGACGTGCCGCGCGTCGGGATCGAAAATCGCGATGTCCGCCGCCGCGCCGACAGAGAGCGTGCCCGCTGCGATGCCGATGACGCGCGCCGGCGACGACGTGAGCTTTTCCACGACCTGCGGCAAAGTCATTTCGCCGCTGTGGTAAAGCGCTTCGAGCGCGGCGGGCAGGGCGGTTTGCAAATTGATTGCGCCAAACGGAGCGTAGTCGAACTCGCAATCTTTTTCCGTCGGCGTGCGAGGTGCGTGGTCCGTCGCAATAGCGTCAATCGTGCCGTCTTTCAAGCCTTCAATGAGGGCGCGGCGGTCTTTTTCGGCGCGCAGCGGCGGGTTGATTTTCTTGTTCGTGTCGTAGTCGCCGACGTCGGAATCGGTGAGGAGGAGGTGGCTCGGCGAGACCTCGGCTGTGATTTTCACGTTGTGGCGCTTGGCGTCGCGAATCAGGTCGATGGCTCGGAACGAGCTCACGTGCTGGACGTGCAGCCGCGCGCCCGTCAGCCGCGAGAGCAGGGAATCGCTCGCCACGACAATGTCTTCCGACGCGCGCGGCATGCCGCGAAGCCCGAGCCGGAGCGATTTCTCGCCCTCGTGCATGACGCCGGTTTTCGACATGCTCGCGTCTTGGCAGTGGTCAAAAATCGGCATGTCAAACATCGAAGAATATTCCAAGGCGCGGCGCATAATCTCGTTGTTTTCGACGCCGCCGACCGAATCCGAAATCGCCACGCAACCCGCTTTTTTCAAGGCTCCGGCGGGCGCGAGCGATTCGCCCTTGCCACCGAGAGTGATGTTGCCGGCGGGAAGAACATTCACGACCGCGTCTTTGTCTGCCAACTCTTTCACGAGCCGCACCGTGCCCGCGTTGTCGATGACGATGCCATCGTCGGGCGTGCACACCACCGTCGTAAAACCGCCTGCGGCAGCGGCTTTCGTGCCGGATTCAAAGGTCTCGCGGGCGGTTTTCCCGGGCTGGTAAAGGTGCGCGTTCAAATCGACAAAGCCGGGGCAAACCACGCAGCCGCGCGCGTCGATGACCTCGGCGGCGGCTTCCTGCTCGGGCGTGAGCTTCGCGACTATCACGCCGTCAATGGCAAACACGCTTCCGCCAACTTCGTCGCGACCGTTGGCAGGGTCGATCACGTGCCCGTTCTTCACCCAAAGTATTTTGCTGCTCATGGTTGCGCAGAATTTTAAGCCGCAGGCGGGACAAAAGAAAATTCGTTTTTTCTGCGCCGGGTCTGTGGAGGCAGGAGCCGGGTTTGTGGCGAGGATTTGGGTCGGTGGTGGGGAACCGGGTCGGTGGCGAGAATCAGGGTTGGTGGTGGCAGAAATTTACCCAACTGCTGCCACAAATTGCCTGAGCAATATTTTACTTCTCGAATTGTGAACACGCGTGTTCACAATTTTCAATTTATAATTAAGTGAATAAAAATTCCCTTAGCCCTGCGCAGCATTTAACCGACGTTAAACCTTGTTGTTTCCTACAACAAACCCTTTCACCACAATCGCTAAGTCTGTTAGTTGCGAACAAATCATATGCCCCCACCCCCTACAAAATTCAGCCTCTACCACAAAGACAATTCTCCACCACCATCTCATTTCTGCGATTGCGCAAAGTGCACGGAGTTGTAGGGGTGGATGTCGAGCAGGTTGGGATACCAGCCTTGGACTTCGGGGCGGATTAGGTATTTGTTGCGCGGGTGCACGGTCGGGATAATTGGGGCGTCGGCGAGCAGGGCGTCTTCCGCCTCGGCGAGGAGTTTGTTGCGCGCCTGCGGGTCTCGTTCGCGAGCGGCGCGGGCGAGCAGATCGTCGTAGCGCGGGCTTTTCCAATTTGTCCAATTCATGTTGCCGTCCGAGGCGAAGAGCTCGAGAAACGTCGTCGGGTCGAGAAAATCGCCGCTCCACGCCGAGCGCGCGAGCTCGTAGTCGCCTTGTGCGAGCGAGACGCGATAGACCTTGTATTCCTGATTCCGTAGAACGACTTTGATTCCGAGATTTTTCCGCCACATTTCCTGAATTGCCTGCGCGAAAAACTGCGCGCCGTCGGAGGTGTTGTAGAGGTATGAAATCTCGGGAAAATTTTTGCCGTCGGGGAAACCCGCCTCGGCGAGCAGCCGGCGGGCCTCCGCGACATTCGCGCGCATGTCGTCGCCACTGTTGCCGGCGTCCGTCGCAACGGCAATCTCGGGCACGAGGCGAAAGGCGGGCGTCTCGCCGGCGCGCAACACGTTTTCCGATAGCGCCTTGCGGTCGAGCGCGAGCGAAAGGGCGCGGCGCACGCGGGCGTCGTCCAACGGTGGCTTTGCGCAGTTCACGCGGATAAACGCCGTGGAAAAATACGGGTCCAAGCGCAACTGCGGCGCGTGGCGTTGCCGCAGAACTGCGACGCGCGCGGGCGGCACGGTGTTCGTGATGTGGTATTGCCCGTCGTTGAACGCGGTTTCTTCCGCGAATTGATCGACGATTGCGTCGAAGCGGATTCCGGCGAGGGCGACGTTGGCGGCGTCGCGATAAAACGGATTTTTCTCGACCTCAATCCGGTATGCGACGCGCCAGCTTTTGAGCCTGAACGGGCCGCTGCCGACAAAATTTTTCGGGCGCGTCCAAAGCGTGGAGCGCTCGTCGATTGCGCCAAATTTCAAAATCGCCGAGGCGGGCACGACGCTCCAACTCGAATGGCAGGCGAGCGAGAGAAAATACGGGCACGGATTTTCGAGCTTGACAACGAGCGTGTGATCGTCGGGCGCAGAAAATCCGACTTCGGAAAAATCGTCGATCTCTCCGGCGGCAAAGCGGCGCGCATTTTTCACCGGTGCGAAGAAGAGCGAGGCGCAGGGCGAGGCGAGTTTCGGCGACAAAATCCGGCGAAACGAAAACATGAAATCCCGCGAAGTTATCGGGCTGCCGTCGGAAAATTTCGCGTTGTCGCAGAGCTTAAATTCATAGCGCGTGCCGTCGTCGGAAATCGTCCACGATTCAGCGATTGCGGGCACGGGCGCGAGCGTCTGCGGGTCATAGCGGACGAGACCCTCGAAGAGCGCGAGCATTATGCGGTTTTCGATGACGCCGGGCTGGGCAAATTGCGGGTCGAGCGCGGAAGGCTCGCCGCCGTTGTTTATCGCGAGAATGCCGCTCTCTGCCGCGCGCTCTGCGGCGGGCACGCGCTCTCCGCAGCCGGCGGCGCAGAAAATCGCCACAACCGCCGCGCAGGCGCAGACGCAAATTTTCGCGCAAATTTTTCCGGCAAAATTCATGCGCGGGCGGAAATTTCCACGAGGTTGCGCAGCGTTTTCGCGTAGTCGAAGAGCTTGCCGAGTTGGGCGTCGGAGAGCCGCCACTGCCAGTTTTTGTGGTTCGTCCCGGGCTCGTTAAATCGCGTCTCCGAGCCGAGCCCGAGAATGTCTTGCACCGAGACGATTGCGACGCGCGCGTGCGATTTTATCGCCGCATTCATCATCCACCAATTCGGCGCTGTGCCGCTCGACCAAAGGTATCTGCGGAAAAAATCGCGCTCCTGATCGCCGCAAGAATTGTACCAGCCGACGACGGTGTCGTTGTCGTGCGTGCCGGGATAGACAATCGTGTTCGCCCCGATGTTGTGCGGCAGGTAAGGGCTTTTCGGGTCGCCGCCAAACGCGAAGAGCAAGACCGCCATGCCGGGCAAATTTGTCTGCGCGAGAAGCTCGCGGACGCCGTCGTGCAAGTCGCCCAAGTCCTCTGCGATGAGCTTCGCGTTGCCGAGAGATTTTTTTATTGACTCAAAAAATCCGAGCCCGGGGCCCTTCACCCATTCGCCGGTTCGCGCGTCTTTGGCGCCCGCCGGAATCCGCCAATAATCGTGGAATGCGCGGAAATGATCGATCCGCACAACGTCATACAGCGCGAAGCACGCTCGGAGGCGCGCGATCCACCACGCGTAGTTCGTCTTTTTCAACGCGCGCCAGTCGTAGAGCGGGTTTCCCCAAAGTTGCCCCGTGGCGGAAAAATAATCCGGCGGTACACCGGCTACCGCGAGCGGCTTTCCCGCCTTGTCAAGCTGAAAAATTTCGGGGCTCTGCCAAACGTCGGAGCTGTCCAACGCCGCGAAAATAGGCGCGTCGCCTATGATTTCGACGCCGCGCTGCCTCGCATACGCCCGCAATTCCTGCCATTGCGAGAAGAAAATGAATTGCACGATTTCGGCGCGCTCGGCGTCGGCGCGAACCGCGTCGCCCCAATCTTTTTTCGACGCCGTGGCAAAATTCCGCGCGTCGGCGCTCCACTCCTGCCAAGGCTTCCCGCCGAAATGCTTTTTCAGCGCCACAAAGAGCGAATAGCCCGACAGCCAGTAGGAATTGTCCTTTTTGAATTTCGCAAAATCGCCGATTTTTTTGAGCTTGTCGGGAGAAGATTTCACGCTCGCGTAAATCGCGGCGCGGATGTGCTGAAATGCCGCCCAGAGCGCGCCGTAATCGACGTGGTCGCGGGGAAGCGCGCGCACGCACGCCAAGTCGGATTCCGCCACAATGCCGAGATCGGCGAGCCGGTCGAGGTCGATGAGATACGGGTTTCCCGCGAACGACGAAAAACACTGATACGGCGAATCGCCAAAACCCGTGGGGCCGAGCGGGCAAACCTGCCAGTAGCGCGCGCGAATTTCGCCGAGAAAATCGACAAAACGCCGCGCCGATTTTCCGAACGAGCCAACGCCCTGATTCGACGGCAACGCGGTCGGGTGAAGCAAAACCCCGAAAGCGCGCTCGGTCAGCCAATTAAACAGTGAAGTCATCGAGGCTGGCAGTCTAACCCGCACCACAATTTGCGGGCAACGTGAATTTTCTACTTGCCCACAATGCTTGCGGCAGGTCGGTGGTGGCAGGTTGGTGGTGGGAGGGGAAAGGTTGGGTTGGTGGCGAGAACTGGGTTGGTGGCGAGAACTGGGTTGGTGGTGAGACTTGGCTTTGTGGCGGAAGCTTAGCAAACACGTAATTCTCCCGCTAAGTTAGCGGGAGGGGACCACGATAGTGGTGAGGG
>JAJPZB010000177.1 GCA_021204635.1 Opitutia bacterium | reverse complement strand
CCTCACCGCTAACGCGGTTCCCTCCCGCTAACTTAGCGGGAGAATCGCGCACTGCATGCGCGAGATTGTCGCCACCACCAACCCGCCACCACCAACCCAAATCTCGCCACCAACCCAATTTTCTTTCCCCGCCACCAACCCGCCACAATTGCGCTTGTTGTGCGGGTGCGCGGGAAAAATTTTGCCAAGAAAAGGGAAAATTGTTGCGATTTTGCGAATATGGCAAAAGTAGATTTGGACATTTTACAAATGGTTCTTCAGCGCAATTCCATAGACGCGAAGATTACTGCGCAGATAATTTCCGACATTCAGGAAGAGCTGAAATTGGAGAAGTTGGAGAACACGGAAAAGGAGCCTGTCGTGAAGAAGAAATATGTCTTTGTGGCGTGCGATCCGGAAGGAATTTTGGAGGGCAGGGAGCTAACCGGATACGTCGTGCAAATTCCCGAAGATCAGAGCGAATTTACAGTCACGGAGAAAATCACGATCTCCGCATACGAGTACAATCGGACGAAAAAAGGGCGGAGAAATCCGGTGAAATCGATTTCGGAGGCATGCGAATTTGTGCCGGCGAAATTTTTTAAAGACCAAAAAATCTGGATAAAAAACAAAGAAGCCGCGTTTTTGTTCCCGACAGACAACGTTATTGCCGCAGAAAAAAAGCGCCGAGGTAGCGACTGATTTTCTCGCCGCTCGCGCAAATGCGATGGCTCGCAATCCCTTTGTTTAAGCGGCTTGCAGCGTGGAGAAAATTTTTCGGAAAGAATTTTTTGGTCGAGTTGCGGAGCTCGAGAGCAGGCAAAATCTTGCGCGCGACAAGCACGAGAGCGAGTATTCATCAAGCTTTTTCTTTAAAAAAAGAAAATTTTTAATGTAAAATTTTTTTTAAAAACTTGTTGACGTTTTGCGCGTCTCGTCCTTTGTTTATCCACGTCAACGGGAGTTGACGCAGAAATAAAAACCTCAACAAATTGTACCAATGAACAAAGGTGAACTCATCGAAAAGATAAAAGTGGCTCTCGGCGGTGAAACGTCGAAAGCGTGCGCTGAACGCTGCCTTGCGGCCGTTCTCGATTCTATCAAGAACGGAATCAAGACAGACAAGACGGTCCAAATCATCGGATTTGGTACGTTCACGATCGCGAATCGCGCCGCGCGTCAGGGTGTGAACCCGAAGACCGGCGAGAAGATCAAGATCAAGGCGTCCAAGTCAGTGAAGTTCAAAGCCGGCTCTGCTCTCAAGCAACTCGCCGCGAAGACGAAATAATTTTCCCTTCGCTAAAAAGGCCTGTCCCATTGCGGGGCAGGTCTTTTTTTTGCGCCGCCGCTGTCGCCCCGCGCATAAGTTTGCGTTGTCGGCGGCGGAGTCGTGTTGGGTTTTGGGCTTGCGACAGGGCACCGTCTTTTTTTACATTCTCCCGCAGAATCCGCCAGCCCCTAATCGGCGGGATTTCTCTATTCTCACCAAACCTTCTTTTCTAAAATGAAAAAAATCCCCCGATTGACGAAAACCCTCTTTTTTGCGGGCGCGGCGGCGCTTGCGGTTTGCGCGGGAACAACTCCGGCATTCGCTCTCGACCCGACGGGCGACACCTACTATTCCAAGCAATGGCAGTGGGACCCCGAGCGAAACGGCATAAACATCGAGGGCGCGTGGCTCAACGGCTACACGGGAAAGGGTGTCGTCATCGGCATCGTCGATTACTGGCTCGATTATTCGCACCCCGATTTGGCGGGGAATTACAGCTCGGAATACAGCTACGACTTCGTCGGAACCTACGATGGCGATGACCCGAGCGAGGCGTATTCCGGCGAGACGCACGGGACCTTCGTCGCCGGCATGGCGGCGGCTGTCGGTGGCAACGGAATAGGCGTGACGGGCGCGGCGCCGCAGGCAACTCTCGCAGGCCTCCACGTCGATTTGTCCGACGAGGAAATTTTGCAGGCATATCTGTATTTGAGCGGCGTTGACGAATCCGGAAACTACACCGAGGACGCCACAATCCGCATAAAAAATTGCAGTTTTGGCGACAGCCTTGCCGCGTTTTCTTCCGTGTACAATGTCAACAGCGACGAGACCGTGACGGTGCTCGACGCCGCGACGCGCAACAACGTCATTTTCGTCTATGCCGCCGGCAACGATCGCAAAACATCGCTGGCTGACGCAAACGGCGCGGGGTCTTCCGGCTACGAGGGCGGAATCGTCGTCGGGGCAACGTCGAAAGACGGCGTTTATTCGACATTCTCGGACTACGGCGCGAACTTGTTCGTGTGCGCCCCGGGCACAGCCGTTTATTCCACCACGCGCGGAACCATAGAATCGGAGGACGCCGACGAAGAGACGGAGGAAAATGCCGGCGACAATTCTTCGCTTTATTATTCGAGTTCGGGCACTTCGTTTGCCGCGCCGGTCGTCTCGGGCGTAATCGCGCTCGCCGCCGCCTCAAACGTCGCAATGGATACGCGCTGGGCAAAGTGGGCATTTGCCGCGACGAGCGACAAACTCGACACGATGGAAGATTCCGTGTGGACGACAAATTCCGGCGGATACCATTTTTCCAACGACTACGGCTTCGGCTTGGTCAACGCCGTCAGCTTTGTCAACTACGCGACGAGCATAGCCTATGAAACGATTCGCCAAACGACCTCGCTGGGTTCTTCCGGCGGAACGGGGACGTTGGGCGTCGCAGGAGAAGAAGAAGATTCCGGCATCTTGGTTCAATCGTTTAACACAGCGTCGACGTCGACATTCGCGGGCGAAAAGAGCGTTGAATCCGTTGAGTTGACCGTCAATGTGTCGGGAATCAACTACTTCAAGGATTTAAAGATTTCGATAGTTTCGCCTTCGGGGACGGAAAGCGTCGTTCTCGACACGTCAAAGCTCAGCAGTGAAGATGTGGAATTGCTTTGGGCGGAGTGCAAATCTGCCGGCTATGTTGACGAGAATGGAACGTTGAGTTGGACGTTTACGTCGAATGCGTTTTGGGGCGCAGAAACGTCGGCAGAAGATGGGACCTGGACGGTTCGTTTTGAAAATCTTGGCAATTCGGAGGGAACGGTCAGCGCTTCAACGCTTGTCATTAATACCGGTTCCATTGCTTTCGACACGAGCAACTTGACCCTTTCCAAGGGCGACAAATTGAACATTCACGCGCTTTGCTGGGACACGTCTTCCACGAGTTATACGATTGAAAGCGGTGCGAGTTTGTTCGTCGAAGATTCCATCATCATGAATGCCGGCACGCTCAACGTGAGCGGTCAGGTTGCGACTTATGATTCTGATTGGAAGGGCGTGAAGATTTATGTCAACGGCGGCACGATAAACATTGACGATGGTGGCGTCGTTGAGGCGGATCGCGGCACCTTGGTTTCCGCCGGAACTCTGAATGTCAACGGCGGCGCAACATTGTCCGGCGCGCTCGATATCAGTGGCGGCACTGTGTTTATCTCGGGAACCAAAAAATCTCCGGCGAACGTTTCCGGTGTGATAACGATGACGGGCGGCACTCTCTATACGAACTCCTCGTATTCGGATGGCGAAGTCGTCGGTTCGTCGGTGTCGATGACCGGTGGTCGCTTCGTTGTTGCGGGCAAGAACGATCTCAGCGTATCCGCAAACGGTGGTGTCGTCACTGTGAATGACGGCGTAACCGCGACGGTGTCGGCGATGACGGTTGGCGCGACATCATCGACTTACGGCACGCTCAATGTCGGCGCAGACGCGACGCTGAGTCTGAATTCCGATCTGACCATCAGAGGAAATTACACTGCCAAGGAAGTCGATGAGGAAACCGGAGAAACAATAACGGAAGAATCTGTCCAATATGCCCGCGCGACAATCGCCGGAACAATTTCCGGCGCAGCATTCAGCATGGGGAATTCCATCGTGACCTTCGCGACGGGCGCGACGTTTAAGAAAGGTGTTGACGTCGCAGCCGGTGGCATTTTGACGATTGCCGGAGACGTGGAGATCACGAACGATTTGACAATCCACGGGACATACACCACGTCCGGCCTCGAATCTGCTGTGGTTTACGGTCCCTCCTATGGCACAATTTCCGCGAACTCTGTCCAAGTGAACGCAAATGGCGTGTTTTACGTCGGCGGCGCCGGTGTCGGCACCACAATAATTAAGGCTTTGGACGATGTCGGCTTCCAATCGACAGAGGGCAGCACGATCGAAATTACTCCCGGCGACGTTCTCGCGGTCAACAAGAGCGTTCTGTTGTCGGAAGGGACAGTCGTGTCGATCACTTTGCAGGATATTCTCCCGACTAAGGAAATTTCGTTTATCAGCCTGACGAGCGGCGGTTCCATCAAAGTCGAAGAAGGCGTGGATGTGGAAATTTCAGGTCTCAGCGAAACGCCCACGGTTTGGCACGACGGCGAGGAAATGGAACTCGCATACGAAATTAATACCGAGACCGGAACCTTGGAAGTTGTCGAGGGCATCGACCCCGAAGATCGCCTGCGCCTCACCTACGATTCGTTCACGCGCGAGCAACACGCGATTGTCAACGCGCTCCGCACCGTCCTCGAAGACGGCTCAAATGCCGGCAAGGGCTACGAGTATGATTCAAACGGCGTCAGCCTGCGAGATGAGATAAACAAGTTGGAAACGCTCACCGAATTGGAGCACGCGTATGACAAATTCCTGCCGACGAACCTCGTCACCATCAACGATTTGCACAACAAGCAGGCGTCGGCGGTGACCGGCATGATCAGCCGCCGCTCCCGCGAGCTTCGCAACGGTGCGCCCGTTTCCGATTTGTGGTCGGCGCCGCTCTTCGGCAGATACGGATTCTCGTTCTCGGCAAACCCGAACTTGGTCGCCGACGCCGGCTTCCGCCAGTTGGCGACATACAACAATGACGACAACTGGATGGTTTGGGCAAACGGCGGGTATTCGTTCTCCAACTCGCACTCGCGCGCCCACACCGACAAGACGAAGAACGAAATGCGCAGCGTCGCAATCGGCATCGACTACGCGGTGATGGACGAACTTTCCATCGGCATTTTCGCCGATTACCTCGACGGCAGCGCCGATATGAAATCCTCCGGCTCCGACACTGACGCAAGCTTGCGCGGCATCGGGCTCTATGTCATGGGCTCGAAAAACAACGACGTCGGAAGCTTCTTCTACACGGGAATGGTTTCCTATGGATACGTCGATTACGATTTCTCGCGCAAGGTGCGGATCGGCGATTATTCCAGCACCGCGAGCGCCTCGCCCGATGGCTCGCAACTCGTCGGCTACCTCGAAATCGGCTACGAATGGGATGCCGGCTCGCACGCTCTTTCGTATCAGTGGACGACGGGCCCGACCGCTTCTCTCCGCTACGCCTACAACGACATCGAGAGCTACACCGAGCACGCGTCGAGCGCGATTAACGAATTGCGCGTCAACGATTTCAACTACAATTCCCTCGTGGCAAGCATCGGGTGGCGCGCCACTCTCCGCTTCGATATTCAGGAACTCGTGACGATCGTGCCCGAGGCTCGCGTTTCGTGGCAGTATGAAATTTTGGATCGCAACGAAAAAATCAACAGCGACTTCGTTGTCGCGCCAGGCAACAGTTTCTCCACCACGATGAATCGCGATGGCAACAACTACCTCACTGCCGGCGTCGGCGTGACGATTCTCGCGTTGAACTCGCTGACCGTTTCGTTTGACTACGACATCAATGTGTTGCGCGACCACGCGAGCCCGGAGCACAACTTCAATTTGATGGTGCGCTGCCGTTTCTGATTTGCGAAATCGTCGCCGAGTATCTTTGATTCTCGCGGCGGTATTGCGCCGCGCGGGGTGGAAATTCTGCCTCGCCGCGCAACCGCAGAAATTCTGCACAAATTAATGTTTCCGCAAGACGGCAAAGAAAATTGGAAGTCGGGGCAAGGTCTTTGGAATGACGTCCCCGAAGAGAAATGGAACGACTGGCGCTGGCAAATGCAAAATCGCATAACGACCCGCCGGAAGTTGGAAGAAAAAATCAGGCTCACGCCAGACGAAATCGCAGGTCTCGACGCCGCAGGCACGCACCTCGCATTTGCCGCGACCCCGCATTATTTCAACCTCATCGACCGCGACAACCCCGCCGACCCGCTGCGGCTGCAGGTGATTCCGAGATTCGCCGAAACAAAAATCGCGCCGGAAGAAGCCGCCGACCCAATCGGCGAAGAAAAATTCTCGCCGTGCCCCGGGCTCGTCCACCGCTATCCCGACAGGGTTTTGCTCATCTCGACAAACAAGTGCGCCTGCTATTGCCGGTTTTGCACGAGGTCGCGCCTCGTCTCCGACGCGTCGGGCCACGCGTTCCGCCCCGACATAGAAGCCGCCCTGCGCTACATCGCCGCCCACACCGAGGTGCGCGACGTCCTCGTCTCCGGTGGCGATTGCCTGCTTTTGTCTGACGAAGAAATCGACGCACTTCTCGCGCGGTTGCGGGCAATTCCGCACGTGGAATTTATCCGCCTCGGCTCCCGCGTCCCCGTGTTTTTGCCGCAGAGAATCACGCCGCGACTGTGCGAAATTTTCAAAAAACACGGCGCAATTTGGCTCAGCATTCACGCAAATCACCCGAACGAACTTTCCTGCGAGACCGCCGCCGCGCTCGAACGGCTCGCGTTCGCCGGCGTCGTGATGGGCAGCCAATCCGTGTTGCTGCGCGGCGTCAACGACAACGCGGAGACAATGCGCTCGCTCGTCCATCGGCTTTTGCAAATGCGTGTGCGGCCATACTATTTGTACGCCTGCGACCCCGTGCGCGGCACGGCGCACTTCCGCGTCCCCGTGCAAAAAGGCATCGAAATTATCCGCCAATTGCGCGGTTTTACGAGCGGGTACGCCGTGCCGCAATTCGTCATCGACGCCCCGGGTGGCGGCGGGAAAACGCCCGTCAACCCCGACTACATCGATTCAATCTCGCCCGAAGGTCGCGTGGAAATGCGCAACTTCCTCGGCAAAAAATACTTCTACCCGTGCTGAGTTTGTGGCGGGTTAGTGGCGAGGATTGTGGCGGTGGGTTGGTGGTGGCGGGTGCGTTGTGAGACTTGGGTTGGTGGTGACAACAAACCTGCCACGATTGTTGTCACACGGATTTGTTCGGGACTAACGTCCCTCACGGAAAAGAGCAGGCGGGTTGGTGGTGAGGATTGGGTTGGTGGCGAGATTGTGGCGCAGGGATTGTCGTGGTGGCAGGTTGGTGGCGAGAGTTGGGTTAGTGGTGGGAGTTGGGTCTGTCTCGGCGGGTTAGTGGTGAGACCTGGGTTGGTGGTGGGAGGGGTTTGTTGTGAGGCTTGGGTTAGTGGTGGGAGTTGAGTTTGTGGCGGGAGTTTTGAAAATTATTCGCGCACGCAGTGCGCGATTCTCCCGCTAAGTTAGCGGGAGGGGACCACGAT
>JAJPZB010000020.1 GCA_021204635.1 Opitutia bacterium | reverse complement strand
ACCGCTAACGCGGTCCCCTCCCGCTAACTTAGCGGGAGAATTACGTTGGTGCTCTATCATCGCAGGTGGGCATATTTCTGCCGCAACAAAGCCAAGTGCCACCACCAACCCCTCTGCCACCAACCCAATTTTCACCACCAATTCGCCACCACCAATCCGTCCCCACCACCATCCCGCGACCAACCCACTCACCACCAACCCACCACGGGGGAATCAGAGGAATCTTGCGGTTGGGGTGTTGGCTTGGGCTTTCAGGGTTTGTGGTGTGCCGGAGAATATGAGGTTGCCACCGTCCCGCCCGCCGCCGGGGCCGAGTTCTACCAGCCAATCTGCTGCGCGCACGACATCGCTGTTGTGCTCGATTACGATGATTGTGTTGCCGGCGTCGCGCAGTTTGAAGAGCACGTCCATCAGCTTTTTTATGTCGTCCCAGTGGAGGCCTGTCGTGGGTTCGTCAAGCAAATAAAGTGTCTCTCCGGATTTTTGTTTTGCCAATTCAAGCGAGAGCTTTAGGCGTTGCGCCTCGCCGCCGGAGAGCGTTTGCGCGGATTGCCCGAGCTTGAGATACCCGAGCCCGACGGCGCAAAGCGTTTGCAAAATGCGATGGATATTGGGTTGGTTGCGGAAGAAAAATTCTGCTTCCTCGATCGTTTGCCCGAGAATTTCGGAAATATTTTTCCCCTTGAACATCACTTCGAGCGTCTCGCGGTTGTAGCGTGCGCCGTGGCAACTCGGGCATTCCGTCCACGTTTCGCCGAGAAACTGCATGTCAAGCGCAATCTGCCCGTCGCCCTTGCATTTTTCGCAGCGCCCGCCGCGTTTGTTGAACGAGAATCTGCCTGAATCGTATCCGCGCATTTTCGACAGTGGCGCGGCGGCAAAGAGCTTTCGCAGGTGGTCAAAAATTCCGGAGAATGTCGCGGGATTCGAGCGCGGGGAACGGCCGATCGGCGATTGGTCTATGCGAACGAAGCCGGCGAAATTTTCAAGCCCCTCGATTCCGCCATGCCTGCCAGGGATGCACTTTGCGCGATTGATTTTTCGCGCCGCCGCGTTGCCGAGAATGTCGTTCACCAAGGTGGATTTCCCCGAGCCCGACACGCCACAGACCACCGTCAGCCTGCCTCGCGGAAACGCGACATCGATGCCCCGCAGATTGTTTTCCCGCGCGCCAAAAATTTTCAGCGGCGCCTTTGTGGTGGCGGAATCGCCCTTGTTGCGGGCGCAATTTTTTGGGGAAATTTCCACGGGCTCCGCAGGCTTTTCCGCCGAGCTTTTTTCGCGCTCGCGCAGATATTCGCCTGTGCGGGAATTCTCGCTTTTCATGCACTCCGCGAGCGTGCCCGAGAAAATGAGATTGCCGCCGAGGGTGCCCGCACCGCGACCAATTTCCACCACGAAGTCCGCCTCGCGGATTGTGGCGGCGTCGTGCTCTACGACGAGGACCGTGTTGCCGCGATCGCGCAGATCCTTTAGTTGCGCGAGCAGGCGCGCGTGGTCTGCGGGGTGGAGGCCGATGCTCGGCTCGTCCAAAACGTAGGTCACGCCGACGAGCCCGAGGCCGAGTTGGGAGGCGAGGCGGACGCGCTGCAATTCGCCGCCGGAAAGCGTGTCGTAGGCGCGGCAAAGCGCGAGGTATGAGAGCCCCGTTTTCCGCAGAAAATCGAGGCGCCGCGCCAAACCCGAGCGCGCGTCTTCGAGCGGCGCGACGGCTGGCACGCCCTTCAATTTTTCCGCAAATTCGAGGGCTTGCGGAATGTCCCACGACAAAAATTCCCCGATGCTCGTCCCCGCGAGCTTCACTGCGAGGGCGCGTTTGTTCAGGCGGAGGCCGTGGCAATGCGGGCATTCGGCAGAGCTTTGAAATGCGGCGAGGCGTGCGCGCAGAAGCAGGCTGTTTGTCGTCGTCGCGGTTTTTTGCAAATCAGCCAAAACGCCTTCAAACGGCCTCATCACGGCTCTTGCGCGCCCCGTTTTCAGGAGAAATTCCCTGTCGCCGCTCCCGTGCAAAATCAGGTTTTGCGTTTCTGCGGGCAAATTTTTCCACGGCGTTTTCAGGTCAAAGGGCACTTGCTCGGCGAGTTGTTTCAGCCAGCGATTGCGCTGCGTAATCATTCTCTTGGCGCCGTATTTCCAAGGTTTTATCGCGTCTTTCACGGGCTTTGTCGCGTCGGGAATTGCGAGTTCCGGCAAAAATTGTGGCAGCGTGCCGATGCCGCCGCAGCGCGGGCAGGCGCCCTCGGGGTGCGACGCCGAGAAGTTTTTCGGCGCGAGCTCGGAGTAAATTTTTCCGCAAACGGAGCACGACAATTCCACGCGCAGCGGGATTTCCGCCGCGCCCGCGACGACGCTCGCCTTGTTCCTGCCCTCGCGAAATGCGAGCTCGAGCGAATCCGCGAGGCGCGAACGGGCGTCCGGCGAGAGAACGAGCCTGTCAACTACGACGTCAAGCCTTATTTGTCGCGCCGATTTTTTGAAAATGCCCTTGAGGTTTTTCAGCTCGTTCGGCTGCAAAATGTCGTCCAAATCATATGTCGTTCCCGCGAGGCGCACGCGCTGAAATCCGCGACGCCTCAGGTTTTCCAAGGCATCTTCGAGCTCGGGAAACGCCACTTCCGCGACAGGCGCGCAGACCAAAATCTTCGTGCCCGCCGGCAGTTTCTCCACCTCCGCGACGCAGTCGTCGAGCGAGCGCCGCGCGATTTTTCCGCCGTCGTCGGGGCAAAATTGCGTTCCGGCGAGCGCCCACAGAATGCGCGCGTAGTCGGAAATTTCCGTGGCGTCCGCTACGGTCGTCCGCGGATTTGGGTTTGCGGCGGTCCGCTGTTCTATCGCGATTACGGGCGAGAGGCCGTGGATGAAATCGACGTCGGGGCGCGGGATTTGCTCGAGGCTCGCGCGTGTTTTCGCCGAGAGGCTCTCCAAGTATTGCCGCGCGCCCTCGGCGTAAATCGTGTCGAACGCGAGCGACGATTTTCCCGAGCCCGACACGCCTGTGAACACGACGAGTTTTCCCCGAGGAATTTTCAGCTCCACGTTCTTCAGATTGTGTTCCCGCGCGCCTTTTACGTGAATGCAATCGCTCTCGTCCATCGCGCGGAAATCGTATTGCCGGCGCGCTTGAGCCCGCGAGAGAATTTTTTGGTTTCAGTTTTGCCCAGCCGAGGCGTAAAAACCGTTTGCAATGAAAATTCCGGATGCATTGGCTCCGTTTCGTTCCCGGAATTACAGATTGTTTTATTCCGGATACGCGATCTCGCTGACCGGGAACTGGATGACCCAGACCGCGATTGGCTGGCTCGTTTACACGCTGACAAAATCGACGGCGATGTCGGGCGTCGCAATGTTTCTCGGGCAAGTTTCGCACTTCGTCGTCACGCCTGCCGCCGGCGTGATGATCGACCGCGTCAATCGCCACAAACTGCTGATCGCCGTGCAGAGCGGCGCGTGTTTGTCGGCGGCGGGGCTCATGCTTTTTCAAATCCTCGACGGCGAGCACGTCGCGATCCTGCTCACGCTGTGCTTTTTGCGCGGGTTGGTCGGCGCAATCGAAATTCCGACGCGGCAATCCATCATCGTAAAATTGGTCGAAGACAAGAGCCAAATCCCGCAGGCGATCGGCTTAAATTCCACGCTCTTCAATTTCTCGCGCATCGTTTCTCCCGCAATCGCCGGCGAAATCTACGCGCTCTTCGGCGCGGCGTGCTGCTTTGCAGTTGACGCGGTTTTCATGATTCCGGCGATTTTCCTGATTTCGACAATGCGCTTCGACGCACAGCCGGTTGCCGCTCCGGAGGCGGGCAGGGGGCTTGTCAAGTCTTTTGTCGAGGGCGCGCGATACACGTTTTCGGTGCCGATTTTGCGCGCCGTCATCTGCGGCGTTGCGCTTTTGAGCATGTTCGCGCTCAGCTACACCGTGCTCCTGCCGATGTTTGCCGACAAAGTTTATGCGGGCACGCCCGGGCTCTATGGGCAAATGCTCACGATCACCGGCGCGGGCGCGATTCTCGCCGCCATGATGCTCGCATTTTTGAAGCGCGCGAAATACCTGCCGCGATTTTTGATTTTGGGAAACATCATCGTCGGCGCCTCGCTCGCGCTGATTGCGACAACGCCGCCTCTCTTGCTGTTTTTCGCGCTGCTCTTCACCGCGGGCTTCGGCAGCATCCTCGTCGGCGCCTCGTCAAACACGCTGATTCAGCTCAATCTCGACGAGCGCTATCGCGGGCGCGTAATAAGCCTCTACACCATGGCGTTCACGGGAACATTTCCGTTCGGGACGCTTTTGCTCGGCGCTGTCAACGAAAAATTCGGCTTGGTGCCGTGCCTCAGCATAAGCACGTTTGTCTGCGCCGTTCTCGCCGTGGGCTGGTCCGTTTCTCGCAAAAAGATTTTTGGCGGAATGTAATTCTGCGGCAACTATGCCGCAAAGGTGGTGGGGCTTTGTTGCCACCACCAACCCCTCCACCACAAAGCCGCCACCACCAACCCGTCGCCACCATCTCTGTGGCGAAATAATTCCACTATAATAACACCGCAACAATAGATAACTCCGCTACAACAAAGGATTGCGCAACAATTAGGGGTTGTCGCGGAAATTTTTAATAATTTTGTCTTGGTGAACTGTGAAATTCGGGTAAAATGCCCCACTCAATTATCACACTTGTTTTAACCAATTACACAAGGATAAGACTATGACTAAATCAAATGTTTTTCTGACAACACTTCTCGCCGCCGCTTCTGCGATGGCGATTGTCCCATGCAGCAATGCGCGGGCAGACGGGGCGGAACTTGCCACGGTCGGGCAGGTGATCGAAGGCGCTTCGGGCACCGGAACGCAGGACGATCCATACTCGGGATACGTGACAATGTTCCCGTTCACCGGTTTCACGAGCGACGACACCGTTTACATCAGTGGCTTGGGCGGATACATGCTGGGCGGGCCCGACTATTCGCTGATAACCATCGATTGCAACATTGTCATCGGCCCCGACGGCTGGAATTTAACCAATGGCCACACTCTGACCGAATACAGGTTTACCGGAGACATTTCGGGGACTGGCGATTGGACGGGAGGCGCTTCCGGAAACGTCTCTTTCCGCTACGTTTTCTCCGGAGACCTTTCCAATTACTCGGGAAACATGGCGGTGACATCGACCTACGGCGAAAACAATTTCACTTACCTCAATTTCGGCGACGGTGGCGCGGCGGCAACCACGACAAATGTTTCCGGCACCGGCGAAGTCGCCTCCTGCTACTATTTGAGATATAACTACTCGCCGAGCGAAGAAGCGGCTGACACGCGCACGACATTGACCGTCGGCAACACCTTGGTGCGGGCAAAGGAAGTGGAATTCACCGGCGACGTCGATTACGCGGTCAGCTCCGATTTGTCCGGCTATGATCCCACCGCGAAGACCGACACCCTCAAAATTACCAACACGGGGACGACGACGGTCACCGGCACGATTTACGGCTTTGGCAACATCTCCGTTTCGGCGGATTCAACGCTTGTGGTGGGCGGCGCTGTGGTGCTCGCGGACGCAATTTCCAACTCGGGCTCGATCGTGCTGATGAAGGGCGAATCCGAGTATTCCACCGTCAACAAAGCCGTTTTCGACCTCGCTTCGATATATTCGAGCGACGTCTCCTCATACACCCTGATTTCGCTGGAGGAAGGCGCCTCGCTCGTCGTCGATGAAAACGGCTCGTGGAGCGACTTGGGCGTGACGAATTTCGCATATTACGGGGCTCCCGAGCGCCTCGTGAATTTGGTAATCGGCGACACCGGCACGATTTCGGTCGAAAGCATGCGGAAAATCACCGTTACATGGAACGGCCCTTCCGGCGATGTGTGGAACGCGAAAAACGTGAATTGGTTAAGCCCGATATACGGCGCGGATTGCCGCTTCCTCTCCGCAGACAATGTGATATTCGGCGCGGCGGGCAACCCCACGGATTCCGCGTCAATCGTGAACTTCGATTCGGGGGATTCCATTTTGGTCGGAGACATGACCGTCGCCGGCGGAAATTTTGCGCTTGACAATTCTACCGGTGCAACAATCACGGGCGACACTTTGATTGTTGACGCAGGCGCGGTGTTGCAAGTGGGAACATCCGCCTCGGACAACATCACGCTGTCGTTCGGCGACACCAAACTCGGCGGCACCCTCATCTACAACAATGCGGCAAGCTCGTGGACCTCGCTCGAATTTACTGCCGACGGCGCAAATCTCTGCATTTACGACGCGCCAGGGCTCTCGATCGGCACGGCGACCGTTTCCGCCGACGCGACAATCTCGTCGCACATCACGACATCCGGCAGCGGCGACAACAGCGCGCAACTTTCCATCGGCGCGCTCGCAGGCGCCGGCAACCTCGCCGTGGTCGGCTCAGACGCGGCGGAGGGCGGGCAAACATTCCGCGTGGAGGTCAGCAGCATGGCGGATTACACGGGGACGCTGTCCGTCAAGGCGGGAAGCGCAGGCGAGGCGTATTTGATGCTCGTCGGTGGCGACGAGAGAGGGAATTATTCCGCCAACGCCGACGCGACTATCGAGGTTGGCGCGGGCGGCACGCTCGATGTCAACGGAAAACACGAGACCACGTTTGGCGTCACCCTCGCCGGCGGCACGCTGACTTCGTCGGCTGACATCGGCAGGACCGTGATTCAGTTGCCGCTCATCGCAGTGACAGCAGATTCCACCGTGAACGCGGAAAGCGGCGTCAGCTTCGGCATGCTCGCGAGAGAATACGGCGAATCGGACATTTACCTCGGAGGACACACGCTGACAAAGACCGGCGCGGGCACATTCTTCCTCGTCGATACCTCGATTTACAATTCCGCCGATAAAGATCCCACCACCGAGGCGGGCGCGATTGTCGTCAACGAAGGCACGCTAATGCTCGATGGCGCCGACACGTCTTTGGCGACAATCACTGTCGCGAGCGGCGCGACCTTGGATATTTCCAAAGCCGGCGACAAAGGCGATTCCACCGTCGGCAAATTGACGAGCAACGGCACGGTCACGATTGAGAGCGGCGATTCGCTCGCCATTGTCGGCGATTCCGAAATCTCGGGCGCGCTTTTGATTTCCGGCGCGCTCTCTGTCGGCAACGGCGCCACGGTGGATTTGACCGGCGTCACGACGTCGCAGGCGAGCGGGACGCTCTCCGTGAGCGGCGAAAACAGCACGCTGAAAATTGCGAATTACGCGCAGGGCACGGACTCGAATTTCGGCGCAAACATGTTCAACGGCGCCTTGCAGATTTCCAACGACGGCATGCTCGAAATCACCGAGGCGCAGGCGGCAGGCGCGGCAGGCAATCGCGGATTCGCCGTCACATCAGGCAAGGGCACGTATAAATATTCCGGCAGCGGCACGAGCTACATCAGCCAACCCGACG
>JAJPZB010000149.1 GCA_021204635.1 Opitutia bacterium | reverse complement strand
CCCAACTCTCACCACCAACCCAAGTTCCACCACTAACCCACCACCAACCCAAGTTCCACCACTAACCCCTGCGGCTACAGGTGTTGTTTGTCGTAGAGCTCTTTGTAGAGCGGGCAAGACGCGTAGAGTTTGTCGTGGGGACCGTCGCCGATTATGTGGCCGTTTTGGAACACGAGTATCCTCTGCGCGATTTTTATTGAAGAAAATCTATGAGCAACAATGAGCGTTGTGCGCCCGCGCGCGAGTTTTTCCAAATTTGTCTGGACGAGTTTCTCGCTGTTGGCGTCGAGCGCGGCGGTTGCCTCGTCCAAAATCAAGATAGGCGCGTTTTTCAGGAATGCACGCGCGAGAGCGATTCGCATGTGTTGCCCGCCAGAAACGCCCTTGCCTGCGTCGCCGAGCGGCGAATCGATTCCCTTGGGTTTGGTGCGGAGAAAGCTGTCGAGAGCGGCGGCAGTAGCTGCGGCGGCAACATCGTCGTCGGACGCATCCGCGCGCCCGAGCCTGATGTTCTCGCGAATGCTCGCCTTGAACAGCATTGCGTGCTGCGAGACCACGGATATGTTGCGGCGCAAATCGCTTTTCCGCAGTTCACGGACATCGATCCCGCCGACGCGCACCGCGCCTTCCTGAACGTCGTACAGCCGCGCGACGAGGCTCGCGAACGTCGTCTTGCCCGCGCCGCTCGGCCCCACGAGCGCGACAATTTGCCCGTCGGGAATGCTGACGTTGATGCCTTCGAGCGCCTCCTTGCCATTCCCATACGAGAACGAAACGCCCTGGAAATCGACCGAGCCTGCGGTCGCGGGAAGCTCCTTCGGATTTGGCGGATCCGGCATCGTGTCGGGCGCGGCGAGAATGGCTTCCAACCTCTCCAACGACGCCTGCGCCTGCTTGAACCGGCTGAACGAAATTCCGGCGCGGCGAATTGAATCGCACGCAAAAAACAGCGCACCCGCGACAGTCATGAAATCCGTCAGCGTCATGTCGATCATTCGCCCGCGCACGAGCACGAAGACGAGGACGAGCACCGTCAAAAATTCCAAGAGCGGCGACATCGTCCGCTGGTATTTCTCCATTTTCAGCTGCTCGCGCCGGTATCGCTCCGACGCCCGCGTGAGGCGCCCGACCTGCTCGCTCTCCATGCCGTATGAGCGAATTTCCCGCTGCGAAGCGAGATTCTCCGCGACAACGGCGGTCATCTCGCCCACGTTTTTCTGCGCCTCGCGCGACCTTCGCACTATGCGCCTTCCGAAGACAAAAATCGGCGCAACGGCGACGCAGGCAAAAACCGCGCTCGCGACAAACATCGACGATTCCGCCTTGTCAAAAAGCACTCCCACCAATGCGCCGATGGCGAACGCGGCAGTCAGCGGCTGCTTGATGATGTCGCTCGCGACCTGCGTTATCATGGTCTGGACGTTTTGCGCGTCTGCGACAATTCGGCTGAGCAAATCGCCGTGGCGCGCGCGCTCGTGAAATTCCAACGGGAGCACTTGCAGTCGCACAAAAACGTCGAGCCTGATGCTTTCCAAAAGCCTGAGGCCGAAATAACTCGCCGTCATCGCGTTTATCAGCATCGCGACGCCGCGAATGATGAAAATCAGCGGCAGCGCGGCGCATGTCGTGAACAAAATGACGTTCTGCAAATTTTCCGGAGAAACTCGCGCCGATAGGAAATCGAAAATCGGCTTCGGCATTGTCGTCGGGTCGAAAACCGCCGGAAAAACCTTGTAAATAATCAGCGGGATGCCGAGCCCGCTCGCGGCAGCGGCGATCAATCCGGAGACTATCGCGGCGAAGAAATACCACTTCAGCCCCCAGACGTGGTGCCAATAATACTTCGCGCGAGAAAGGATTTTTCTGAGCTTTTTCATTTCGCGGCAGTTCCTTTCTTTGCGCCGGCGGCGACCTGTTTGTCGTAGAGCCCGCGATAGAGCGCGGATTTTTTGTAGAGCTCGGCGTGCGTGCCATCGCCGACGATGCGGCCCGATTCAAAAACGAGAATGCGGTTTGCGCGGCGAATCGTGGAAAAGCGGTGCGCGATGATGAACACCGTGTGGCCGCGCATAAGGCGGTCGAGTGCATTTTGGACGCGCTCTTCGTTCAGCGTGTCGAGCGCCGCAGTCGCCTCGTCCAAAATCAAAATCGGCGCGTTTTTCAGGAATGCGCGCGCGATGGCGACGCGCTGCTGCTGCCCGCCGGAAAGGCCTTCGCCGCCCTCGCCGATTTGCCGCTCGTAGCCCTCGGGAGTCTCGTTGATGAAATCATCGACTGCGGCGAGAGTTCCCGCACGGCGAATTTCGTCGTCCGTCGCGCCGGGCCTGCCAATCCCGATATTTGCATTGACACTCCCGCGAAACAGCACCGGCGACTGCGAGACCAAGCCCGCCATCGCGACGCGATCCGCGCGCGAGATGTTGCGCACGTCAACGCCGTCGATTTTCACGCTGCCCGTCGCGACGTCGTAAAAACGACAAAGCAAATTGATAAACGTCGTCTTGCCCGCGCCGCTCGGCCCCACGAGCGCGACAACTTGCCCCGCCGGCACCGACACATTGATGTCGCGCAACACCGGCGCTTTCGCGCGATACGCGAACGACACGCCGGAAAATTCGACATCGCCGCGCACGGCGGGCATCGGCGTCGGCTCGGCGGGCTCGGGCATTTCGTCTTTCGCGAAAATCACGGCGTCGATTCCCTTGAGCGCGACGCCTGCAATTTGCAGCGTGTTGTAAATTTCGCCGAGCCGCTTTATCGGCGTGTAGCAATAGTAAAGCGCGAGCGCGATTGCAGTGAATTGCGGCAGCTCAATTCCGGCGCGAATGCCCATGTAGAGGGAGCATGCGAGGGCGATGACGCTCAGGATTTCGATGATCGGCGTCACCGCGCTGCGCCACGCGCTCATCTTGAAAAGCGCGTTCACGAGCCCCCGAAGCCGCGTCTGCAAAAGCGCAGTCTGCTGTTTTTCCAAGGCGAAAATGCGGACGTCGCGCTGGGCGGAAAGATTTTCCTGGACAATTGAGGCGATATCGCCAAAGCCGAACAACATCTGCCGCATTTTTTCGATGACCTTGTCGCCAATCCGCTTCACGACGGGAATGCAAATTCCCGCGATCAAAATGTTTGCCAAGAGCACGAGCGTGCCCTTGCTCGTGACCGCCTGAAAAACGAGAACGCCGACGGCGGAAAGCAGCGTCAGCGGCTGAATCACGAGGTCGTTCGTGATCGAAAGCATGTTGTGCTGCAAATTTTGCGTGTAATAAACGGTTGTCGCGACGAGGTTGCCGCGCGACGAGCGGTCGTGAAACGCGAGCGGAAGTTCTTGCAGGCGGGCGAAGACCTTGATGCGGATATCTTCCAAAATCCGCAGCCCGATCTTGCTCATGAAGTACATGTTCGCGAACGAAAATGCGCCTCGAAAGAAGATCATCAGCGGCATCGCGGCGGCGGCAGCCCAGAGCGTGACCTCGGGGATTTTATCAGCCGGCACGTGGCTTTCCACGTATTCCTGCAGAAAATCGGGCAACGGCGCTTGCCCGAAAACCACGGGGAAAACCTTGTCGATCATCATCGGCAAGCCAAAGCCCGCAGTCGCCGCAGCAAACGCACCGCACACCACCGCGAGCAAAAGCTGCCAGCGATATGGAGACAAAAACCGGCGCCAGAGCGAAGAATACGTGGCGAAAAAATGGACTTTGGGCTTGCTTTTGGTTTTTTCCATCTCCGCTTAAATGCTTACGTCCCAAAAATTTTGTGGTATGTCGCGAGCGCAAACGAATCCGTCATGCCCGAAATATAGTCGAGCATGCACAACAATCGCTCCTCCTCCGTCTTGCATTTCACCGCAGTTTCGCCGGCAAAAATCCCGATTTTCTCGCTCTCCGAACCCGCAGGATTTTTCACCCATTCGCCAAAAAATTTCACGAGCGCACGAATAACATTCACGCCGCGAAGCCCGATTTCAATAACCTGCTTGGCGTTGTAAACAAATTTTTCCGAAAATTCGCGGAGTTCCGCGACATCGCGCCCGAGGCAGGATTTTTCGATGAGCGTCGTGGAGAATTTGCCTGCCAAAATCGCGTATTCATTCGCCAAAAAAGTCTCGCAAACCGCGCGGATGCACACGCCGATCACCGTCGCGCGCATGTAATGAATTGCGCCGCTCTCGCTTTCTCTCGACGCGAGGCGCCGCGCGTATTCCCGCTCGTCCGCGCTCAAAAAGCGGCCGAGTTGCGCAAAGGCATTTTCAAACGAAATCACGTTCGAGACGCAGGCGTCCTCGATGTCGGCGACGAGGTAGCAAAGATCGTCCGCCGCCTCGGTCAAAAACGCGAGCGGGTGGCGGCACCACGCGGGGAAACCGGCTTTGTCGCAGCCTCGCGGGAGCATGCCGGTTTCTTCCGCGACAAAGCGCATTGCCTCAGCGTCTTCGGGAATATAGCCAAATTTTTTGCACTCTATCGCGACAACTCCGGCGGCGGCTTGCTCTGCGGAATATTTTTCCGTGCACGGATATTTCGAGAAGGCGCCGAGCGTCGCGGCAGTCAGCCGCAGCCCTCGACCGTCAATGGGGTCGAGCACCCGCGTGAGCAGGCGAAATCCCTGCGCGTTGCCCTCGAATTTTCTGTCGTAGCCGATTTTTTTCAGCGCCGCCTCAATCGCGTTTTCGCCGAGATGGCCAAAGGGCGGATTGCCGACGTCGTGCGCTAAGCACGCGGCGGAAACGGCGTAGGCGAAATGCTCGGGCGCGATGCCGAAGCGCCGCAGATCGTGGCGCCGCACGAGCTCGTTGCCAACCCACATCCCGATGGAATTGCCCACGTGCGAGACCTCGCAACTGTGCGTCAGCCGCGTCCGGACGTAGTCGTTGCGGCCGAGCGGGAAGACCTGTGTCTTGTCTTGCAAGCGCCGGAACGCGCTCGAATAGAGCACCCTGCCATAGTCGCGCTCAAACTCGCTGCGGTTTCTGCCGTCATTGTTGTCGCGGCGTTTGTCGCCACCACCAACCCCATTGTCGTGGGAAAAATTGCCCGCCACCAACCCGGCGTTCTCGCCGCGCACGCCGCGAGAACTACCGAAGCGCTTCGGCGACAACAATTTCTCCCACTTCATGGTTTCCATTTTGTGGAACATTTTCGCGCGTTACCCGCGCGGTGTCGAGAACAGCGACGCCTGAATCAAGCCCTGGAAAATCCCGTTGCAATACGGCTGCTCCGTTGTCGCGACAGAATTTTCGCGCAAGATTTTCGGGACATTTCCGGGCGCGTCGCCGAGAAACCAGTGAAACCACCACGCAGACAAATCCGCGCCTGTCGCCGCCGAGAACAGCGGGAAAAACGCGTCGCAAAGCACGGTCTCAAAGCGCGTCCCGCCGATTGTCTTCGCGAAAATGCCGTCAAAAATTTCCTTGTGCGCGCGTTGCATTCTCGCCGCGGCGCGAAATTTCTTTGTCCCTGCGCCACCACCGAGCACGTTTGCCGCCGGCAGAGTTTTCAAAAATTTCCGCAACTGCGTCGCCCACGCCGGATTTTTTTGCAAAAGAGAAAGGTATTGCTCCAAGCGCGCACGCGGGAGATTCGCCGGTCGCGTGCCCGAAAGTCGCCACGTTCCCGCCTCTACCGAGAAGAGTTTTTGCGAATTCATGAGCAACATCGTCGAGGGCGAAAAGCGCTCGGCGAGGCGCGACATCGGCTCGCGATTTCGCCGCAGCCCGAGCGTTTCCAAAATCAGCCGGTGCGCCACTTTTTCCCAGCCGCCGACTGCGTCGAGGCGCCGCCGCATAAAGCGCACTTTTTGCTCCCAGCGAATAAAGGCATTGTCGCGCAAAAACTTGAAGCGCTCGTCGGCGGGGACGCCTGCCAAAATCTCCGTGACATTCTCGGCGCTGTCGCGGCCTTCAATCTTCGCGAGCGCGTCTTCCGAGGCATATTCCTCGATGTCGCACTTCAAAAAGGGAAACAGCACGAGCGTCTCCATCGGTTCGCCGGCGGCATTGTTGCGGGGAATATTTTCGTTGCTCGGCGGGAAAAAAACGACGTGCAAAACGACTTTCCCATACGCCGGATTCGCGGCGTGGGAGTGCGCAAACCAATCGTCGGCGTAGAAATGGATCTCGACATCGCCGCGAACGCGCTTCCCGCCGATAATGAGCTCCGCACGCAAAAAATCCGGCCCGTCAAGCTTATTCCACATTCCCGCGCGCACGACTTCCACCTCCGCGCCGGAAAGCGTTTTCAGCCCGTCGCGCCGAAAATCGCCGCGAAGCCAAATCTTTTGAATGAGCGTTTCCGAGACGCTCACGGGGCCGAACATTCCCTGCACCTCCGCGACCGCACCGGCGCAGCAGGAATCCGACGGCGTCCGGCGGGAAATTGGCGCCGAGGCGGCGTAATTGCTGTTGATTTCGCTCATGTTCGAGAGTGTTTTGCCATGCGTTTTGCGGCGAAAAAATTGCGGAAACTATCTCGAAGAATTTGAAGTTGAAGCAATAAAATTTTCCGCGTCTAATCCACTTTTGCCATGAATCAACAAGAAGAAATAATCAAAATTTTTTCGGAAAGCGGCGCGCTCCTGACGGGGCATTTCATTCTGCGTAGCGGTTTGCACAGCCCCAAATTTTTCCAATGCGCGCAGGTTTGCCAATACATGGACAAAATCACGCGCCTCGTGGAAATGCTAGCGCCAAAACTGCGCGGTCTCGGCGCAGAAACCGTGCTCGCGCCCGCGATGGGCGGCCTCGTCGTGGGGCAGGAAATCGCGCGGCAACTCGGGTTGCGCTTCATTTTCGCGGAAAAAGAAAATGGCAAACTCGTCCTGCGCCGCAATTTTTCGATGAAGGCGGGAGAAAAAATTCTCATCGCGGAAGACGTCGTCACGCGCGGCGGGCGCGTCGTGGAATGCGCCGACATCGTGAAATCTTTCGGCGCCACCACCGTTGCATGTGCGTGCCTCGTGGATCGCTCCGCCGGCAACGCAGTCCTGCCGATGCCCCTCGTCGCCCTTCTCTCGATGGCGTTCCCAACATACCCGGCAGACGCTCTCCCGCCAGAGCTCGCGGCAATCCCCGCCATCCACCCGGGCTCCTGAGCGCGTAGGTTGGTGGTGAGTTGGGTCGGTGGTGAGAATCGCAAAATTTTTAATTCACATGACTGCACGGCAAAAAAATCAGGATGGTGGCGAAGGGAATGCAAAAAAGCAGGCTACGCCAACAACGGCATTGCCCAAAAAAGTGCAGGAAGTCGTGGCAAGAAGTTCCAGAAACGTAGTTTACTCTCGGGAAGGACGGGTGATCGCGAGCAGGCTCGGCAAAGTAGGCGCGAAGAGGAAAAACGAGCAACTGATCAATTGGTGGTGAACTCCGTGATTTTGCGACCCCTGCAAAATCCCCCACCACCAACCCGCCACCACTAACTCAATCTCGCGCATTTATGCGCGATTCTCCCGCTAAGTTAGCGGGAGGGGACCACGATA
>JAJPZB010000183.1 GCA_021204635.1 Opitutia bacterium | reverse complement strand
TATCTTGGGAGCATGAAAAATTTGTTCTCCCGCAAGGTAATTGTGGTGATGGCATATGCGCGCCACATTGTCGCAAATCCCCGCAAATATCTGCTCCCGCATTTTATTATTGTGGCAATCGCCATTGTCGCGGTTCTGCTGACGCGCGCAACAATGCCGGAAGGGACGTCCGCCACGTACTTGGAACTCGTCAGCGCATCGCGCTTCGCATGGTTGGTTTTATCCGTCATCTGGTTCGCGCTTTTCTTCGCGGTTCTGCGAAAAGTCCCACTTTGGATTCGCGGGATTATCATCGCCCTTTTCTTTCTCCCTTGCGCGTTCTCGGTGTATTTAAAAATTAACTACGGAATGGAAATCGACTACGGCTTCATCATGGATTGTGCGAACACGCATCCGGAAGAAGTCGCGAGCTATTTTTCTTTTGGTGCGATTTTTAATTTTCTCGCGTTTGTGGCGGCGATGTTTGTTGTCGCGTGGGTAATCGGAAAAATTCCGGCAGAGTTGCCACACGCCAAAATTTTTGCGGTTCTAATTGTTGGCGTAGCTGCGTTCGCAGAAATCCAATTAGAACTTCGCGCGGCAATTTCGCCGGTGTACATTGTCCTGACCTCGCTAAATTCCGCATGGCGATACCACACAGGCGATGCCGCTGCGTTTGAACTCCTCGCAGATTTGGAAAATACACCGCAGGAAGTTTCGCGCGTGCCGGCGGAAATCTCGCATGTCAATTCCGCGCCAATTGTCGTTCTCCACATCGGCGAAAGCGCCCGCGCCGACCATGCGCCATTCAACGGCTACGCGAGAAACACAATGCCAAACATGCTTCGCGAATACGAAGCCGGCAATTTGGTGTCGTTCCCAATCTGCGTCTCGTTCTCGGTAAAAACCGTTCTTTCTATGCGCGGAATCCTCTCGCCATCTACGGTTTTGGACAACGCGTTCCGCCATCCGACCTTCATTCCCGCGCTGAATCAAAGCGGAGTCGCGACTTGCGGATTTTTCTCCGCGCACTCGATCAATTCTGAACACGAGGCGGGCGTCGTACAAATCTGCAATCCTTTGGAAGAAAAAATCAGCACGACAGAACTTGCAGGCACGCTCCTGCCAAAAATCCGCGAAATACTCGCCGCGAAAGAAAGCGCCCCCAAGCAACAACAATTTTACCTCTACTACGGCGAGGGCTCGCACACGCCTTACATCTGGTACGATTTCGACAAACACGCTGTTTTCAAGCCAAACAGCAGGCTGAAATCCACAGACGAATGCAACATCAACAACTACGACAACACGTTTGTCGCGACAGACGAATTTTGCGGCGGATTTATCGACGCGCTTCGCGACAAAAACGCTGTGTACATCTTTGTCGGCGACCACGGAGACATGCTCGGCGAAGACGGGCTTTGGGGGCGGCAATACCGCAGACCGGAAACGCGCCACGTGCTGTTTTTCGTCTGGGCTTCGGACAAATTCAAGGCGGAGAATCCGGAGCTCTGGGCAACGCTTTCGCGCAACAACAAACGCCTCGCCACCGTCTCGCAAGACTTCGTTTACAACAGTGTCCTGCATCTGTTCGGCCTGAAAACGCCTTACTACGACGAACGCGCGGATTTGTTCTCCGACAACGCCGAGCCCTTCCCAACCGAGTTGCCCGACGCCAAGGAATTTGGTCCGCTCCGCTTTGGCGAGAATGCCGAAACCGCGATCCGCTGGAAATCAATGGAAGGTCTCTGAGCACCTGCCCGAGTTGGTTGTGGTGGGTTTGTGGTGAAGACTTGGGTTAGTGGCGGGAAATTGGGTTGGTGGAGAAGATTTGGGTTGGTTGCCGCAACAATGCGGGTTGGTGGTGGCGCGGGCTTAGCGCGATTCCGTGAGCCAAGTTCCTGCGTTGGCGTCGCTCGGCATGCGCCAGTCGCCGCGTGGCGAAAGACCTATGGAAAGCACCTTCGGACCGTCGGGCGCAACAGAGCGTTTGAATTGTTGCGAGAAAAACCGCTTTATGAAAATGCGCAGCCACTTCTCAATTGTTGCGGCGTCATAAACTCCGGCAAACGCCTTTTCCGCAAGAAAGAGAATTTTCTCCGGCGTGAACGCATTCCCACAGAAGTGAAACAAAAAGAAGTCGTGAAGTTCATAGGGACCCACGAGATCTTCGGTTTTCTGCGCGATTTCGCCGGCGGAATCCGTGGGTTTGAGCTCGGGCGAAATAGGCGTATCGAGCACATCTGCGAGAACGCCGGCGAGAGCATTGTCGCGCTTTTCCTTTGCCACCCAGGCAATTATGCGTCGAATCAGCGTTTTCGGGACGCCCGCGTTCACGTGATACATCGAAATGTGATCTCCGTTGAAAGTGCACCACCCAAGCGCGAGTTCAGACAAATCGCCCGTGCCGACAACAAACCCGCCTTCCCGCGACGCGACGTCCATCAGCACCTGCGTACGCTCGCGAGCCTGTGCATTCTCGTAGGTCACGTCGAAATTTTGCGGGTCGTGGCCGATGTCGGCGAAGTGCTGTTTTACGGCGGGGACAATGGAAATCTCGCGGGCGCAAATCCCGAGCGCCTTCATCAGGTCGAGAGCGTTTTGCCGCGTCCGCGCGGAAGTTCCAAGCCCCGGCAACGAAATCCCGACGATATCGTGTGGATCTTTCCCGAGCCGCAAAAATGCCTCGCGTGCGACGAGTATCGCGAGCGCAGAATCGAGCCCGCCGGAGACGCCGACGACAACGCGCTTTGCCCGCGTGTGCAAAATCCGCCTCATCAAACCGGAGACCTGAATATCAAACGCCTCGCGACAATGCGCATCAAAAATTTCTGCATTGTCGGCGACAAACGGCGTTCGCGAAACATTGCCGAAAATCTCGGCAGGAACGGCGACGTGCGACGAAGAAAGCCTAAATTTTACTCGCCGGAATTTCGCCGAGGCGTCTTCCCGCAACGCGGAAAATTCCGCATTTGTCCGGCGCTTGTGCGCGAGCAATTCGAGGTCGATCTGCGCGACGGCGACCGAGCCTTCGAGAGAAAATTTTTCGGTCTCGGCAAGCATAAAATCGTTTTGTGCGATGAAACACTCGCCGGCATAAACGATGTCTGTCGTGGATTCCCCTATCCCCGCGCCCGCATACGCATATGCGGCGAGGCAGCGCGCGGACTGCATTTTCACGAGATCGCGGCGGAATTTTGTTTTCCCGACAACCTCGTCGCTCGCCGACAGGTTGAAAATCATGTGCGCACCCGCGACTGCAAGCCTCCCGCTCGGCGGCTCCGGCACCCACAAATCCTCGCAAAGTTCGATGCCGAACGCGCATTCAGAATGCCCTTCGGCTTCGAAAATCAGATCCGCGCCAATCGGCACAACGCCACCATTTTCGCCAAATTCCACCTCGGCAACCGGCAACTCGCCGGCGGGCGCGAACCAGCGTTTTTCGTAGAACTCGCAAGTGTTCGGCAGGTGCGACTTCGGGACGATGCCGAGAACTTTGCCGCCGCCGAGCACAAACGCGCAGTTGTAAATTCGCTGGCGAACGAGAAGCGGCGCACCGACAATCGCGGTGATGTCAAGACTTTCTGTCAGGCGCGCGAGGCTTTCCACGGCGCGGGCGCTCTCTCGCAACAACTGCGTTTGGAAAAACAAATCCCCGCAGGAATGCCCCGTCAGCGAGAGCTCCGGAAACACCGCTATTGCGATTCCGTCATTTGCGAATCGCCGCAGGCACGCGCCGATTTCAAGTTCGTTCTCGCGGACGTTTGCGAGGCAAAGCTTTGGCGACGCGGCGCAGATTTTTACTAACCCGAACTCGATTGCGGAAGGTTTCATGGCTCGAAATTTTTTCAAAATCGCGGCGGAGACGCAAATTTGTTCCCGGCGAAATCGCGTTCGCGGCAACGGCGACTAAGGCAAATCACGCCGGAATTCCCTCGATGGGCGGAAGCAGGAAAACGAGCAAATGGTATATGTTGTAGCCGAAAAACATTGACACAGGAAGCGTCAGCGCCCACGCCCACAAAATCCGCTTTATCACGCCGAGATTGACGCGCCCCGGATCTTTCGCGAAGCCGACGCCCATTATTGACGTCGAGACGACATGCGTCGTCGAAACCGGCATTCCCATGCGGCTTGTCGCGATGAGAATTGACGCGGAAGTTATCTCCGCAGCGAAGCCGTTGACGGGGCGCAACTTGACCATTTTGTGGCCCATGGTGCGGATAATTCGATAACCGCCGCCGGCAGTTCCCGCGCCCATGACGAGCGCGCACGCGACCTTCACCCACGTCGGCACGTCGCCCGTCGTGTTTTTCAAAAAGTCGAGCCAGCCAGGGTTCATGTCAAATGTTCCCGAAGCCGTTCCCGCGACGAGCCCGAGAGTTATTATCCCCATGGTTTTTTGCGCGTCGGAAGTTCCGTGGGCAAAGCCCATTCCCGCCGCCGAGAGGATTTGAAATTTGCTAAAAAGCGATTGCACGAACGCCGGTTTTGCGCGCCGCAAAATTATGAAAAACAGCGTCATCACAATCGCGCCAAAAACGAGCCCGAGCAACGGCGAAAGCAACATCGGCTTAATGAGCTTGGGCCAAAGCCCGCGAGTGCCGTTTTCGATTGACCAAAACAGAACGCTCCAATCGATGTCGCCGGGCTCAAAACCGTCCGGCAACGCGTGACGCGCCGCCGCCGCGACCTCGGCAAAATCCGTCTCCGTCGTTTTCGCAAGCGCGCTGCCACAGAGCGAGCCGATGAGCGTGTGCGACGAGCTCGACGGAATGCCGAACCACCACGTGATCAAGTTCCACGCGATTCCCGACATCAATGCCGCCGCGATGACATGCATGTTGACGGCGACGGCATCGACCAATCCCTCGCTAATCGTTTTCGCCACGGCCGTGCCCGAAAGCGCTCCGACGAGATTCATCACCGCCGCAAGAATGATGGCCTGCCGCGGCATGAGGGCCTTCGTCGAAATTGATGTCGCGATAGCGTTTGCGGAATCGTGGAAGCCGTTGATGTATTCAAACACCAGCGCAACAAACAAAACGATGAGGAAAATTGTCATGCGAAAACAAGAATTTGCCGACTGCCCTTCCCGCTCAGGAATATTTCAACGCAACCTGGAAAATTATCTTCGCAGCGTCGCGACAAAAATCAATCGTGTCCTCCAAACGCTCGTAAATGTCCTTCAAAATTATGACTTCCTTGGACGAAACCGTTTCTTGATAGAGCGCGCGAAGCAACCCGACCATAAGTTTGTCCGCGTCGCCTTCAATCGTTTGAACGAGTTCGTAATCGTCCTGAATTTTTTCCACGTGCTTTATCGCACGCAACGTCCCCGTCATTCTGACGACAATTCCGGACGCCTGACAGAGCATCGAGATCTGCTTTTTCACGACGTCGGACCTAAATTTGCCCGGGCAAATCGAAAGGCGCTCGCCGATTTTGCACGAATTTTTCGGCACGCGATAAAGGGCGTTGCAAAGCGCCTCGATGTCGTCTCGATCAATCGGCGTCGCGAATTTCGTGCAAAGATCTTCCGAGATCACCATGATGAGCTTTTTCGCCTTTTTGCGGCAAACGTGGAGATCTTCGAGCGTTTTATCGAACACGTCGCTGTCGCCGACCTGGGAATAAAGAGTTTCGAGAATGGTTGCCGAATCGTGGGCTTCTTTCGACGCCGATTCCAAAAGTTCAAAAAATCGGTCGTCTTTGCCGATCAACTTGTTGAAGAAATTTCTCATAAAAACGGAACGGTGAAAAATTCGCTGGATTTACCTTTGTAAACCGTTCCTGCGCTGTTGGCGATCAGGAAAATCCAACGCGTCTCACGACTTTCCGCGCACGATTTCCCATATCTTCACGCAATCGGCGACAATGCCGCCCAACTCGGAAACCGGAATCTGGGTCGCGGAATCCGATATCGCCTTTGCCGGATTGGGATGCGTCTCCATGAACAAGCCGGATGCGCCTGCCGCAATCGCCGCGCGAGCGAGGGGCGGAACAAACTCGCGCTCGCCGCCGGACGCGCCTGCCGCCGCGCCGGGCAGTTGCACGCTGTGCGTCGCGTCCATGATCGTCGGAAAATGTTGGCGGTTCATTATCGAAAAAGACCGCATGTCAACCACTAAATTTTGGTAGCCAAACGCCGTTCCGCGCTCGGTAAGCCAGATTTCCGCCGCGCCCGCGCGAGAAAGTTTCTCGCCGACAAACTGCATTTCCTGCGGCGACAAAAATTGCCCTTTCTTCACGTTGATACACCGCCCTGTTTGCGCGGCGGCAACGAGCAAATCGGTCTGCCGGCACAAAAACGCAGGGATTTGCAACACGTCGCAAACCTCCGCCGCGACCTTGCACTGCTCGGGCAAATGCACGTCTGTGATGACCGGAAATCCGTATTCGCGCTTCACCATTGCCAAAAGCCCCAGTCCGCGCTCGATTCCGGGCCCGCGCGAACTCGTGAGCGATGTCCGATTCGCCTTGTCGAAAGAGCCTTTGAACACAATGTTCAACTGCGGAATCGACGCCCGCAAAACTGCAAGTTGCTCCGCGACCGCGCGGCAAATTTCGTCGCTTTCGAGCGAACAAGGTCCCGCGATGAGCAGGAATTTTTTAGGATTGTAAATCATCAGAAGCCTTTACTAATCGTGCTTTGGGCGACGATGTTTCAAAAAGCGTCGCCGCGCAATTTCAAAGTTTAGGCAAAAAGAGGCTTGCATTGCCGAAAGCAATAAAACATATTTTCGCAACTTTTTTGCCGGTAGGCGACGAAGTATAAACGGGACGCTAGCTCAATGGTAGAGCAGTTGCCTTTTAAGCAATTGGTTCGGGGTTCGAGTCCCCGGCGTCCTACCATGAAAATTTTGGGGATGTAGCTCATCTGGTAGAGCGCGACATTCGCATTGTCGAGGTAGAGAGTTCGAGTCTCTTCATCTCCACCATTTAAAAAGCCCGCTAAACTGCGGGCTTTTCCTTTATTCAAGCACATTGCCGCCCGCAACCTCACTGCAAGGCTCTTTTTGTTTGCTCCGTTTAAATTGCATCCATAAGTTGCACGGCATGATCTCGCCCCACAAAGTCCTCGCGGTATGCGCCTGCGCGCTCGCAATCGCAATCCCCGCCACCGCAGATATTTCCGGCGCTCATATCAAACCGGCGCCGCACCCACGCACCCAACCGGAGAAACCGCCGGCGTCCAAAAACAAGGCCGCCGCTGCGCGCTGTTTCGGAAGAATACAATTCGTCAACAGTGGAGAAGATTTTCGCGTAAAAATAATCGCGGTAGGAATTGCAGACTTAGACGCAAAGCTCACCCCTGGAGTTGCCAACAAACCAGGAGAATGGAAAATTGTTGATAGCGCCGCAGACTATCGCGTGAAAATTATCTCCGACGGTGTGCCGGACTTTACAATCCGTTTCACCAACAGTATCCCAGGCCTGAACCCGTGATTTCCCCTACCCGCCCACGCAATAGGGTAAAAAGCGAGCGAGATTCAATTTAAACCCGGGTTGGAATCAACGATACGGATTGTGAAATCCTCTCCAATGGTCACGAGCCGAACTTTGTACTGACATCCCCCGCGCGTCATATGCCACTTGCCAATCGCGCTCTCGTCGCTGTTCACAATCTGCACGCGCAAATCTTCGCCGCTACTGACAACTCGCACCTTAAAATCTTCGCCGGTTCGCACGAGACGAATTCGACCAAAACAGATTGCGGCCTTGGCGCGCCGCAGCGTGTATGCCCCAGGAATAACAGGAAAAGGCTCAACCGGAGGTGGCGTAAATGGCAGAGGCACGTCCACAGGAGGACAAACATCTTCGCCTGCAAGCAACTGCGTGCAAAAGCAAAGCGACAACGCCGCAACGAAAACAAAACTATGTGCGCAGAATTTCATCGCGAAAAATCGTCCTTAACAAAAGCAACACCACTGACAATTGGGAATATTCGGGACGTAAGATGTCAAAAAGTCAATCAAAACGGAAACGCAAATGTTTCCGCGTCAAAATCGAGAGTGGTAGTGGCGTTTCCCGCCTCGCGGCGGGAAACTTTAATCCGTGCACTACTTTCTGATTGACAAAATCAAAAGCAGTAGCAATATGTGAGCACCACGATTAATGAGAGCATTGTTTTGCTCCTTTCCGCGCTCGCAGGAGTTTGGTCCTCCTGCGGGCGCATTTGTATCCTGTATCTGTCGGGCGTTTCAACGGATCAGGATGGCTCTGCGGAAAAGGAACTTTGGCAAACAAAAACAACGAGCGAGAGCTCCGTCAACGCTACAACCACAGAATACAAAAAAATATTTTTATCTAACAGCAAAAATAAGAAGAGCTTTACAGAATTTATACAGCTATATGCTCAGTAATTGCGGCAATATTTTTAAAAGATTTTTAGGAAAACCATATTTGCTATGATTTTTTTAGTTGACGGGAATAAGAAACAACAACAGCATGGACGCCTGTTGATGTGAGCATTATTGCTCCCCTCCACGCCCGCAGGAATTTGGGCTTCCTGCGGGCGTATTTTATCCTAAGACATGGCGACGTTTTGGCCAATAGCAGTGGCGTTTCCCGCCTCGCGACGGGAAACTTTAAGCCATGCTCTACTTTCTGATTGACAAAATCAAAAGCAGTAGCAACATAAGCACCACTATCAGGGTGATCATTGTGCACCTTCTTTCTAGCGCCCGCGGGAGTTGCTGCTCCTGCGGGCGCATTTGTATCCTGTATCTGCCGGACGTTTCAACGGATCAGGAGCGCCCCGCGAAAAAAAGAACTTCGACGAACAAAAACAGCAAGCGGAAGCGGCGTCAACGCTACATCAACGGGATGAGAAAAAATATTTTTGCAATATTAAAATTTTATCCGCTTTTTGATTGACAAAACTCGGAGCATTAGCAAACTCGGAGGCTCACCTGAATCAAAGGTCATTTGAGAGCCTTTCTGCCGTCCGCAGGAGTTTATCGCTCCTGCGGACATATTTTATCCTCGAAAAAGTCAGTTTAGAAGTACTGCGAGACGCGGTCGAGCGAACGATAATTTATGGCTTCGAGCAAATGCTCGGTCTGGATTTTTTCTGAGCCCGCAAGATCTGCAATTGTTCGCGATACTTTCAAAATTCTGTCAAATGCGCGAGCGGAGAGCCCGAGCCGCTCCATTGCGCGTTGCAAAATCAAACCTTGCGATGAATCGAGCTCGCAATATTCGCGAATTTGCCGCGAGCTCATTCTCGCGTTGCAGCGCGTTTTGTCGCCTGCCGGCGCGGCGGCATCTTCTCCGGCAAATCTCCGTGTTTGGCGTTCGCGGGCGGCGACAATTCGTTCGCGCATGACGGCGGAAGATTCGCCTGGCGCAGATGTGCGCAGTTCGTCTATCGAGAGCGTCGGAGCCTCGATATGAATGTCAATTCTGTCGAGAAGCGGTCCGGAAATTCGCGCGCGATATCGCTGAATTTGCAAGGGCGAGCAAACGCATTTTCTGCGGGAATCGCCGAGATATCCGCACGGGCACGGGTTCATTGCGGCGACGAGCATGAAGCGCGACGGCAACGTGACCTTCCCTGCTGCACGCGAGATCGTGACTTCGCCATCTTCGAGCGGCTGCCGCATGACTTCGAGCGCCGAACGTTTAAATTCCGGAAATTCGTCGAGAAACAAAACGCCGTTGTGCGCGAGCGAAATTTCGCCGGGTCCTGGCGAGCTTCCACCGCCGATCAAGCCGACGTCGGAAATTGTGTGGTGCGGCGCGCGAAACGGTCTGCGAATTGAAAGTCGCTCGTCCGTCAGCGTCATTCCCGCGGCGGAATGCACGCCAAGAATTTCCAAAAATTCGTCGAGAGACGGCTCCGGCAAAATCGTCGGAATGCGTTTTGCGATCATGCTTTTCCCCGAGCCTGGCGAGCCGATCATCAGGATATTATGCCCGCCGGCGACGGCGACTTCGACAGCGCGGCGAACGTGCTTTTGCCCTTTCACCTCCGAGAAATCCACCGGCGGAGGCGCGTCGAGCCCGGCCGCGAACGGGCTTTTCTCCACGGTGAGCGGCTTTTTGTCGGGAAGCTTTCCGGACAAAAAATTCACGCATTCCGACAGCGTCTCCACGACATAAACCTTCGGTCCCTCGACGAGCACAGCTTCTTCCGCCGATTTTTTCGGCAAAATCAAGTCGCGATTTTCCTTGCGCGCGAGTAGTGCGAGCGAAACTCCGCCCTTGACAGAGCGCACCGAACCGTCGAGCCCGAGTTCGCCTGCGATGATGTATTTTTCGAGAAAATTCGGCGGAATAACTCCATTTCCGGCAAGCATTGCGATCGCAATCGGCAAATCATACATCGGCCCTTCTTTTCGCAAATCGCCGGGCGCAAGATTCACAATGGTCTTCGATTTTGGCGACGGAAGTTTCGAGTTTGAAAATGCCGCCATCACGCGATCGACGGATTCTTTCACTGCGGCGTCCGGCAAACCAACGATGAAAACATGCGGATCTCCCGGCATGTTTGACTTGGATTCGACCTGAACGGGGCACGCTTCAACCCCCCGCAACGCGCCGGAATGGACATTAGAAAACATTTTTGAACGCTAATAAAACGGCGTCAGCAAAGGCGATAAATTTCAGCAAAAAGCCCAAACCAAAACCACAGCCGCAAGCGCAAAGCGATACCACGAAAATGCCGCCAAACCGTGGCGCGAAATCCATTCCACGAGCCACTTCACGGAGGCAAACGCCGCAACAAACGCAATGGCAAGGCCGAGCAACGAGACGCCGGCGCCGAACGCGTCAAGCATTTCCGTGTAAGACTTCAAAGTCTTGTAAATCGACGCGGCGGAAAGCGTTATCAAGCCGAGCAAGAAAGAAAATTCCGTCGCTCGGCGCGGCGAGAGACCCGCGACATACCCGCCGACAATCGTTGACATGGAGCGGCTCATGCCCGGCCAAAGCGCGAGACATTGCATGAGCCCGACGACGAGCGATTGCCGCGCCGACATATCCTGCAAATCGATCTCGGTCGCGTAATTCTGCGGCATTGCCGCCACGAGACGCTTGCGCCGCCTTTCGACGACAAGCATCAAAATCCCGCCGACGATGAGGGCAATCGCAACAGAAACGGGGTTGAACAAAAATTCCTCGATTTTGTTCGAGAACAAAAATCCCAGCACTGCCGCAGGAATAAATGCGACAATGAGGTTTCTCGCGAGGCGCAGGCTCGGAACATCGCGGCGCAGGACGCCGATTATCGTCCCCGAAACGCGGCGCCAATACGCGAAAATCACGGCGACAATCGCGCCGAACTGAATGATTATCGAATAGGCGTCGGCAGCGGATTTCACGGAAACAATCTCGCCCTTGGAATCGCGCACGAGATTCTCACCACAATCCACGTTCTCGCCACAACCGCGCACGAGAAGCGAATCCTCGGTGTCGAGCCCGAGAACGCTGTTTGCCAAAATCAAATGCCCCGTCGAAGAAATGGGAAGATATTCCGTCAGACCTTCGACAATGCCGAGAATTGCCGCGTTTTTCGCATCGAAAACTTCCTCCGCCCTTCTCGGCGCCACTGTTGTGGCGACTTGCGGATTTTCCTTGACACTGTTGTCGCGAGCCTCGGCGGAATTGTCACCACTCACGTCTATGGTGGCGACAATGGCGCCGCCTGCATTGTCGCCGGAGTCCTCATTGTTGTGGGGAAAATTTTCCTGCGCGCAAAGCGCCACAATTCCCGCCGCAACAAACGATGCGCCTGTCGCGAAGATTGCAAATTTTTTCATATAGCCGGATTTGGATAGTTGTGAAATTCGTTTCCCGCGAGAAAACCTGCGAAGAATTTTCTTGATTTTTCAAATTTCCATCAGCAGGCAAACGGCGTGAGCGGCAATGCCCTGCCCTTTCCCTACATCGTCGAGGCGCTCGTTTGTGGTGGCTTTTATCCCGACGCGATCGACGGGAACGCCCAGCACACCGGCGATTTTCTCGCGCATCGCCACCACAAACTTCCCGATTTTCGGGCGTTCCGCGACAACGGTAATATCGACATTCACCGGCGCATACCTGCGGGAACGCGCCTCCGCAACAGACTTGGCGAGAATTTTCATCGAATCTATTCCTTCGCAAGCGGGGTCGGTTGGCGGGAAAAAATGCCCGATGTCGGACAACGCCATCGCGCCCAAAATTGCGTCGGCGAGGGCGTGCGCGACGACGTCGCCGTCGGAGTGCGCAACACACCCGAAGTCTGCGGGAATCTCGATCCCGCCGAGAACGCAACGGCGGCCCGCCTCTACGCGATGGACGTCGTAGCCTATTCCAATACGAAATGGCGGGAACGACGCCCCGCTCTCTGTTTTTTCTGCATCTTGGCGCATGTGTAAAAGACTATGCCCTGCCTTGCCCTGTTCCGCAAATATCAAAACTCGCCCGCCACCACCAACCCAGATCTCACCACCAACCCAGATCTCACCACCAACCCGCGACAACAATCGCTCAAAAAAATTTTGAAGTTTTCCCGCCCCTGATTATCTTCGAGAAAGCTTTTACCCGTTTTCTCTTCTCATTTTCCTACGCCATGAAAATCTCGACGAAACTCATTGTCGGCGCACTTTCCGTTGCTCCGTTCACGATTTCCGCGCAAGCCGCCGACGGCGCGTCTGCGTCAGGCGCGCGCCCGAACATCATCTTCATTCTTGTTGACGACATGGGTTGGGGCGACCTGAACGTCAACTGGGAAAAATACGGCAACAGCTTCAAATACCGCGAGCATCCCAACAAATACAAAACGCCTTCGCTCGACAAAATGGCGAAAGAGGGAATGCTCCTGCTCCGCCACTACACGGCGGCGCCGGTCTCGGTGGCGGCTCGTGCGTGCCTGATTACGGGAATGCACACGGGGCACACGCGCAACGTTCGCGACAACAATTTCGACCACCCGATTGCCGACGTCCACACGCTCGGAAGCGTCTTGAAGCAAGCTGGCTACTCGACTGCGGTCATCGGCAAGTGGGGCGTCGGTGGCGGCGGGCAAAGCAATGTTCCCACGACGGCGATGCCGACCGCGCGCGGCTTCGATTATTTCTGGGGATTAAACGCGCACCTCGGCGGGCATTTCCACTATCCCGCAAACAACGCGTCGGCGGCGGTCACTGCGATTTGGGAAAACGACAAAATCATTCACTCGCAAAAGCAGGGAATTAAAAACGGGCTCGAAAAAGTCTCCGCATATTCGACCGACCTGTTCGCCGCTCGCGCGAAAAAATGGATCATGGACAACGATCCCGCGAAGACGAAAAAGCCGTTTTTCCTGATGCTTAATTTCACTGCACCGCACGCCTCGCTCCGCGTCCCGCCATCGTCATATCCGCGTGGCGGCGGCAAGACAGGTGGCTTGCAATGGGTTGAGACAAAGGACGGGACACAGACCTGCAACACATCGACGCAGGAACTCGCAACAAAGGCGGGGGCGCATTGGATTGGTCGCGACGAATTTATTCACCCCGACAACAAAAAATTTGTCGGCGACGGAAATCAACGCCACTCGACGATGGTACGCCGCGTTGACGACGCCGTTGGCGACATTCGCCGCCTGCTTTCCGACATGAAAATTGCCGACAACACACTCGTGATTTTCACCTCCGACAACGGCCCGCACAACGAGGCGGGAAGCGATTCGGACATGCAAAACAAGCCGGCGCAAGACCCACAGTATTTCAAAACTTACGGCATGATGGACGGCATCAAACGCGACACCGACGAAGGCGGAATCCGCGAGCCGACAATCGTTTGCTGGCCCGCGCAAATCAAAGGCGGAAAAACGTCGCTCCACCCGAGCCAATTCCAGGATTGGTTGCCGACATTCGCCGACGCCGCAGGCCTGCCAGCGCCGAGTTCGTCGAGCGGCGTTTCGCTGCTGCCGGACCTGACCGGAAAGGGCGGGCAACAAATGCCGAGCGACATCTACATCGAATATTCTGTCGATGGCGCGACGCCGAACTACAAAGACTTTTTGCCCAAACATCGCGGTGCCTCGCGCAAAAACCAGTTCGTGGTTTTTGTTGACGGCTACAAGGGCCACGCGATCGACATCGGCGACAAACCGCTCAACGAAACGGTTTTCGAGATTTACGACACGGAAAAAGATCCGCAGGAAAAGAACGATCTCGCAGGAAAGCCGATTGACAAAAAACTCAATCTTCAGGCGCGCATGCGCGAAAAACTTCTCACGACGCGCCGCCCCGTCGATGGCGCCGTCGGCCGCGAGGCAAAGGCATTTTTTGAGAAGCCGGTGAACGCGGTGCCCGCCGTTGCGCCCGAGAACGCGACAAAGCCCGCGCAACTCGATTACAAAATCTTCACGCAAAAAGACGCGTTCCCGTGGGTGCCGGATTTCAGGCAAACGCACCTCGCTGTCGCAAAGTCGGGAAGTTTGAAAACTGCTGACGACGCGGGAAATCTCATTCCGGCAGACGCGAAGACGCTCGCTGGCTCGGGCGCAGTCGGCGTCGCTCTCGACGGTTTCATCGACATTCCCGCCGATGGCGAATACGTGTTTTATTTGAAAACCGACAAGACCGCCGGCTCAAAAGCCTTTGTGCACCTGCACGAAGTCATGCCGCTCATCGACGCGGACAAGCTTTACACGCCGGGCGCGCAGGCGAGTTCATACATGAATCTGGGAACGCAAAACAAACAGGGAACGAAAAAAGTCCTGCTGAAAAAAGGCTTGCATCCGATTCGCATAGAATACGTGTGCGCCGCGAACAATGCCGCTCCGAGTTTGGAAATGTCGTGGCAAAAACCCGGCGCTGCGAACGCGGAGGCAATTCCGGCGAGCGCGTTTGTTGCGAAATAAAATTCCTGCCACAACAAGGCCGCTCCTGCCTTCTGTGCCGGCGGGAGCGGCTTTATTGTCGCCGGGTTGGTGGTGGGATTTGGGTTGGTGGTGGCGCTTAGTGGCGGTGCGGCGACGAGCTTTGTTGCCTATCGTTTGCCGACGAATGCGACGATGAACCGCCCGACGGTGAACTCGTTCTCGCGGGAGAAGAATTTGCCGGCGCAGATTGGTGCGAGGTGGTTGCGGGCGACGATGATTGCCGCGTTGGCATTGTTGTGGGCGTGGATCTCGCAGGGGTTGCGGGCGTCGTGGTGCGCACGGGGGTTGGCGTAGCCTGGCGCACAGGCGTTGCCGGGTTGGTGGTGGCACGTGCCGGCGCTACGGGGTTGGTGGTGGCGCGCACGGGCGTGGCCACCGGCTTCTGCGCGGCATTTGGCGTCGGGTTGGTGGTGGGCTGCCTCACCGGCGTCGCCGCGTGTTTTTCCGGAATTGTCTTTGCGCCAGGATTTGCCGGAAGCACATTCCTTTGTGGCGTCGGCGTCGGGCTTGGCGCGGGATTCGGCTTGGTTGCCGGCGTCGGTCTCGGCGAAACCGCCGCCCGCGGCCTCGTAGGAATGGCTCGTGCGCGAGGCTCTATGGGTCGCGAGTCCGGCAGGGAACGGAAAAATCTTCCCGTGCGCGGGTTGATTATCGTCGGATACACGGCGTAAACCCAGCGGATCAAGTCGTTGTTCAAAATAACTATTTCATACACGCCGTTTTCGCGGACAACAATGATGTTGCGCGAGTAAATAAACACAACGCGCGACGAATACGTGTCCGACGGGAAAACCGCGATGTAATCTACGTTTCTCTCGATCGCGAGACGAATTTCCGGCGGGATTTTCAGCCAAATCGGATCGCGCTTGAACGCGAGCAATGCGGCTCGCTTTTGTTGCATCGCAGTGTGTGGCAAAGTAGCTCTGTATTCGCGATATTCGTTGCTCGAGTTCGCAATGGGAATTGGTTCGAGCCAATCAATGTCGGGCGGCGGCGCGGCATTCCCGCAAACTGCGGCGGCGAGTGAAAATGCCGCTAACGCCAAAAGCGTCTTAGGCAGGCGTGCGAAAGCGGCGGACGGGGATTTTTTGCTGTTTTCGTGGCGATTGTCCATAACGCCGCTCTTCTTAAATTTTCCGCGAGAATCCGCCAAGCCCAAACTCTTGGCTCGTGCAGTTTTTTGCCATTCTCGCCACCAACCCTCTCACCACCAACCCGATCGCCACCACTAACCCACCACGGCAACAAAAAACGTTCCCGAAAAATCATTCCCGAGAACGTTGTCGCCACCACGAAAAATCCGGCTCTTTGCTGCCTTGAAAAATCAGCGATCGTGCTCGCAGCCACAGTTGCAGCCGCCGCCACAACAATCGTCGTCGCCACCATCGTTGTCGCAGTCGCACTTCCCGCCACACTTGCATTCGCCGCCACCGTCGTGGTGATGGTGGTGGCAACCGCAGCTACAACCTTCCATGTGCGGGTGGCCTTCGGCAATCTCGCGCGCCGTCGCCTCGCGAACGTCGGTTATCTCAACGTCGAAGAAAAGCGTCACGCCCGCGAGCGGATGATTCCCGTCCATTTTCACATTGCCGTTGGCGACATCGACGACAACAAACGCGTGAACGCCACCGTCGCCATCTTCCGCATGGAAGCGCATTCCCGGGACGATATCGCCGTCAAATTCTATGTTTGTTCGCGGCACCGAAATTACGAGCTCCGAGCGGCGAAACCCATACCCATCTGCGGGCTCGACCTTGACGCTTTTCTTCTCGCCGACCTCCATCCCGAGCAACTCGCGTTCGAGCCCTGGAATGATGTTCCCCGCGCCGTGCAAATATTCGAGCGGGCCGTCGCGGTCGTTTGACGAATCGAGAATCTTCCCGCTCTCGTCTTTCAATGTGTAGCGAAATGCCGCCACGCTTTTTTCCTTGATTTTCATTTTACGAGCCTCGTTTTTGGGTTTCCGGTAATTGTTGTCGCGAAAATTTATTTGCCCGCAACAAAGGCACTGCGCGCAATTGCAGCCTTGACAAATGCGGCAAAAAGCGGATGCGGGCGCGACGGCTTGGATCTAAATTCGGGGTGGAATTGCACGCCGACAAACCACGGGTGATTTTCCGCCTCGACAATCTCGACGAGATCCATCTCGGGATTCGTTCCCGCCACTTTCAATCCCGCCGCCACAAAGCGATCGCGATACGCATTGTTGTATTCATAACGGTGGCGGTGGCGCTCGAAAACCACGTCCTCGCCATAGGCTTCCCGCGCCTTTGTTCCCGCCACAAGCGCGCATTTGTATGCGCCGAGCCTCATCGACGCACCCTTGTTCTCGATGTGCTTCTGCCCTTCCATGATATCCACGACGGGGTTTTTCGCGTCCGGCGCAAACTCGGTCGATGTCGCGCCGGCGAGGCCGAGAACGTGGCGCGCATATTCGATGACGGAGATTTGCATTCCGAGGCAAATCCCGAAATACGGCACCTTGTTTTCGCGAGCATATTGCGCCGCGAGAATTTTTCCCTCGATGCCGCGATTGCCAAAGCCGCCCGGGACGAGGATGCCGTCGAGATCTGTCAGCACCGAAACGCCCTGCTCGCTCAAATCTTCCGAATCGATCTTGACAATTTCGATGCCGCAATCGTTCGCAATTCCACCGTGCGTTATGGATTCGTAAATTGATTTGTACGCGTCTTGCAACTCGATGTACTTGCCGACGACGCCGATTTTCACGTGCCGCGCCGGATATTTCAATTTCCGCACGATGTCTTTCCACACGAGGAGATTTCTGTGGTGAATGTGCGGGTGATTTTCCAAGTGAAGCGCCTTGATTACTTCGTTGTCGAGGTGCTCGCCGGCGAGCATGAGCGGGAGTTCGTAAATTGAGAAAGGCACGTCGCGGCATTCCACGACGGCGCTCACGGGAATGTTGCAATAGAGGCTCATTTTCTGGCGCATTTCGAGCGTGAGCGGGCGCTCCGTGCGGCACACGAGGATGTCGGGCTGAATGCCGATTTCGCGCAGTTTCGCCGTCGATTGTTGCGCCGGCTTGGTTTTCATTTCCCCCGCCGCGCGAATGTATGGCACGAGCGCGCAGTGAACGAAGCACACATTGTCGCGGCCGAAATCGAGTTGGAATTGTCGCAGTGCCTCCAAAAACGGCAGCCCCTCGATGTCGCCCGTGGTGCCGCCGAGTTCGGTGATCGAAACGTCGGCGCCCTCACTGCCGGCGAGAATGCGGGATTTTATTTCGTCGGTGACGTGCGGAATAACCTGCACCGTTTTGCCGAGATAATCGCCGCGCCGCTCCTTGGCAATGACTGCGCCGTAAATTTTGCCGGACGAAACAGAGCTCGCCGACGAGAGCTTTCCCGAGGTGAAACGCTCGTAGTGGCCGAGGTCGAGATCCGTCTCGGCGCCGTCGTCCGTGACGAATACTTCGCCGTGCTGATATGGCGACATCGTGCCCGGATCTACGTTCAAATACGGGTCGAATTTTTGCATGCGCACCTTTAATCCGCGCAATTCGAGCAACGCGCCGAGAGCCGCAGCCGTCAGCCCTTTTCCCAAAGAAGAAACCACTCCGCCGGTGACAAAAATGTATTTCATAACCTTGGGGTCTCAGACTATTGCAAAAGCCCCAAAATGGAAAGCGGATTTGCGTCGCCACACATTCGCGTGCGGTCAGACAAAGAAAAATTCTTGCCGAAGAGGCGTCGCCACGCGCATATTCTTGCCCGACGCCAAAAAAGGAGCCGAGCAACGGCAACAGACCGCACGTTCCTTGAAAACCGCGTTATCGCGGGAACGGCGTCGAAATTTTCCCACGAAAAATCGCCATGAGAATAGCTCTGAGCGGCGGGATCGGATGCGGGAAATCCGCCGCGCTCGAAATCTTCAAAGCCCGCAATTTCCCCACTTTCAGCGCAGACGCCTGCACGCGCGAACTTCTTGCGTCGCCACAGACCGTTGGGTTTGTGGTGGAAAATTTTGGCGCGGAATGCGTGGAAAACTCCACAATTCGCCGCGACAAACTCGCCACAATCGTTTTCTCCGACAACAATGCGCGCCGACGCTTGGAAAATTTTCTCCACCCGAAAATCGAGAAGACCTGGCGCGAATTTTGCTCTGCGGCTGAGGGCGCGGGAAAAATTCCCGTTGTCGAAATTCCCCTGCTCTTTGAAAAAAATTATGATGCGGAATTCGACATCACGATTTGCGTGGCATGCTCGCGAGAAACTCAATTGTCGCGATTGGAAAAGCGTGGCGTGGGCGCCGCCGACGCCGAAAGGCGCATGGCAGCACAGTTGCCGCTCGAAAACAAAATTGCGCGCGCAAACATTTTGCTTTCAAATGACGGTTCGCTTGAATTTTTGGAGGCTCAGATAGACCTCCTTTGCCCAAAACTCTCCCACCAAAATTGAAGTATGGAAGACGAAACAAACAATTTACTGCCGGAGGAATCTGCCCAGCCGGCGCAACACAGACGGGGACGCCCGAGAAAAAATCCTGCCGCAACAGAGGGCGACACTGCCGCGAAGATGCCGGCTCGGCGCGGGCGCCCGAAAAAAGTCGCGCCCATAGACGATTTTCTCACGATCGAGACCTCGACAACTGCGCCCGCCGCGCCTGCGCAACAAAGCGCCGGCGACAGCAATGGTGGTGGCAACAATGGTCTCGGTGGTGGCAACAATGCCGAGCCCGCAACAATCCCCGCAGCAGCGCCGGCACGGGCGCCACTGTTTTCCTTTGATCCAAGCGACGAAATCGACAGCGGCGACAAGGATGGTGGCGACAACAATCGCGATGCCGACAATCGCCTCGGTGGTGGCAACGAAGCCGAAATTTTGCGCGACACGCGCCCGCAACTGTCTCCGGAGAAACCGCCGGAAAAGATCTCGGAAAGCGTTTACACGCCGGACGATGACGACGGTGGCGACAACGGTGGCGAGCCCGCCGCTGACAACAATGCCGATTCTCCACACCACCAAGCCAGCGACAACGGTGGCGTTGGTGGTGGCGACAACAATGCCGATTCCGCCGAGGCACCACAAACTTCGCCCGACCACCAACCGGTGCCGCAGGCAAAATTCCCCACCACAAACCTCACGCGGCAATCGGGGCAATCCTTCTCCGGCCGCGGTGAACGCTGGGGAAAACGCACCACCGATAAATTCAACTTCAACGCTCGCGGCGACTATCGCTCTTCCTCCGCATTCGTGGGGGCTACGGGCGGCGCAACAAACCCAAGTGGCGGATTTTCTCCGCGAGAACAACGGGAGGCGCCTGCGCAAGGCAAAAATTTCAACCAGCAGCGAAATCCTGACAACAGACCCGCCCCGCGCTTTCAACCAAAGCAAAAGCAGCGAGAAAAATTCCAGCCGGGGAAATTTTCGCCGCAGGGGAAATTTGAAAAAATCCGCGATTCGCAGGACGCAACAAAGCCGGCGTGGGGCACTCTCGCAGGCAAAGACACGTCTGTTGTCTCGGCGCTCGAGATTGGCAATTCCTTTGATTACAACAAACTAAAAGACGCCGATTTTCTCGCGGACTTGGAGAAAAAGGCGCGGCACGTCGTCAAACTTGTCAAGGTCGAGGAAGAGGCCGCCACCACCGTGGCGTCCACCACCATGGCGACACCGGCAACGGTTGCCACCACCGTGCCGGAAGCCGCCACCACAAACCCGGCGCCCACCACCGTGCCGCCCCCGGCGACGGTTGCCACCACCGTGCCACGCTTCGAGCTCAGGGAATGCGAGCCCGGCGCAGTTCTCGATTTCAACGAAATTTACAAAAAGCCACTCGCAGACGTTGTCGCGCTCGCAGGCGAATTTGGCATTCCCGTTTTCAGAAACCCGCAACGGCGCCCGCTGATTCGCAAAATCATAAACGCGGCGTTTGATGCGGCGCGCCCAATCACGCTCGCGGGCACGCTCGAAATTCTCGCCAACGGAAACGGGCTTTTGCTCTACCCCGAGGACAGCTTCAGCGTGCGCGAACTTTCCGCATACGTCCCCGCGATTCTCATCAAAAAATACGGGCTGCAACGCGGCCACGAACTCAGCGCGATCGTGCACCCGCCAATGCCGGGAGAAACCGCGCCGATTGTCGTCGCCGTGACGTCGATAATGGGGACGCCGCCGGACGAAATTAAAAACCTCACGCCGTTCACCGAGCTCACTCCGTATTATCCGACGGAGAGAATCATGCTCGAAACCACGCCGGATTTTCCGAACAACCTTTCCATGCGCTGCGTAGATTTGCTTTGCCCAATCGGGCTCGGGCAGCGCGGGCTCATTGTCGCGCCGCCGCGAGTTGGGAAAACCGTGCTTTTGCAGACAATCGCGAACTCTATTTTGAAAAACAAACCGAAGGTGAAGCTCATCGTCCTGCTCGTTGACGAGCGCCCCGAGGAAGTCACGGATTTCAAGCGCAACACGATTGGCGCGGAGGTTATCAGCTCGACGTTCGACGAAACGCCGGAGAACCACGTGCACGTCGCCGAAATGGTCATCGAGCGCGCGCGCCGCATGGTTGAGCTCGGCAAAGATGTTGTGATTTTGCTTGACTCGATAACCCGCCTTGCCCGCGCCTACAACACACTGATGCCAAACGGCGGGAAAATTCTCTCGGGCGGCGTCGAAGCCGGCGCTCTCGCGAAGCCGAAGCGCTTTTTCGGCTCGGCGCGAAACATCGAAGATGGCGGCTCGCTCACAATTCTCGGCACCGCGCTCATAGACACGGGGTCGAAGATGGACGAAGTTATTTTCGAGGAATTTAAGGGCACGGGGAACATGGAACTCGACCTCGACCGCGACCTCGCCAACAAGCGAATTTTCCCCGCAATCAACTTCGAGCGCTCCGGAACGCGCAAAGAAGAATTGCTCTACCACCCCGACGAAATGCAATACGTCTATTCGATGCGCCGCGCGATGAAGGGCGTCCCCTCGCTCGAAGCGATGGAAATGCTAATCAACCGCATGAAAAAGACGAAGACAAACATCGAATTCCTGATGACGCTCGCCAACCGAGGCTGAAAATTTTCGCGCCCGCAGAACACCGCAGATGAATAGTGGAGAAGCGCAATTTTACATTCGTTCCCCGATGAATTACATCGGCGGCAAATTCAAGCTTCTCCCCCAAATCATGCCCCTGTTTCCGGAGCGAACAGGAACATTTGTCGATTTATTTTGCGGCGGTTGCAACGTGGGCATCAACGCCCGCGCGGCAAAAGTGATTTTCAACGACAATCTCAGTTTTTTGGTGGATTTATACAATGAGTTTAAGTCTAAAACGGCAGACTTCGTTTTGAATTATATTGAACAGCGCATTCGCGAATATGATTTATCCGCCACAAATGAGATTGGCTACAAAAAGTTGAGAAAATCATACAACGAAAATAGAAATCCCAAATTTCGACCTATGAGATAAAGGGGAATTGGATTATTTTGTCGGGTTGTATTTCATTGGGTTGCCGTTTTTGAAATAAACGGAGAAATCTTCGCCCCGCTCCACAAATTGCACTTTGTAATTTTCGCCGCGTTCAACGAAACACCACAGCCCGATGTTATTCGGGTTTTGGCTTCGGAGAACAAAAATCGAGATGTCCGCATTAGCGGCTTCGGAGGCAGGAAGAATTTTGACGCGAAAATCCGGCTTTGAATCGACAATTTTGATTCGCCCGTAGCAAATAGAAGCTTTGAGGTATCTCTCGGAATTTGACGCGCTCAAACCGACAATCGAAAAAATAAAAAGCAACGCGGTGAAAATGAACCTTTTCATGAGGGGAAATTACTATGCTCTTGCGAATTTTTAAAGATGTTTCGGCAACTCTTCTTGTGTGCTGCAAGTAAAATCTCTTCGCCCGCGAAAAAGATTTTCCATGCACCGGCGGCGTTGCGCGTTGCAGTCAAATGCAAAACATGAGAGAATGGCGCGAAATATGGCTTTGGACACATCCAATATCACAAAAAACGAGGCTGTTGAAATCGCGTGCAATACGCTCGCAGCAATCAGAGAAAAATCTCCGCTCGTGCTAAATTTCACAAACACCGTGGTCCAGCCGATCACGGCAAATCTGCTACTCGCAATCGGGGCTTCGCCGGCGATGCTGAGCGACGGGAGCGAGGCGGAAGACATGCTTCGCATATGCGCCAACGCGTTGCTGATAAACGTCGGCACCCTGTCGCGCGCGCAAAGCGAAGAAATGGAAAAGGCTGTCGCGGCGGCGGCAAAAAATTCCGTGCCGTGGGTGCTCGATCCGGTCGCAGTCGGCTTGCTCGGACTCAGGACAAATTTCGTCAAAAAAATTCTCGCCGCGGGCACTCCGCCGGCGCTCGTGCGCGGAAACGCCTCGGAAATTTTGGCGACGGCGGGCTATGAGGCAAAGACGCGCGGCGCGGAAAGCACGTGCGGAAGCGAATCCGCCATTGAGGCAGGCAAGCAACTCGCGCGAAAGACGGGCGGCGCGGTTTTGGTGACGGGCGAGACCGATTTTGTCACGGACGGCGACAAAATTGCCGCACTCGGGAACGGCGACATCATGATGACGCGCGTCACCGGCGTTGGTTGCGCTATGGGCGCGCTTTCTGCCGCGTGCGTGGCGGTAGCGGAAACGCCGTTCGCCGGCGGCGTCGCAAGCGCGTTGATTATGGGCATCGCGGGCAACATCGCAGCAGAGCGTTGTCGCGGTTCCGGGTCTTTCGCTGTTGAACTTCTCGACGCGATGTACAACCTTTCCGAAAGCGACATTCACTCCCGTGCAATAGTTCGCGAGTAAAGTGTCGCGCTTTTCCAAACAAGAAAAAATTCGCGAAAGAAAATGAAACCGAAATTTAACCTGCATCTGTATCTTGTCACGGACAAGCCGGAAAAATGCCGCTTGCCCATGCTCGATGTCGTGAAAGCCGCAATAGATGGCGGCGTCTCGATTGTGCAATACCGCTCGATAAATCCCGACGCGGGAACGTGCTACAAAGAGGCGCTCCCGATCGCGGAATTTTGCAAAAAATCCGGCGTCACGTTTGTCGTGAACAATCGGCTCGACCTCGCTCTCGCTCTCGACGCCGACGGCGCGCACATAGGGCAACGGGATTTGCCGCCTGCCCTCGCGAGAAAGATTCTCGGACCGGACAAAATTCTCGGTTTGTCGTGCTCGAATATCGAGCAACTTCGCGCGGTAGATCCGACGCTCGTAGATTACTTGGGCATGGGCCCCGTGTTCCCCACGGTCTCCAAGTTGAACGCTCCGCCGGTTCTCGGTATTCCGACATTCGCGAAACTCGCGGCGCAGTCGCCGCTCCCCGTTGTAGCGATCGGCGGAATAACGCCCCCGACAGCGGCAGAAATCCGCGCGACGGGAACAGTCGCCGGCATCGCCGTGGTTTCCGCGATCTGCGGCGCGAGCGATCCCGCAGCGGCGGCGCGCGCACTCATGTAAAATCCACGCGGCGGCGGGCGAAATCTTCCGAATCTTTCGCGAAAGATTTCTCCCGAATATGCAAAAAGGCGTTCTCGCGAAAATTCACGCGGGAACGCCTTTTTCGTGTCTGCGAAAAACGCGAATTATTTCGCTTCGGCGGCAGGCGCCGGCGCCTCCGCTGCGGGAGCGGCGGCTTCATCAGCCTTGGCTGCGCGCGGTTTGCGAGCGCCCTTCTTCGCTTTTGCCGTCTCGGCTTCCGGCTCTTCGGCGATAGCTTCCGCGGCAACCTCGATCTCGATTTCTTTCACGACATCGGCGTGGAACTTAATCTGCGCCACAGATTTTCCAATGTGCTTGATCGAGCCGTTTTCCAAATGGACCTGCTTTTTGGAAATTTCAAAGCCTTGTTCGACGAGTTTCGCCGCGATTTCCGTAGCAGAAACCGAACCAAACATCTTGCCGGAAGCTCCGACCTTGACCGTGAACGAAAGCGAGACGCCTTCGAGCTTTGCCGCCGCGCTTTTCGCTTCGTCCAATTCGCGGGCTTCGCGGATCGCGCGCGCCTTTTTCAGGGCTTCGATCTGCTTGCGATTTGCCAGCGTGAGCGGAACTGCAATCCCTTGCGGAAGCAGAAAATTGCGTGCATAGCCGGCGCGAACCTTGACCTGGTCGCCTTCCGCGCCAAGACCGGCAACGGGTTTTTTGAGGAGGACTTCTGAGAGTGCCATGATTTTTCTTTGCTTAAATTTTTAACGATTAAATTTTGTTTTTGTTCCCGATTAGAACGGGACATCTGCATCGTCCATCTCCGACGGCGCCGGAGCGCGCGAAGACGACGGGCGAGAGGAAGATGCGGAGCGCGGCGGTGGCGTGGAACTTTCGTAGTCCTGCCCGCCGGTGTTGCGCGGATTGCCACCGAGGAACGTGAAGCTTTCGAGAACAACGATGAAACGCGAACGCTTCTCGCCGGAGTTCTTGTCGTCCCACTGGTCGAGGCGCAAACGCCCTTCGACGAGGAGTCCGGATCCCTTCACGCAATACTTGCAAATCGTCTCCGCCTGCTTTCCGAAAGCGTCGATATCGACGTACATGACCTCCTCTTTTCTCTCGCCTTCTTTCGAGAGGTAAGTCCGGTTAATTGCGAGTGAGAGCCGCGTGACAGCAGTGCCGCTCGCGAACGTGCGCAATTCGGGATCGCGCGTCAAATTCCCTGCGAGAATAACTTTGTTGAAAGACGCCATGGTTCAACTTCCCCTTTTTCTGCGGAATTATTGTCTTAGCACGCCTGAAACAAGATTCGCTTGATCGTGCGATCGAGGCGAAGCTTTTCGCGGAACACAACGGGAAGCGTCGTCCCCGCAGAGACGTAGAACTGCACGTAGTGCGCATTGGGCATGCGGCGATCCGTGACGCGGACGAAATCCTTGACCCCGAGGTCCTTGGTTTCTTCGAGCGTCGCGCCAAGCGAAGAGAGAAGTTTCTGAATCTTCTCGATCTGCGCCTCGGCTGTAACGCTTCGCACGTCAAAAATCATGTTAAGACGATATTTTTTAAGGTCGTTCATTTTACTGTTTTCTGTTGATAAGGTTTTGCGCGGCGGAAATTCCCTGAGTTGCGAGAAGTTTTATGCCGTATATGAAGTGTTCCGTTTGCGATTCAAAAATTTTCTGTTCCTCTTCATTCAACTTTCCAAGAACAAAATCCGCGAGATCCTGCTCGCGAAAAAGCTTCGGACCAATCCCAATGCGGAAGCGGATAAAACCCTCGCCGCAGTGTTGGATTATGCTCTTGAGCCCGTTGTGGCCGCCATCTCCGCCGCCGAAGGAAATCTTCACGGCGCCGGGGGGAAGCGCGATATCGTCGTGAACCACGACAATCTCGTCCGGCGGAATTTTGTGAAAGCGCGAATGTGCCCCCACGCATTCTCCGCTGTTGTTCATAAACGTGAGTGGTTTCCCGAGGTGCAACGTCGTTCCCGCCGGTTCGAGTTTCGCCTTGGCGAACTCGCCGCGCAGCGAAGCATCTTTGCGGAAGGAAACCTGCAAATCTTTTGCCAAGGAATCGAGCACCCGAAAGCCCACATTGTGGCGGGTCATCTCATATTCCCTGCCGGGATTGCCCAAGCCGTAAATGACAGAAACGGGCATTGAACTTTAAAAGAACAGGCGCGAAAACGCGCATTGAACCGCAAAACAAACGCGGGACAAAAATTATTTCGCTGCAGGAGCGGGGGCTGCACCTTCTGCTGCGGGAGCAGCCGCAGCGTCCGCACCTTCGGCCTCTGTCGCCGCAGGCGCTTCCTCTTCTTCCTGCTTCTCGCTCGTGCAAGAAGCAACGACGGAGTTTTGGTTCGGCGGGAACGAAACTCCGGGAATCTCCGGAAGCGATTCGATGTGAATCGTGTTCCCGACATGCAAGTCGGAAACGTCAACTTCAATAAATTTCGGAAGGTCTTTCGGGAGGCAGCGCACCATGATTTCGTGCACGACCTCGAGCGTCCCGTTCTCGGCGAGAACGCCAACAGCCTCGCCCTTGACGCGAACCGGAATCGCCACCGTCATGTGGACGTTCGGATCGACTTCGTAAATGTCAACGTGGACGACCTTTTGCGAAACAGCGTTGCGCTGGAAGTCTTTGATGAGCGACAAAACCGGCTCTGCACCGTCTATCGAGATCTCGACGAGAGCCGCGCTCTCGCCCTTGGCGCGCATCATCATGCGAAACTCTGCGTCGTTAATCGAAATCGGACGCGCCGCCTTTTTTACCCCGTAAATGACGCCCGGGAGAAATCCGGCAGCGCGAAGCCGGCGAGCCGGTCCACGCCCCACTCCGTCGCGCGTCTTAACGTTCAGTTTGTATTCTTTCATGTTTTCTGTTGTGCGCTCGTGTAGTCACGTTCCCGCAACGATTTGCGGACGCGCCTCGACCAAGCGCAAGTCGAGAATGAAGTGGCGAGACTACGGAAATGTCCGTGGCAACGCAACAAGAAATTTGCCCGCGACACCAAACTTATTTTCTTAACCGACACAAAAACGCTCCCAAATTTTGATTGTCAAAACAAGCGCGAACGGTAATCCTGAAAACAATTGGCGATTGAGATGAGAAGTTCAGCGACAACTACGACCTCCGGGAAAAATTCCTACCCTGCCAAAAGGAGGTCTCGTGCGCGCGCATATGTTCCGCTCAACCGCGCGACGGCGGAAACGCTTGCCTCAATGTCGATTCTCTACAAGGAAATGGTCGCCGAGCGCGAAGAAATCATGCGGCATAAATGGTTTATGTCGGAAAAAGCCGGCCACGACGTCGGCTTCAATGCCGCAGCATACGACTGGATTTCCAACCACCGAACGGCGTGGCGGAAGGCCTGGCGATCAAGCCAAAAAACGGGTCTGTGAGAGCCCACCGCCGGTGTCCGCCGGCAAATCTCCACGGTTCTTTCAAATCTCGCGATTTTCATTTTTTCATGAGTAAAAACAAGCCGACCAACAAAATTGAAGCGCAAGGCGATCTGCACTTCGCGATAGTGGCATCACGCTACAACGAAAGGCACGTAGAACACCTTCTCGAGCGCGTAAAAACACAGCTTCGCAACAAAGGCATTCCCGCGAACGCGATAACGGTGACGCGCGTCCCGGGCGCAAACGAACTCCCATACGTCACCTCCTTGTTGTCGCTTACTGGCGACTACGATTGCATCATCGCCCTCGGCGTAATAATCGCGGGAGAAACGCCCCACCACGAAATCATCGCCAAGTCCACGGCAAACGCATTTCACAAAATCGGTATCGATTCGCAAATCCCCGTAATCAACGGCGTCATCGTGACTATGAACGAAGCGCAGGCAAACGAGCGCGTCTTTGGCAAAACCGACCGCGGAACCGAGTTCGCAAACGCCGCAATCGAGATGGCAATCCTCGGCAACAAACTCGCCGACTACCTCGAAGAACTCGACAAAAACGACCTCGAGCGCGAACGCCGTGAAGAAATTCTCGGCAATATGTCAATCGACGACAACAATGGCGGCGATGACGACGATGATG
>JAJPZB010000148.1 GCA_021204635.1 Opitutia bacterium | reverse complement strand
TTTCCATGCTATCGCTTGTTCACCCCACCGCCCCTGCTTCACCGAGGACCCAGACCCCTAGACCACACCTCTCCACTCGATGCGATCTTGCGACCACCGACCCTGCTTCCGCCACGGACACAAATCCCGCCACAATCCCTCCGCCACCACCATCCCGCCAATCTTGGGTTGGTGGTGGCGGGATGCGACGAGACGCCCCTGCTGCACGTGTTGTGCGGCAGAGGCGTCGCGGGTTTGGGAGCCTGCCCCGTTGTCTCGACGATTGTCGCGGCTCGGGGCGGGCTTTGTTGCGGGTTGTTATTCGGCTGCGGGAGCGGCTGTTTCGGCAGGAGTTTCGGCGCTTTCGGTGAGGGGCTCGGTTTTGATGCCCAACATCATGTCGCGGAACTTTCTGACCGCCTCGCGCTTGCCGAGATCTTCATCTTCATCGTCGATAACCCTTTTCAGGTCTCTGTTGACGAATTTGTCCATCTCGGACTTTCTTTCGGGATATTTCGCCACATATGCCTCGATGTATTCCTTCATCTCGGCAGCTCTGTCGGCGTCTTCCCCGAAGCGGTCCAATCTGCGTTGCGTCTCTTTGATGACGTTTACCACGTAATTCTTCATATCCGCCTCTCTTGTGGGAGTTGCGAACACGTTCTTTACGTATTCAAAACGCACCTTTTCCATCTCTCTGCTTTCCCCGACAACATCGCGCGAGCACAGGAAGCAGGTTATGAGAATTGCGAGGAATGGTCCCCACAGTCCGATAACGAGACCGATTTTCGCGACGACCTTTTGTGCGGGCGTGCATTGATTCTCGTCGAGAACGTTTCGTTTCAAATTCTTGTGAATTTGTTTTGCGATAGCCTTATCTTTCATAAGTTTTTCCTCTTTTTCGTTTTTATTGTTTTAAACACTCGTGGTGTTTGCGGCGAGCTCGGGCGGGCGGTTTTTGGTGCCACGCCGCCCAAGCGTTCGCCACATTACAGCCAGCGAGAGAACGCGCGGATGTAGAGCACCTTCAATCCCTGCGTGAGCACGCAGTATGTGAGCAGTGTTGCGATCAACCACGGGAAGTAGCTGAGCGGGAGCGGAACCATTCCGATGCTGGCGCCGAACGGTGTGAACGGCACGCAAATACCGATTGCCATGATCAAGAATGTCAGGGTCATAACCGGCCATGCAGCGCGGCTTTGGATGAACGGAATCTTGCGTGTGCGGATCATGTGGACGATCAAGGTCTGGGAGAGCAGGCCTTCAATGAACCAGCCGGACTGGAACAAGTTTGCCATATCGGGGCCTTGGCATTGGAAGAACCACCACATGAAGACGTAAACGACGACGTCGAATATCGAGCTTATCGGCCCGATCCAGATCATGAACCGGCTTATGTCGGAAGCATCCCAAATGCGGGGCTTGAGGAGGTATTCCGGGTCCATTCTGTCGAACGGAATTGAGACCTGCGAAATATCGTAGAGCAAGTTCTGGATGATGAGGTGAATCGGCATCATCGGCAGGAACGGCAGGAACGCCGACGCAGCCAAGACACTGAACATGTTCCCGAAGTTGGAACTCGCGGTCATCTTCACGTATTTGATGATGTTACCGAAAGTTTTGCGGCCTTCGATTACGCCGTTTTCGAGAACCATCAAATCCTTTTCGAGCAAGATGATATCCGCGCTCTCCTTTGCGATATCGACAGCGGAATCGACGGAGATGCCGACGTCGGATTGGCGAAGCGCCGCAGCGTCGTTAATACCATCACCGAGGAAGCCGACCGTGTTGCCCTGCGCCTGCAAGATGGTGAGAACCTCGACCTTCTGCATAGGCGTGAGTTTCGAGAAGATGTTGCCGGCGAGAACGGCGGAGATTTTCTCCTTGTCGTTCATGGCGGCGAAATCCGGACCGGAAACCTGCGTCGTGACGTCGATGCCGACTTGGCGCGCAATCGTTCTCACGACAGCGTCGTTATCGCCGGAAAGGACCTTGACATCAACGCCGTGTTCGTGCAGTTGCGCGATAGCCTGAGCGGCAGATTCTTTCGGCGGATCGAGGAATGCCAAATAGCCGATGAGGACCATGTCGCTTTCGTCTTCGATCGCGAAGTTGTTTTCCTTGCTGAGGAACGTCTTGTGGGCGAGAGCGAGGACGCGCATGCCCTGATTATTCATCACATCGACGATCTTCTTGGCGCGCTCGCGGAGAGTATCGTTGAGTTCGTGAACCGTGCCTTCAAACTCGGCGTGGCTGCAAATCGAGAGCATTTCCTCGACAGCGCCCTTCGTGATGATCTGGCGTTTGCCCTTGTTGTCTTCAACGACGACGGACATGCGCCGGCGGGTGAAGTCGAACGGAATTTCGTCAACCTTCTTGTAATCTTTGCTGGCTTCTTCGAGCCCGAGTTCTTTGTCCTTGACGTGCGTGAGAATCGCGCGGTCCATCAAGTTTTTCAAACCGGTCTGGAAGAAGCTGTTGAAGTAGGCGTGACGGATGATGCGCTTTTCTGTGTCTTCGCTACCGTCGGCGTTGATGTATTTTTCAAGAACAATCTGGTCTTGCGTCAACGTGCCGGTTTTGTCGGTGCAAAGAATGTTCATAGCGCCGAAGTTTTGAATCGCGTTTTGATCCTTGACGACGGTCTTCTTCTTTGCCATTGCCAACGCGCCTTTTGACAAGTTGGCGGTGACAATCATCGGGAGCATTTCAGGCGTCAAGCCGACTGCGATCGAAATGCCGAAGAGGAATGCCTCGGACCAATTGCCCTTCGTGAGGCCGTTTACGAGGAACACGAACGGAACCATGATGAGCATGTAGCGAATGAGCAACATGGAGACCTTCGCGATACCTTTATCGAACGCAGTCGCCGCGCGGTGACCCGCAATGCTCTTCGCGATCGTGCCGAGGTATGTGTTGTTGCCGGTCTCAAATACCACGCCAATGGCCGAGCCGGAAACGACGGTCGAGCCCATGAAGCAGATGTTGTCGAGCTCGGTCACACTCCCCCTGCGACGTTTATTTTCCTGCGTGCGCGGCGTTTTCTCGATGCCGTCGGATTCGCCGGTCAGGGTCGCCTGGCTGACGAACAAGTCCTTCGTCTCGATAACGCGCAAGTCGGCAGGAATCATGTCGCCGGCAGCGAGCTTTACGATGTCGCCGGGGACGAGTTCTTCGATGTCGATTTCCTCCTCGGGGCGTCCTTTGCGGCGAACCTGGCAGGTGTTCTTCACCATTTTGCGAAGCGCCTCACTGGCGACATTCGCACGCCACTCCTGCACGAAACGCAGGATAGCGCTGAGAATGATCATGGTCGCGACGATGATAATCGAGGTCCAATCTCGTTCTTCAGGTTCGGCGAGCAAGACGTCTGTGACGAAGGAAATGAGGATCAAAGCGGTAAGAATCCCGACGAAGGGATTGATAAACGCATTGATGAACATGACCACCGGATTTTTCCGCTTTTCGTGCACGACGATGTTCTTACCGTAGAGTTCGTGACGTTCCTCCACGGTCTTTGGATCCAACCCGTTCTTCTCCGTCTGGAAGTCGTTATAAACCGCTTCCAACGGCTGCGTAGCGGCAAGGAAGACCTTCTCGCTATTGAACTCGGAATGGATACTGTGTTTGTTTCTATTCCACCACATTTTTGTATTTCCTTTTTAGGGATTAACGTGAAATTTTTTTGCCCGTCCGGCGCGGGGAAATCCGACGCTCTCGAGGCTGTTTTTCGTTGTTGTTTTTGGTTTTTTGGGAACTTCGCTCCGCGCAATTCGGCGCACAATTAGCGCAGGAAAGCACACCGCAGGGGCACAATTGTCCGCAAAACGGTCGCCGCATGGTCGCGGCAGAGCAAGGTGAACTGTTTTTCGTTTGAAACTCTTTGTTTTCCGGAAAACTCCGCCGGACTTACTCCGGCGCGCTGCACGTAGCAGCAATTGTCCTTTTCACGGGTGAAACAAAGTAATCTTCCTGCCTTTTATCAGGAGCACCGGCTCATGAGAGAACCGGAGAGACAGGATTACCAAATTCCTGTATTAGCCGCTCTCTAAGGAACGGCTTCGACGCGATACCTGTTGTAAGTAAACCGTCGCATTTTTGTTCTTTCCTTTTAGGGATTGAAAGTCGTTGGTTAAAAACAGAAAGACCCAATCTCTCCTAAAAAAAAGAAAAGCGCAAGCATTTTTTGCAAAAAAAAATGTCAAGTGGCGGGAAAACCGCTCAACCAAGCGGATAAATCGCGACAATCGGAGAATGAAAATCCTGCCTTTTTGCACAAAAAAATCGAATTGTTGCAATTTTCCCAAAAAATTTTGGAAAGATTGCGACCGAGGTCAGCCACGCTAAGCGTGGCACATTCGCGCTTGCTCGACCACAACAATGCAATTTTGTCAATAAAAAAAATTGCAGAGCCCCACCACCAATCCGAGTTCCACCACCATCCCCGCTCACCACCATCCCCGCCACAAACAACAAAGGCGCTTCCGCGGTTTGTTGCGGGAGCGCCTTTGTTGCGCGAATCTCTTTGTTGCAAGCAGATTTTGCGCGGGCGATTACTCTTTCTCGAGGCTTCCGATCATCTTGCTCGGATCGACCCACTTGTCGAATTCCTCGTTTGTGAGGAAGCCGAGTTCGAGGGCAGCCTGGCGGAGCGTCGTTCCTTCTTTGTGGGCTTTCTTCGCGATTTTTGCCGCCTTTTCGTAGCCGATGTGCGTGTTGAGCGCGGTCACGAGCATGAGGGAATTTTCGAGATTGCGCTCGATGTTTTTGTAATTTGGCTCAATGCCGATTGCGGCGTTTTTCGTGAACGACACGCAGGCGTCGCCGAGAAGGCGTGCCGACATGAGGAAATTGAAGATGATGACGGGCTTGAAAACATTGAGCTCCCATTGCCCGCTCATGCCGCCGACGTTGATTGCGACGTCGTTTCCGATGACTTGCGCGCAGACCATCGTGAGCGCCTCGCACTGCGTCGGGTTGACTTTGCCGGGCATAATCGAAGAGCCGGGCTCGTTTTCCGGAAGCAAAATTTCGCCGATTCCGCAGCGCGGGCCCGAGGCGAGGAGGCGAATGTCGTTCCCGATTTTCATCAGGCTGACGGCGGCAGTTTTGAGCGCGCCGGAGCATTCCACGATGGCGTCGTGCGCCGCGAGTCCCTCAAATTTGTTCGTGCCGGTGACAAACGGCTGCCCCGAAAATTCCGCGATTTTTTTCGCGACGAGTTCCGCGTAGCCCTTTGGCGTATTGATGCCGGTGCCGACTGCGGTTCCGCCGAGCGCGATCTCGGAAAGGTGCGGAAGCGTGTTTTTAATTGCCTTTATCGCGTGGTCAAGCTGCGAAACGTAGCCCGAAAATTCCTGCCCGAGCGTGAGCGGCGTGGCGTCCATCCAGTGCGTGCGCCCGATTTTCACGATTCTCATGAAATCGGCAGATTTTTTCGCGAGGCAATCGCGCAGCGTCTGCAAGCCCGGGAGCGTGGTTTCGACGAGCATTTTGTATGCCGCGATGTGCATCGCCGTCGGGAAAGTATCGTTGGACGATTGCGATTTGTTGACGTCGTCGTTCGGGTGAATGAGCTTCGTGCCTTCGCCGAGTTTGTTGCCGGCGAGAACGTGCGCGCGATTTGAAATCACCTCGTTGACGTTCATGTTCGACTGCGTGCCCGAACCTGTCTGCCAGATGACGAGCGGGAATTGGTCGAACAATTTTCCGGCGACAATCTCGTCGCAGACCTTGTCGATCAAGTCCAATTTTTCTTTCGGCAGCACGCCGAGTTCAAAGTTTGCGTGCGCCGCCGCCTTTTTGAGAATGCCGAACGCGACGATGATTTCGCGCGGCATCGACGCCGGTTCGCCGATTTTGAAGTTTGAAAAGGAGCGTTGCGTTTGCGCGCCCCAGTATTTTTCGGCGGGGACTTTGACCTCGCCCATGGTGTCTTTTTCTATGCGATATTCCATAGTGATTCGTCGTTGATTTTTAGAAAAATTCGGAGCTTCGAGCCTAATGCGCCGCGCCGCCAAAATCAGTAAAATTTTATCGCGCGCGTCTCGCTTGCCGAAAAACGGTGGATTTTTCCTTGTCAAGAGTGTTTTATGGCGGTCTCGATTTCTCGAAAAACACGATGCTTCAAGTAAACGAAAATTATCTGAAACTCCCCGGCAGCTACCTTTTTTCCGACATCGCGAAAAAAGTCGCCGCGCTGAAAGACGCGCGCCCAGACGCGAAAATTATCCGCCTCGGAATCGGCGACGTCACGCGCCCGCTCCCGCACGCGTGCATCGAGGCAATGCACAAGGCGGTCGATGAAATGGGCACGGCGGCGGGCTTTCGCGGATACGGTCCGGAGCAAGGCTATGAATTTTTGCGCGACGCAATCGTGCGCGGCGATTTTCTTTCGCGAAAAATTAATGTTGACGCCGACGAAATTTTTGTTTCCGACGGCGCGAAAAGCGATTGCGGCAATATCGGCGACATTCTCGGAGTGGGCAACAAAGTCGCCGTCACCGACCCCGTTTACCCCGTCTATGTCGATACAAACGTGATGGCGGGGCGCGCCGGAGACCTCGGTGGCGACGGGCGCTGGGGCAATCTCGTGTATTTGCCGTGCACCGAGGCGAACGACTTCGTGCCCGCCCTGCCCGCGACGCCCGTTGACGTGGTTTACCTTTGCTACCCGAACAACCCGACGGGCACGACGCTTTCTCGCGACCAGCTGAAGGTCTGGGTCGATTATGCGTTGAAGACCGGCGCGCTGATTTTGTTTGACGCAGCGTATGAGGCTTACATCACCGAGAGCGACGTGCCGCACAGCATTTATGAACTTGACGGCGCGCGGGAATGCGCGATCGAGTTCCGCAGCTTCTCGAAAACCGCAGGCTTCACGGGCACGCGCTGCGCATACACGGTGGTGCCGAAAAGCCTCGTGGCGACAACGGCGGGCGGCGAGCACGTCATGCTCCACAAGCTGTGGAATCGCCGGCAAACGACAAAGTTCAACGGCGTGCCATACATCGTGCAACGCGCGGCGGAAGCGGTTTTCACTCCGGAGGGACAACGCGAAGTCAAGGAAAATATTGCGAGCTATCTCGGCAACGCGCGGACGATTCGCGAGGCTCTGCTCGGTTGCGGGCTCAAAGTGTGGGGTGGCGTGAACTCGCCATACGTCTGGGTAAAGACGCCGGGCAAAACGACGTCGTGGGAATTTTTCGACCACCTGCTCGGCGACTTGTTCCTCGTCGGCACGCCTGGCGCAGGCTTTGGTCCCAGCGGCGAAGGCTATTTCCGCCTCACAGGCTTTGGCTCACCCGACCAAACAAAAGAAGCCTGCGAACGCTTCAAGAAAATCTGACCCACAACAATCGTAGGTTGGTGGCGAAGCACAGGTTGGTGGTGGCGGCAACCTGCCACAGAGGAATGTCACGCGGATTTGTTCGGGACTAACGTCCCTCACGATTTGTGGTGAGGCGGGTTGGTGGTGGGATTTGGGTTAGTGGTGAGACTTGGGTTAGTGGCGGCTTGGGTTGGTGGTGGCAACAATCTCGCGCATGCAATGCGCGATTCTCCCGCTAAGTT
>JAJPZB010000195.1 GCA_021204635.1 Opitutia bacterium | reverse complement strand
CCGCTAAGTTAGCGGGAGGGGACCACGTTAGTGGTGAGGGAGTGTGTTGGTTGTGTGTCGACTGACTTCGCTCTCCGCCACCAACCCAACTTCCACCACCAACCCTCCGAAAAAATCTCACCACAAATCCACAAGCAACAAAGCTTAAACCGCCCTTTTCTATTCCACGCCGCAACAATGCGCTTGCCACAAACTCAACATCTCGCCACCGACCCAAATTCCCGCCACCAACCCACCGTCACCACTAACCCAAAAATAAACGCGGGCGAGCGCCGAGATCAAGGCCGAGGAAGACCGGCAAAGCGGCGCCGACATCCTCTTTCCCGCGCAGGAACTCGTGCGGATTGCCTCGGTGAAGGAACCGCGCGACTGGCCAGCTCGCTGGCGCGCAGCCGGTGGGCAGTTTTACGGCAACGGGCTCATGGCGGCGCTCAAAGACGACCCGATCTGGCGGCGCATTTCCGCCTTTGGCGAGCCCACGCCACCGTTTGACTACGGCTCGCAGATGGGGCTCTCCGACATCGACGCGGGCGAAGCTGTCGAGCTCGGCCTTATCTCGAGGGAAGACGCGCAGTCCGCGATTGCCTCTTTTGGCAGGGCGCAGGAGCAGGAGCGCGGAACGGGCGACGGAGCCGCCGGAGAAACGCGGCCGAGCCCGTTGCAAAAACTTTCGGAAAAGGAAATCGAAGACCTCATCGCCGACCTATCCGCAAAACCGATAGGCGACACGGTCGCCGGCGTGAAAAAAGGCGCCGAAATGAGCTTTGACGAAGCGGTAAAGGCGAAGCCGCCCGTGAACGAATACGACCCGCGCGACCCGCGCACGACAGAAAACTGCGGCTATTGTGTGGTCGCAAATGATTTTCGCCGCGACGGGGTCAACGTCGTCGCGCGACAGGCAGGCTCTTTCCCTGAAAGTTTCGACAGTAAAATTTTCAGGGCGGCGCTCCACGGGCACACCGTCCCCAACTACTCGGAAAGCTTCACTCCAAACGCCGCCCGCCTGCTCTATGGCATAACAAACCCCGAGGAAATTTTCCACGCGACGCGGGAGGAAGTTTTGGCGGCAGATTTCGGGGAAAAACTCGCACCCGGACGTTACTATGTTTCGATCAAGGCCTACCCGTCAACCATGCACGCCTTCACTTTTGACAAACTCAAAAACGGCAAGCTCAAATTCTTCGACCCGCAAACAGGCGCCGTCTGGGCGGACTGGTTCCCGAAAGAATACGCGGACAAGCTAAACGTCAGCGGATACCGTTGTCCTGTCACTTTTTTCAGGGTTGACAACAAAAAAATGACCAAGCTTGCCGAAATGCTCGTAACGACGCCCTAAACGGCAAGCGCTTTAATCCTCTATGACAATAAAGCCGGAGTCGGAGACCAAAATGGCAGTCCATGCCGACTGCATTGGAAACCTTTCATCGGAAAAGCAGAAAGCAGTTCCCCATTCCTTATCGAAGACGGGGCGCCGGCGCATGTTCTCCGCCGGTAGGGGTGTGATATCCCCCGCCACATACCGCCACGCCATGGCAGCGTACGCGCACTCTCTTTTTTCCTCGATTGTCATTTCGGGCGCAAAATAGCCGCCGGCGTGAAAATTTTCAAGAGATAAACAGCAAAAAAACGGAGAAAAACAAAGATGGACGGCATAACGATTTCGAGCGACTTCCCGCAGAAGCTCGCGGCGATAAAGGACGGGCTCCCCTCGGCGCTCAAAGCTGCGCTCGCTGCGGTTGCCCGCGAAATGCGGAAAAACTTCCTCAAACTTGACGCGGCACGGCACAAGCGCGGCGGTATGCATTTTTACAAGGTCGAGGGCACAAACCGGCTCTCGACGCGGCAGCTCTCCGACGTGGCGGGCGAGGTCGTCGTGGACAGCAAGCTGATGAAACACAAGTACCTCGGCGGCCGCATTTCTGCGGTCAACGTCAAGTACCTCGCAATCCCGCTCACCGACGCCGCCTACGGCAAAACACCCTCCAAATATGGTGGCGGCGGCAAGGGCTCGCGCGGCAAACCAAACCACAACAATCCCTCCGAAAAACCTTACCACAAACTCAACCTCGCGCATTTATGCGCGATTCTCCCGCTAAGTTAGCGGGAGGGGACCACGATAGTGGTGAGGGAGTGTGAAGCTATTTTTTCGCGCGAGCAACGCGCGGGTAACTTCCGTAGCCCCCTGCCGCCACCACAAACCCAAATCCTACCACCAAGCCACTCGCAACAAACCTCAAACCGCCTCTTCTATCCCACGCCGCCAAAACGCGCCCGCCACCAACCCGAATCCCACCACTAACCCAAGTTCCCCACCACCAACCCATCGCAACGACTTTTGTGCTTGCGCAACAATGCACCAACACTACGTTTGTCAAAGAAAGCTTTCAAAAATGGAGACACAAAACACTAAATACGAACTCACCGAGGAAGAAAAAGAGGCGCTCGGGCGCGCGAAAAAGGAAGAGTGGAAGGAAATTTTGCGCGCCTTAGCAATATTGCAACAAACTCCCGACGAAGATTACCCGAAAGCGCTACAATCCTTCTTAGAGAGCTTCCCGAAGTTTGCCGGCAAACTCGGCTCGCGCTTAGAAGTCGCCCGCAAAATGAACGCCATAATTGACGACCGCCTGCACGACCTCATCGAAGCCGAAGCAAAAAAACAAAGAGAAGACAAAAAATGAGTCTCAAAAATCGCGCTCGTCTAATTGGCGGAATCTCTGTTGCAAGGTTGGTGGCGGGTCTGTAGCGGCTTTGTGGTGAGAATTTGGGTTAGTGGTGGCGGCAACAAAGGATCTACAACGCGCGTTTCTCGCGTGGTAAAAATTTGCAACACGCGCTCTCACCACCGACCCAAACACTCACCTCCAACCCTACCACAAACCGTGAACGCCGTTAGGCGTGAACAAATCCGTGTGACAATCATTGTGGCAGGTCTGTTGTCGCAACAGGCCCTGCTCCTCGCCACAGACTCAAATCCCCACCACTAACCCATTTCACCACAAACCAACCTCCCGCCACAAACTCTCAATTATTTTCCTGCTCGTAGGTTGCCAACTTTTTCAGGTAGTATGAGCGGAGGTTGCGCCAGTTGTAGTAGGGGTCTTGCGCGGGCGGGGTTGGGAGGGTTGTTTCGCGCTCGTTGAGCAAGGCTTTGACGAGGATGTCGCCCGTGCCGTTTGTCGGGCGATAGAAGATGAGTTGAATATTGCTCGCCATTGGGACAATGCGGAAGTTTGCCCACACTTTATCCAATTTATCTATGTCAGTGGCGGGGATTTCCGGATAGCAATTGCCCAACTCCAACAATGCGGCGAGGGACATCAAACAAAAATCGTGGCCAAAGCGCAGTGTTGCGCCGCGAAATGTTCGGCTATCTACCACATCATCTGCCGTGGCGATGATGTTTTTCAGCAATGCAGCCTGCGTAAATGGAGCAGTGCCTTGGGCGTTTTCCACATACCAATTTACATTCTCGCCTCGCCACAATTCATAGCATTCTTCTTCGGTAAAAAGATCGTACAATGAAATATATGGCTCGTGGCTTTGTTGGTTGCCACAAATATAAAACACTTTTCTCATCATTTGCCGGCGACTTTTTATCTCATTGTCGCGATATTCGGGGTCTCGAAACAGCATTGCCCAAAAGCGTTCGGGGTGGAGATTTTTATTGAAGTCCCTCGCGGCAGCCTTTTTCCGTGCGATGTTGTCCGCAATTGCGCGCTCGCTCCGGTCTGCATTGAGATAATATTGGAAGGATTTGCTCACGTCGTTGTGAATTTTTGCCTGCGGGTTTGCCGCCGCGATTTCTTCGCACGCCGCCGTCATCGAGAGAATGCAACGCGTCACGATTGTTGCGCGGGCGTCGATCTGCGTCTCCGGTCTGCAAAATATTTCGGGGAAGTTCTCGGTAAATCGCTTGCCGATGTGGTGGAGCTGGATTTCCCCCACGCTCGTCAAATCACCGAAGCGCCCATCTGCCACTTTATATATCTCTTTAATTTGTTGCAGCAACAACTCTCCCCGCTCTGTCAGCGCGCCTGCGTCATGACTACGTTGCAACACATCTATTACGTCCGTGTATTCATTTTTATTGATGAGCCAGCGGCTGCCGTGGCGCCCGTAGAGCGACATGTAAAAAGGTTCGTAGCCCGCAGGCGCCGGCGTGAGCGCTGCGTCGGGTTCGCGGTATGCCGCGAGGTTGGACGCCGAGAGGCGAATGTCGCGGTGAATCTCCGCCCGCGCCTCCGTCCACTCAGCATTTTGGGCGCTTGCGGTGGCGATTGCGGCAACGCCGAGCAGGCATATTGCCAAAAAAATTCGCAGTTTGATCATCATGTTGTTGCCGTTGTTTTACACGTTTTTGTGAAGATGTTAGCGGGCTCGCCGGCGATGTGTAAACGATTGATTTGTTGCCGCGCGCCGGCTCCGAAATTTTTTCGCCGGACGACATTTTTGAATTGTCGAAAACTCGGATAAAAATATATTTGCGGCGAAGTCAGGAGAATAAACTCATTATGAAAAAGACGACAATCAAAGTTCTAATTGTTGCGTTGTTGGCGGCTTTGCTGACCGCGTGCGTCCCGCCCCCGGGCGGTCATCATGGTGGTGGTGGAGGCGGGCCGGGTGGCCCCGGTGGCGCCCCGCACGGTGGTCCCGGCGGCGGTGGCGGAGGTCCGCACCGCTAATCGGCGTCCGCGCCGCTTCGCGACAAAGTTGCGACGCGATTCGCGCAAAAAAGCCTGCGTTTCAAACGCGCGGGCTCTTTTTGTTGTCTGAATTTTCGCCGAATTTGCCTCAGTTGTGGCAACAATCTCGGCAGAGTTTTGGCTTGCCTTTATTTGAAAAAATCTCCAAGCGAGCCGAAACTGTTGCCCGCCGGCGAGCGCCTCGGGTTGGTGGCGTCTCTGTTGTCGCGGGCAAATTTGCCCCGCTCGCGCCCTGCTCCCTTCGCATTGTCGCGGGCATTTCCCGCATGGTTGTCGCGGGCGACGCGCGCGGCTTTCTCCGGATTTGCCTTCATCGAAAGCCCGATTCGCCGGCGCGGAGCGTCAATTTCCACCACGACTACGGAGACTTTTTGCCCGACTTTGACGACCTCGGCGGGGTCTTTGACAAAGTTGTCCGCGATTTGCGAAATGTGCACCAACCCGTCCTGATGCACGCCGATATCGACGAACGCGCCAAACGCCGTCACGTTTGTGACAATCCCCGGCAAGCGCATACCCTCGCGCAAATCGGCGATTTCGCGAATCCCCTCGCGGAACGAAAATGCCTCGAAGCGTTGCCGCGGGTCGCGCCCGGGCTTTTCCAATTCCCGCAAAATATCTTGCAGCGTCGGCATGCCAACGGAGTCTGAAACATACTTTGTCAAGTCAATTTTTGCCCGCAATTTCCCGTCCGCGAGCAATGCGGGGACGTCGGCGCCGAGATCTTTCGCCATTTTTTCGACGAGTGCATAGCGCTCGGGGTGGACCGACGAGGCGTCGAGCGGATTCTCGCTCTCCCTGATTCGCAAAAATCCGGCGCACTGTTCGAATGCCTTTTCGCCGAGGCGCGGCACATTTTTCAGCTCGCTGCGCCGGCGAAAAGCGCCGTGCTCGTTGCGATACGCCACGATGTTTGCCGCAATCGTCGCATTCAAGCCGGAAACATAGCTCAGAAGCTGCTTCGACGCCGTGTTCACCTCCACCCCGACCTTGTTCACGCACGAAATCACGACGTCGTCGAGCGCGCGTTTCAGCGAAATTTGATTGACATCGTGCTGATATTGCCCAACGCCGATGCTCTTCGGGTCAATTTTCACGAGCTCCGCCAGCGGGTCCATCAGCCGCCTGCCGATTGAAACTGCGCCGCGCACGGTCACGTCCTCATTCGGAAATTCCTCGCGCGCAACCTCGCTCGCCGAGTAAATCGACGCGCCGCTCTCGTTCACGACAACGGCGGGAATGCTCGTCGGAATGCCGCTTTGGCGAACAAACGCCTCGGTCTCGCGCGAAGCCGTGCCGTTCCCAATCGCAATCGCCTGCACCTTAAATTGGTGGCACAAAATCCGCAGCCGGTTCTCCGCCTCCGCGTATTGCGCCTGCGAGCCCGCCGTCGGGAAAATGACTTCGTGGTGGAGCAATTTCCCCTGCGCGTCGAGCACGACGAGCTTGCAGCCCGTGCGAAAACCGGGGTCCAGCGCGAGCACGCTTTTCTGCCCGAGCGCAGGCGCCATGAGCAATTCGGCGACGTTCGCCGCGAAAACGCGAATCGCCTCCGCGTCCGCCCGCTCCTTCGATTTCAGCCGCGCCTCCGTTTCGAGAGACGGGGAAAGCAGCCGCTTCCACGAATCGCGAATTGCTGCCCTGACCTCGCCCGCGCAGCCGCCGTTTCCCGCGACAAAAATCCGCTCCAAGCGCGAAATCGCCTCGTCCTCGGCGACGCTTATTCGGAAAAACAAAAAACCCTCTTTCTCGCCACGCCGAATCGCCAAAACGCGGTGCGACGGCGCCGACGCAAGCGGTTCCCGCCACGCAAAATAATCCTTGAATTTCGCGCCAACTTCCTCCCGCCCCTTGATTACCTCGGACGACAATTCGGCGGATTTTTCGTAGATTTCGCGGCATGCCGCCCGCGCCGCCTTGTCGTCGGAAATGCGCTCTGCAACAATGTCGCGCGCGCCCGCGAGTGCCTCGGCGACGCCCGCCACATCCTTGTCGGGCGCGACAAATTTCGCAGCCTCGGTGGCGGCATCGGCGTCCTGATTTGCGAGAATGAAATCGGCGAGCGGCTCGAGCCCGCGCTCCCTCGCCACCGTCGCGCGCGTGCGGCGCTTCGGGCGATACGGCGCGTAAATGTCTTCGAGCTCCGTCGCCGTCTCCGCCTTTTCCACAGCGGATTTCAGCGCGGGCGTGAGGTGTTTGTTGTCGTCGAGAGACTTCAAAATTGTCGCGCGCCGAGCGTCGAGTTCCCGCAATTGGTCGAGTCTGTCGCGGATTGTCGCGATCTGCACTTCGTCCATCTCGCCGGTCGCCTCCTTGCGATAGCGTGCGATAAACGGCACGGTTGCGCCGGCGGCAAGGAGTTTTACCACGGCGGCAACGCGGGCAGCGGCGAGCCCCGTCTCCGCCGAAACGCGCAAAACGTGGGCTGCGGCGGGCTCTGTTGTGGCTGAGGCAATGCCGGGAATCGAAGTTTCTGCCATAAAATTTTGAGTTAGGTTTGTGGTGATGGTGAGAATGCCTTTGTTGCGGGCAAAAAATTTCGGCGGATTCTGCGTTTGTCGCCGCCACGTCGCAACGGCAATTTGTTGGAGGCAATGGGTTGGTGGCGGGAATTTGGGTTAGTGGTGGGAATTTGAGTTGGTGGTGGCGGCAAAGTGCCACGCTTGTTGTCACACGGATTTGTTCACGCCTAACGGCGTTCACGATTGTGGTGGCGGGTTGGTGGTGAGACGGTGGTGAAAATGGGTTGGTGGTGAAACTTGCCTCTGTTGCGGCAGCAAGCTACCCACCTGCGATGCCGAATCCCACACGTAATTCTCCCGCTAAGTTAGCGGGAGGGGACCACGATAGTGGT
>JAJPZB010000033.1 GCA_021204635.1 Opitutia bacterium | reverse complement strand
GCGGGAGGGGACCACGATAGTGGTGAGGGAGTGTGTTCGTTGAACGTCGCCTGACCTTGCTTCTCACCACCAACCCAATCCCCACCACCAACCCCTTCGAAAAAACTCTCACCGCCAACTTTTCGCAGCACTTGCCGCCACCACCAACCCAATCTCCCACCACCAACCCAACATCACACGAATCGAAGTTACAACGCGCGTTTCTCGCGCGATAAAAAATTCGACATACGCCCTCACCACCGACTTCGTCGGCGGTCCCCTCCCTCTAACTTAGAGGGAGAATTATATTTTGCATAGGCTTCGCCAAAAAAATCGGAATCCTCGCGGCAACTCATTGTCACCACCATAGACCCAACCTCGTTACTCCACTTTCTGTTGTGGCGGGCGAAAGAATTTCAAAACGTCGTCTGTCATCTCCATGTGCTCACGAAAAAATTCTGAGAGATCCGAGAAATCGTCGAGCAATTTGCACAGCTTTTCTCCCCACGGATTCCCCTGCGCTATTTTGCCCAACAAGTGGTGGCACACCAAGGTCAGATACGCCGTAGAAGCTTTATTCGCTGCAAAATTTTCAAACTCCTCGATGTCGGGAGCGATTTTATCGACTTTATGGTTTGCGCACATCCACGCTCTATTCCACGCCCTCGCATGGTGCGCGCAAACATTCCTTGCCTCTCGCAAAACAGAAAGTGCGGCTATGAACTTGTTGTTGTCCGCAAAACCAAAATCGCGCGCAATCTTTTCTGACAATTTTTTCGGCAATCCGAGCCTCAACAGACTAAAAAGATTTGAAAACGTCGTAAGCTCGATGAAAACCCAAACCGGCAAATCTTCGGCTTTTCTTATCCCCAAATCGTTTTTGTGATGGTTCGCGCAGTCGTCGGTAGAACGATCGTACGAAATTTGGACTCCCTCCAAAAATTTCGCTGATTTTCTCTGATTGTAAAATGCTTTGCGGTAGCAACTCGGATGTTTTTGCGGATTAGAAACCTGTCCGACTTTCTTTGATTTTGCCCATTCGTAGGCGATTTTTGTTCTGAGCGAAATCTCAATTCGCTCTATCGCGTCGAGCAGAACAAGGCGAAATTGCCTGTCAAAGCAATATATCCGCCAAACTGTTTGAAAATTTGTCCCTGCGACAAAGCGGTTTGTTCGTTGCTTGGTCAAGGGATCAAATTCTCGAAACATGTATAGATAGCCGGAAAGGCGGTAATAATTGGCGTGCGCCAGCTTTTCTTGGAGATCTTTTTCGTCCGCCGCGCACCCGCGAGAAATTATCAGGCGAGCTTGATCCTCTATCGTTTTAAAAGGTTTTAATGGCATAAAATCGAAGATAGTTGTTAATAAAACGCCCGCAGATCTTGCACTCTGCGGGCACGTGGCTTATGCAAGCGGAACGCCTGTGAAGGGGAAAGTCCACTTCCACCACCGGTTCGGGCGGCACTTTGCCTATGCTTTTGCCGCGTGTCAAGCCCCGGTTTATTGCGAGGGACGGTGGTGGAGTTTGGGTTGGTGGTGTCGGTGGGACTGTGGCGGCGGTAGGTTTATGGTGAGACTTGGGATTGTTGTAGTGGAGCGGTGGGGGGCTCTGGCTCTGTTGCGGCGGCAAGCTTCCCACCTGCGATGCGGAATCACCAACGTAATTCTCCCGCTAAGTTAGCGGGAGGGGACCACGTTAGTGGTGAGGGAGTGTGTTCGTTGAACGTCGCCAGACTCTGCTCCCCGCCACCAGCTCAACTCCCACCACCAACCCCTCCGAAAAAAACCTCACCACCAACCCAACTCGCGAGACTTGCCGCCGCCACCAACCCGGCTACCCACCTACGATACCGGAGCACCAACGTAATTCTCCCGCTAAGTTAGCGGGAGGGGACCGCGTTAGCGGTGAGGGAGTGTGTTGGTTGTGCGTTGCCTGACCTTGCTCCTCACCACCAACCCAAACCTCCACCACCAACCCTACCGAAATAATCTCATCACAAACTCTCCTCGCAGCACTTGCCGCCACCACCAACCCGGCTACCCACCTGAGATGCAGAATCACCAACGTAATTCTCCCGCTAAGTTAGCGGGAGGGGACCACGATAGTGGTGAGGGAGTGTGTTCGTTGAGCGTCGCCTGATTTTGCTCTCCACCACCAACCCAACCGCCACCACCAACCCCTCCGAAAAAATCTTTCCACAAACCCAAATCCCCGCCACAACTGTCCCGCCCGCAACAAACACATTTTTATTTTTGCGTTGCCGGCATTTCCCAAAGCCTGCACTGTCCGCGCCCGCCTATGCCCGACAGAATGAAAAATGCTGCAAGCCTCAAAGGTCTGCGCCGCGCGCTAAGAAAGAATATGACACAGGCGGAAGCCAAGTTGTGGACTTACTTGAAAAACAAAAGATTCCACGGCTACATGTGGCATCGTCAATTCAGCATTGGGAACTACATTTTGGATTTCTTTTGCCCGAGCCAAAAGCTTGCGATCGAACTCGATGGGCAAGGTCATGCAACTGTCGAAACTTACAATCGCGACGTGGAGCGAACCGCGTATTTGCGGAAACTTGGCATCCGCGTTTTGCGCTTTGAAAACAAGCGGGTTTTTACGGGCTGGAATAATGTCGAGGAATGCATTCTCGCCACTATCGAAAAGCGCGAGCCCAATTCGCCATATGCGATAGAGAGCAGGCTTTGTCGGCTTGGTTGGGAGGACGATGGGGATAGTGGTGATAGTGGTGACAGTGGTGGTGGTGAACCTAAGTTTCGCGACAATTCCAAGCCTTGAGATAAGTTTCCCGCGCGTTTCTCGCGCGAAAAAAAAGCTTCACACTCCCTCACCGCTATCGCGGTCCCCTCCCGCTAACTTAGCGGGAGAATTACGTTGGTGCTCCGGCATCGCAGGTGGGAAGCCGGGTTGGTGGTGACGGCAAATGCCACGGAAGTTTGTGGGAAGAATTTTTTTCGGAGGGGTTGGTGGTGAAGATTTGGGTTGGTGGCGAGAAGCAAAGTCAGACACCGCACCACGACACACTCCCTCACCACTAACGTGGTCCCCTCCCGCTAACTTAGCGGGAGAATTACGTGTGTAATCCCGCATCGCAGGTGTGCATATTTCTGCCACCCCATTCCCACCACCAACCGCTACCACAAACTAAAAGCTCCACGGCGTTGTTGTCGTGGAGCTTTGTTGTCGCTTGCGGGTTGGTGGTGGCGGATTATGCTCGGCGTTTGCGGCGCGTTGCCACAAAGCCGATTGCAGCGAGGCCTGCGAGGATGCCGAACATCGATGGTTCGGGGATTTCGGTTGCGGTCAGGGAGATGTTGCCGATGGGGTTTGCGCCGCCATTTGTCCAGAATGTTGCGGCGGGGCTGAGACCGCCGGCGTCGCCGGTTTTCAGCGACACTGCTTCTGCGGCGACAAACGAGGTCGATTCCGTGGCGGAACTCAGCGAGAGCGTGTACGTCGTTGCGTCCCACATCATCGTGACGATTTCTCCGGCGGCAGCCGTGATGGTGTAGTCGCTCAGGACGTGTTGTATTCCGCTTGCGTCGGTGACGCTTTCGTCGAGGTAATACGTGATCGTGTCGCCGTCGTGCGTCGCGATAATTCCTTGCCCCGCGCCGTTGCCGGAACCTTGTTCGGTGGAGAACACGAGGTTGTCGTTGCTCCACGAGGAAGTGACTTCGGTGCTGAACGTCAGTGCCCAGCTGTATTTGCTTCCGTCCAAAATGTCGGTGTCAACGCCGTCAATTGTGAGGGTTTCCAACGCCGCCCGCCCGCTGAGAACAGCGAAATCGGTGTAGTTTGCGTTTCCGACGAGCGTATATTCGATTGTTGTGGCGAAGGAGGCAGTTGCGCCAACTCCGATGATTGCGGCTGAGAGGATGAACTTTTTCATGATTATTTTTTTTTGCAAGGTGTTGATAGTTGCTTTCAAAGTTCTACAAAAGTTCTTTTTGCGAAGGGATTTATTTCGGGGTGTGAAAAAAGGTTTTTATAAATCCGCGACAAGGCGTCAAGACTTTTTCTACTACAAAGCCAAAAAATCCCGCCACTATGCCGCAGCTTTACTCGCCCAAATTCGCTTTGTTGCGGGCGCGTGCGTGGCGGGCGATTTTTTTCAAAAGGGCGGGGCGGAGAAATTTTGCGACGACAAAGCCGCAACAATTTTTGCTTCCGCAGTGGCAGGGACGCTCGAAAAATCCGGCGAGCTCGAAGCCGTAGTCAAGAAAAATTTCCGCGCCGGCGGGAATCTCGCGCGTGGCAAAGATTTTCATGCGCTTTTCAGCGGGATCCCAGCGCGCCTCGCAATTGTCGTCGCAGGAGTGGTTGATAAATCTCGCGGGGTTGTCGCGGACGACGTTTGTCGCGTCAAGAAAATTTTCGTCGTCGATGCGGAAAATGTAAATCGGGTCTGTGGCGGATTTTTTGCGCCGCGCGGCGTCGCGCGCCTCGGCTTCGTCGGCGTCGATGAGTTCGCCCTTGTAGTCGCAGATAAACGCGCCGGCGGAGATTGTCGCGGCTGCGAAAACTCCGTTTCCGTGGACGCGCGAGGGGCGGACATAGATTGCTGCGGGCCTTTCCGAGCTCAATTTTTCGCGAACGAATTTTTGAGATTTTCAACAATTGCCGGCGTTATTTCGACGCCGCCGAGCACGAGTGCGCGTATTGCGGCGCCGACGACGGGCGGAAGCTCGGGGCTGAAAATCCGGCAGCCCGGGAATGCGCGCGCCGCCGCCTGCCGAAAGAGCGTCGCGCAGGGCTCGTGCAAAACGACACCGCCCGTGATGCCGAGCTCGATTTTGTCGGGCGCGATTTCGAGTTTTCTCGCGACGGTTGCGACCATGGTCACGAGGTCGCCCATCGCGCCTTCGAGAATGCGCTTTGCCACGGCGTCGCCGGTGAGAAACGCCTTATCGACGAAGACCGCGAGTGCGGCGATTTCGTCTTTCGTCATCGGCTTGCCCGGGTTTTTCAGACTGTCTTGGTGAAGACGCTGCGAGATTTGCCCGACCTCGGAAATTTGGAGTTCGCGGAAAAGCGTTTCCTGCAAGAGCGTTTTTTCGCCGCGCCCGTCGGCAGAGCGCACCGCCGCAATCAACCCGCGCCGCGCGAGGTCGAAGGCGCTCGCCTCGTCGGAGACGTGAAAGTCGTACCCGCCCGTTTCCCACTCGCGCCCGTCCGCCGTGCGCCCGTAGCATTTCGAGCCCGTTCCCGCGATGAGGACAATGCCCGATTTGACGCCAAACGCCGCAGCGCAGAGCGATCGCGTGTCGTTTTCGACGAGCAAATTTTCGAACTTGACATCGCGGTTTTTGAGCAGATTTTCGCGAAATTTCCGCGCCGTTGCGGCGTCGTTCACTCCGGAAATTCCGAAAAATCCGGTGGCGAAATCCGGCGCCACGCCTGCGGATTTTGCCGCTGAGGAGACCGCAAAAATCAGGTTTTTGAAAGCCGTTTCCGCGCCGACGGAATTTGGGTTTGACGCGCCCGCGAGCGCGCCGCCTCGGCAAATCCCGTCTGCCGACACCGCGATTGTCCGCGTCTTTGTGCCGCCGCCGTCCGTTCCGATGTAGAGCTTCATTTTTTTGGGGAAAATTTTGGGGAATTGGTGGTGGCGGAGATCAGGGCTCGGGCAACGTTTCCGCCTTTGCCTTCAAGGCTTCGCCCGGGACGACGACGATGTCGCCCACGCTCGGCGTGCCGCGCAAAATCGTGAGTCCGAGCGCGCGGTTTGACGCCGTTTCCACCTGCAACAATGCGGTGGGCTTCAAGTCCAAGGTCCACGCGACGAGCAACGCGCCGCGCGGGAATTCCTCGAAAATTTCGAGTTGCGCGACAGCGGTTTTTTTCTCGCCATCGATAAATTTCACAATGCCGACTTCGCGATTTTCGGATATGCCGCGATTGGCGTCGGGACCCGTTTCCTCCTCGTTTGCCGCAGTTGCAAACGCCGCCACGAGCGTGATTCCGGCAAAGGCGTCGTCGTCGGATTTCGCTTTGTTGCCGGCATTGTTGTCGCCGGATTCAGTTTGTTGCGACGAGGCGCAGCCGCACAGGGCGAGCGAGAGCGCCATTGTTGCCGCAACAAACCCAAGTGCTTTTTTCTTGCTTGACATTTTCATTTTCGGGTTCGTGGTGAGTGGAGATTTTCAGAACATTTTTTCGATTTCGACAAGCGCGTCGGCAAAGGCGTCGATCTCGGCGAATGTGTTGTAAAATGCGAGCGAGGCGCGGACTGTGCCCGTGACACCGAGCACTTTCATCAGCGGCATCGCACAGTGGTGGCCCACGCGGACGGCGACACCGTAGGTATCCAAGAGCGTGCCGAGGTCGCTCGGGTGGACGCCGCGCATGACAAACGAGATCACGGGCGCCTTTTCGCGCGCAGTCCCGAGGATTTTTATCGACGGAATTGCCTCGAGTTTTTGCGTGGCGTAGCGCAACAGGGCGCTCTCGTGAGCCTCGGCGCCGGCGCGGATTTTTTGAAAATATTCGAGCGCGACACCGAGGCCGACGGCGCCGCAGATATTCGGCGTCCCCGCCTCAAAGCGCTCGGGGATTCCGCGAAACGTCGTGCCCGCGAAATCGACTTTTTCGATCATGTCGCCGCCGCTCTGATACGGCGGCATAGCGCTCAGCAAATCCACCTTGCCGTAGAGCACGCCGATGCCTGTTGGCCCGAGGACTTTGTGACCGGAAAACGCGAAGAAATCGCAGCCGGATTCCTGCACGTCGATGCGCGAGTGCGCCGCTCCCTGCGCGCCGTCGATGAGCGCGAGGGCTCCGGCGGAATGCGCGGCGGCGACGAGCTCGCGGACGGGATTTTTTGTCCCGAGCGCGTTAGATGTGTGCGCGAATGCTGCGATTTTTGTGCGTGCGGAAAGCAGGTTTTTCCACGCCGCGACATCGAGCGAGCCGTCGGGCAAAATCGGGGCAACGCGGATCGTTGCGCCCGTTTCTTCCGCGACAATCTGCCAGGGCACAATGTTCGCGTGGTGCTCCATCTGCGTGAGCAGAATTTCGTCGCCCGCGCGCAAATTTTTTCTTCCCCAGGAAGCGGCAACGAGGTTTATCGCCTCGGTTGCGCCGCGCGTGAAAATGCACTCTCGGGGTTCGCGCGCGTTGAGAAATTTTGCGACGATTTTGCGCGCATTTTCAAAGTCGCTCGTCGCCGTCGCGCTCAGATGATAGAGACCTCGGTGGATGTTCGCGTTGTCGTTCGCGTAAAATTTTTCTATTGCCTCGATGACGCAACGGGGCTTCTGCGACGTCGCAGCGTTGTCAAAATATATCAAATCGCGCGTTCCCGATTTTTTCGCGAGGATTGGGAAATCCGCCCTGATTTTTTCCGGATCAAATGTCGTGTTCTCGATCACAATGCCTCGCAATTTTGCATGCCCTCCACGCGTTCGCAACGTAGAAACCGGCTACGGGTTAGTGGTGGGAGTTGGGTTGGTGGTGGGAAGCCGGGTTGGTGGTGGTGGATTAGTGGTGAGGATTATTTCGGAGGGTTGGTGGTGAGATTTGGGTTGGTGGTGGGAAGCGGAGTCAGGCGACGCACAACGAACACACTCCCTCACCGCTGACGCGGTCCCCTCCCGCTAACTTAGCGGGA
>JAJPZB010000035.1 GCA_021204635.1 Opitutia bacterium | reverse complement strand
GGGAACATTTATTCTCGTGGTCTGTGGCTGGGTGATTTTCCGCGCGCCGACGATTGGCGATGCAGGGGCGTTTTTCAATCAAATGCTTTTCTCGGGAACGTTGTGGTCAAATCCATTGTCTCAGCTAAAAGACACAACTGCCACTACATTTATATTAATAATTGTTTTAATTTTCGCCGAATGGCTTGCACGAAAACGCGAGCATGCCTTAGCCTGCCTCCCGAAATACAGAATCGTACGCTGGCTTATTTACATCATAATTTTGCAACTGATACTCGTCTATGGCAAGAGTTTCAATCAATTCATATATTTTCAATTCTAAAATAATGTCGCCACAATGAAAAAATTTCTATTGCAAATATCTCTGTTCGTTTTTGTTTTCTTCATACTATTTGGAGTTCCAAATATTCTTTATTCCGTAATTTTACGAGTTAGGACAAATTTTAAGTTGCAAGAAAATCAAACTGTTTTATTTATCGGCGATTCCTATATAGAGCACGGCATAAACGACAATTTGATTCCCTGCACATTTAATTTTGCGAGATCAGCGGAACCGTATCTTGACATATACCCCAGGCTCAAAGTGTTATTGGAAGCGAATCCGCAGATTTCAACGGTTTTTATAGGCGCTACTCCACTTTCGCTCGCAGTAGAAAGCGATCACCGTCGCATTTTTTTGAGCGACATGATTTATCTTCTTAGAACAAACATTCTATTTTACTCTCCCGAAGAGCTCTCAATTATTCCACCAAAATCCTATTTGCAAACAATACTTAATGGTCGTTCGACAATTAAATCTATTTTCTTGATAGTTAAAACGATAGCAGGGAAAAACGTTCTGCTAAAAAATTTCGGCGGATTTAGAGAATCAGACATGCAACATTTAGAAAAATCTCTCATCTCCGGTAAAGAGGAGAGAAATAGAATATGGGTCGATATAGATTCCCCTCATTATGGAAATAAATTACAGGTGAAATACTTGAAAAAAATTTTGGATTTGGTGCAATCTCACGGAGCAAGGGCGATACTTTTAAGTACGCCCGTTTATCACGAAGAAGAATTTTTCGACGTCCCGTATTTTGAAATTACAATGAAAACAGAATTCTCTAATGTAGAATTTTGGAACTACGCAAACTTCCCGGTTCCGGACGAATGCCGGCAAGACGTCAAGCATCTCAACAAATGGGGTGCAGAGATTTTCTCGAAGGAACTTGCGCGCCGCATGCGGGAAGAGGGAATAATCCCTCCTGACGCCCCGGAAACCGGATCAGAGGGAGAGCGATTGCAAATGTGACTTGGCAAAAGTATTTTTGCAGTTTGGCGGCGCGGAGTGAGCCCGCCTGCTCAAAGTTTGTTGGCGGCACGGTCTTCGGGTTTGACGCGCGGGAGGATTGCGACGGAATCGTAGATTTCCGGCGAAGTCGTTTTGTAGTCCAAAGTGAAGTGCAAGCCTCGGCTCTCGTGGCGTTGGAGCGCGCACAAAATGACGATTTCGGCGACTTGGACGATGTTGCGCAGCTCGAGCAATTTTGCCTCGACCTTGAAATTCCAGTAATAATCGTTGATTTCCTTTTTGAGCATCGTCACTCGGCGCAGCGCGCGATGGAGCCGCTTTGTCGTGCGCACGATCCCGACATAATCCCACATCGCGCGGCGCACTTCGTCCCAGTTGTGCGCGATAACGACGCGTTCGTCGGAATCCTGCACATTTCCGTCCTGCCAATCGGGGATTTCTGCGGGGGCATCAGCCTTTTGCCGCGACAAATATTCCTTGACAGCCGCCGCGCCGTTGTGCGCGAGAACGACAGCTTCGAGCAGCGAGTTTGACGCAAGCCTGTTCGCACCGTGAAGCCCAGTGCACGCAGTCTCGCCGCAGGCGTAGAGCCCGGGGACGTTTGTCGCCGCGTTCATGTCGGTTTTCACGCCGCCGCAGAGATAGTGTTCGGCAGGCACGACGGGGACTTTGTCTTTCGCCATGTTGATTCCGTGGGAGAGGCAAACCCCGAAGATATGCGGGAAGCGTTCGCGCAAATAGCTTTCCGGCTCGTGCGTGATGTCGAGCCAAACATGCGGCGCGCCGGTCTTTTTCATCTCGGAATCAATTGCGCGGGCGACGACATCGCGCGGCGCGAGATCCCCGCGAGCGTCGTATTCCTTCATGAACGCGCGCCCCGAAATGTCGCGCAAAATCGCGCCTTCTCCGCGCACGGATTCGGAGATGAGCTCGCGCGAGCCGTCTGTCGCGAAAAGCGCGGTTGGGTGAAACTGCACAAATTCCATGTTCCTCACGAGGGCGCCGGCGCGATATGCCATCGCGATTCCGTCGCCCGTGGCGATGTCTGGGTTTGTCGTGTATTGGTAAACCTGCCCTATTCCGCCGGCTGCGAGGACGACGGCGTCGGCGCGAAACGCGGAAATTTTCCCGCTCGCGACATCCAAGACATATGCGCCGAGAACGCGGTCTTCGGGCGAGCCGGCGTCGATTTTCGAGCCCGGCAACCTCGCTGCGGTGATCAAATCGATCGCCATGTGATATTCAAAAAACCTGATGTTCTCGCTCTTTGTGGCGACGACGAGCAGCGCGTCTTCTATCGCTTTGCCGGTCAGATCGTCGGCGTGGAGAATGCGCCGGTGCGAGTGTCCGCCCTCGCGTGTCAAGTCGTAATTTCCGTCGGCGCCCTTTGAAAATTTCACGCCGATCTCGATGAGTTCCTTTATCCGCGCGGGCGCCGCCTTGACGATTGCGCGCGTCGCGGCTTCGTCGCAAAGCCCCGCGCCTGCGATGAGCGTGTCCCTGACGTGGTTTTCAAAATCGTCCGCCTTGTCGTAAACGCAGGCAATCCCGCCCTGCGCGTGGTTGGTATTGGATTCGGCGGATGCCTTTTTCGTGACGACCGCGACCTTGAAGCCGTTCGCGGCGGATTTTATCGCGAAACTCAGACCTGCGATCCCGCTTCCGATAACGATAATGTCAAATTTCATCGGGCGCGCATTTCATTCTTTTTCCGCTTGGATTGCAAGCGCGACAACGCCACCAAATCCGCTCGGCGACAATACCGGCGCGGGGAAAATTTCAGCCGCCGCCGGCGCGCAACAGCGGGCTTTCCACAACTCTTCCCGTTAGTTGCTTGCTAACTGCGATTGTTATCGATAGGGTTTGCCCTCTTTTACGGGGCGCGTGTGTCCCGTTGCCGCAAATCTTTTTCAATTCAAAATGTCTCCGACAATTTACTTCCCGATTATATTTTTCGTGGTCGGATATTTTCTTGGCGCAATTCCGTTTGCCGTCATTGTCGCGAAGCGCTTTGGCGTGGATATTTTCAAGGTTGGGAGCGGCAATCCGGGCGCGACAAACGTGAAGCGCGTGTGCGGGAAAAAAGCGGGAAACACGGTTTTTTTTCTTGACGCGCTGAAAGGTTTTGTTGCGGCGTTTTTGCCGATTGTCGTCTTCGGCTTTGTCGCGGAAAGCGTGGAATTTGGCAACGACGGTGCGCGCGAAACGGCTCTCGCGATCTCGCAATTTTGCGGCTTGGCGGGCGCCGTCGCGGGGCATTGCTTTTCGTGCTTTTTGAAATTCAAGGGCGGAAAAGGCGTTTCAGCGACGATCGGAGCCCTGCTCGGCGCAATGCCTGTCGCAGTCTTGCTCGCGTTGGTGGTGTGGGTAATTTTCTATTTCTGGTCGCGCATTGTCGCAATCGCGTCAATTGCGTTCGGGATTTTTCTTCCCTGCGCCGCATTTTTGCTCATCAAATTCGCACCGGCACTCGGCTACGGCTTTGTGCACTTCTGGTTTTGTTGCGCGATAATGATTTTCATCATCGTGATGCACCACTCGAACATCCGTCGCCTGATACGCGGCGAGGAAAACAGTTTCGCGAAGAAAAAATAAACACGAAATCTTTTGAAAAAAAATGAAGGAACAAAAAACCATTGGGATTGGTTTCATCGGCTTCGGCACTGTCGGGCAAGGCGTTTGGAAACACCTGAACGCGCAACGCGAGACGCTCGAAGCTCGCCTCGGAGTAAAAATTTCTTTCCCGCGCATCGCGGTGAAAAACATCAACCGGAAGCGCGATGTCGTCGTGCCCGCCGGCGTTTTGACAGACGACCCGATGTCTGTCGTCAACGATCCCGCCGTGACGATTGTCTGCGAATTGATGGGCGGCACCGAGGAGGCGAAAGACTACACGCTCGCGGCGCTGAAGCTCGGGAAAGTCGTCGTCACCGCAAACAAGGCGCTGATTTACAAATCCGGCCGCGAGCTTTTTGACGCGGTCAGCAAGTTTGGCGGTCACTACTATTTTGAGGCGTCTGTCGCCGGCGCAATTCCGATAATAAAGACGTTGCGCGAAGGCCTTGTCGCCAACCGCTTCGCCTCCATCGCGGGCATAATAAACGGCACCTGCAACTACATTCTCTCGCGCATGGAAGCCGAGGGAAAGTCATACGAAGAAATTTTGGAAGACGCAAAATCGCTCGGCTATGTCGAGCAGGACGACAGCCTCGACCTCGACGGCTGGGACGCCTTTCACAAAGCCGTTATTCTCGCGTTTTTGGCGCACGGCAAGTGGGTATCGGAAGACGATGCGCTCGTGGAGGGAATCCGCCAAGTCACGCTCGAAGACATGCACCGCGCACGCGATTTCGGCTACCGGATCAAGCTCATCGGCATGATTCGGCGCGACTTCAAGACCGGCGCAATGTCCGTCGGCGTCTATCCCGCGCTGATTCCGCTTGACAAGACGCTCGCGCGCGTCGATGGCGTTTACAACGCGATAAAGCTCTCCGGCGACGTCGCAGGAACGACGATCCTCATCGGCCGCGGCGCGGGGCGCGACGCCACTTCCTCCGCCGTAATTTCCGACATCGTTGACGCCATGATCGGCATTCGCGACAACGCGCACAAATTCCTCACGAAGCAAGATCTCGAAGCGTGCAAGCGCCTCGGAGAATCCGCGCGCATGGCGACGATGGACGAAATTTGCTCCAAGTTTTACCTGCGCATTTCGGTCGTTGACGAGCCCGGCATCTTGGTCGGGGTTTACAACGTGTTCGCGCAAAACAACGTGTCCATCGCGCGAGTAATCACGTATGAACACCCGGGCGAAAGACGCGGCACGGTGACGATGGCGACTTACCCGACCTCGGAAGCCATCATGGAAAAAGTCACAGCGGAACTCGAAGCCCTGCCGCAGGTGCGGACAAAGCCCCTGCTCCTGCGCATATACGAATCGACGCGAGAATAAGCGCGGAGCCGTTTCCCCAAAGCAAAAATCGTTTCCTCGCAAAATCATGAAATTTAAAATCTCCGTCCCCGCGACAAGCGCGAACATCGGGCCCGGGTTCGACGTCATGGGCGTCGCCTTCGACATGTTCAACCGCTTCACATTTGAAACCGGCGGCGAGGGGCTCACGATAACCGGCTGCGAAGCGGAATTTTCCGCGCCGGAAAATAATCTCGTCTATACGACGCTCGAAAAAACGATGAAGAGCTACGGCAGGCACATCCCGCCGTTGAGCATACATTTTGACGCGGATTTGCCGCTTTGCAGCGGGCTCGGCTCGAGTTCTACCTGCATTGTCGCGGGAATCATGGCGGCGAACAAAATCGCGGGTCTCAATTTCGACAAAGAAGAAATTCTGCGAATCGCCTCGCTGATCGAAGGCCACCCAGACAACGTCGCGCCCGCGATATTCGGAGGTCTCGTCGCGGCAATCATCGAAAACGACTTCGTGTATTGGCACAACTACCCGATTTCCAACGCGCTGAGTTTCTACGCGCTAATGCCCGACGTCCGCGTCTCCACTGAGAAAGCGCGCGCCATTTTGCCCAAGTCCTACAATTTGTCGGACTGCATTTACAATCTCTCGCGCGTGCCGATTCTGCTCGAAGGCATGGAAAAGGCCGATGTACAGCTTATTCGCGCCGGTTGCAAGGACAGAATCCACCAAAGCTACCGCCTAAAACTAATCCCCGAAGGCGACAAAGTTTTCAATTTCATCAAAGAATCAGACAACGCCGTCACCGCATACGTCTCGGGCGCGGGGCCGACAATCATCGCCGTTGTCGTCGATGACGACGACGAATTTGGGAACGAAATCGCAGATTTTTGCGACACCCTCTCGCTGCATTGGCGAATCCGGAAAATGCACGTCAACCACCTCGGCGCGACAATAAAAACGATTATACCGTAGCACGCGCGCGGGCTTGGGCAAAAATAACTTTACGAAAAACGCAAGCTGTATTTGAATCCAAAGAGCATGAGCATTGGAGAACAATTGAAAGAAGCGCGGGAAAAACTCGGAATTGACGAGAAATTCGCCGCCGACAAAACCCACCTCAAACGAGAATTCATCTGCGCAATGGAGTCCGACCGCTTCGAAGACATCAAGCTCGCGCCCGTGTACAGAATCGGATTCCTGCGAATCTATGCAAAATTTCTCGAGTTGGACGCCGACGCAATCGTCACCGCATACAAAACGCAAAAGAAAATAACGGCGCCGTGGGCGTGGACAAACGCGAACGACCGAAAATTGCAATACGACATCGGCGAAAACGACAGCGAGCCCGACGAGAGCGAATCATCTTTCAACACGCCCGTCGGCGACAACGACACAAATTTCGTGCGCGAGCATGCCAAAAAGCCGGTCGCGATTGTTGTCGTGGTCGTCGTTGTAATCGTGCTACTCATCGTTCTCATAAAGGCACTTTCCTCCGGCTCTTCCGACGAAGCCACACCGGCAACCACCACCGTTGCTGCGAGCGAGAAAGCGGATTCCGGCGTCCCGATGTACGAATTTGAAGTCGAGACAAATATTTCTCAGCTGATAACGATATACGAAAATTACACGGGCTGGGACAAAGACACGGGGAAGCCGATTTGCGGCAGACAAATCGTCAACGAGTATGTTGTGACCGGCTCGCCGAAGAAATTTATCGGCAAGGGAACGCTCTACATCTCGGAAGAAATTCTCGGTGGCGCAACAATAAAAATCCCCGACAAGGCGACGTTTACAACAGCCCCCGCCGGTCAGGTCGTCACCCTGCCCACCGCTGAGGAATCGCAAAACCGCAGGCGCGGCGGAAAAATGACCACATGGCTCGTCGAGCCGCTTAAATAAAGGATTGCGCGCCCGCGACAACAACAAATTGCCACAACAAAGGCGGGAATTTTGTTGCCGCGACAATGCAAAAAGTACATCGTGTCAGCTCATTTTCCCCGCGAGTGTAGTATAACGGCTATTATGTGACCTTCCCAAGGTTGAGACGAGGGTTCGACTCCCTCCACTCGCACCATTCAAAAAGCCCGCCACAAACGCGGGCTTTTTTCGTGCCACGCGGGTTGGTGGTAGGAGTTGGGGTCGGTGATGAGATAGTGGCAGGATTGTAGCGGAGAGTTGGTGGTGAAAGTTGGGTTGGTGGTGGCAACAAACCTGCCACGATTGTTGTCACACGGATTTGTTCGGGACTAACGTCCCTCACGATTGTGATGGCGGGTTAGTGGTGAGAATTGGGTCTGTGGTGGGATTTGGGTTTGTGGTAGCAGACTGGGATTGTGGTAAGGAATGGGTTTGTGGCGAAGGTTTGTGGTGGGATTGTTGCGGCAGGTTGGTGGTGGCAACTATCTCGCGCATGCAATGCGCGATTCTCCCGCTAAGTTAGCGGGAGGGGACCACGA
>JAJPZB010000142.1 GCA_021204635.1 Opitutia bacterium | reverse complement strand
ACCCAAACCTCACCACCAACCCCTCCGAAAAAAATCTCACCACAATCTTCTCCCGCAAGACTTTCCGCCACCACAAACCCATGCGGCACTTGCCGCCACCACCAACCCAAATCTCACCACCAACCCACCGCCACCACAACCCCTCACCCGAGCTCGGCGGCGTGGAAATCTGCGGGCGTGCCGAGGTCGCGCCACTCGCCACCATCGTCAACGATGCCGCGAATCTCATTGTTGCCGCGGGCAATGCAGCGCAGAAATGCCTCGACAACACTCTCGATTTTCCCGCTTGGAATTTCCGTGAAAAATTTTCTTGACACGCAGTAAATCCCCGTAAAACCGCAGCGCCTCGTGCCGGCGCGACGCAGCCTGTCGCGCATGTCGGCAATACACTCATTGTCGTCGTCAAAATTCACGTTCCCGCTCGGATTTGTCCGCAGTAGCAGCGTGGCGAGGCAATTCCCGCGCGCGACCGCGTCTTCGTGGTGCGCCACCAAGCGCGACAAATCGAGGTTCGCGAGAATGTCGCCGTTGTACACGAGCAGATTGTCGTCGCCGCCACCGAGCATGTGCTCGATGTTTTTGAGGCCGCCGCCGGTGTCCAAGAGGATTGGCTCGTGCGACAGTGCGATCTCGCGCCCGCGATATTTTTTGTCCGGAAATTTTTCGTCATACACTTCGGCACAGTGGCGCGTGTTGACGATGAATCGCTCGACGCCCACCTCGATGAGGCGATCCATGGCGTGGCAAATTATGGGTTTGTTGCGGACGCAGAGCAGGGGCTTGGGGCAATTTTCCGTCAGCGGTCGCAGTCGCGTGCCGAGGCCGGCGCCGAGAATGAACGCGGTTTTTATCATCGCGAAATTGCGTCGAGCATGACGGGGAAAACGTCCTGCGCCGCCGTTTTTGTCCAAATCTCGAAGGCGAGAGCGCCCTGCCACGCGAGCATGGTTCTGCCGTCTGTGGCGGGAATTTTTCGGGCGCGCGCGGCGGCGACAAGCGCGGGGGCGTGCGCGCCGTATGTCGCGTCATACACCACCATCCCGCTTTTCAAGAGCTTGGGCGGAAGCGGAGATTTGTCGCCGGCTTTCAGCCCGAGCGATGTCGCGTTCACAACAATGGCGTTTTCTGCGGGTGCGATGTCGTCGCAGTCGCGCTCGGGTTGCGCGGCGCAGCAGGAAATTTTTGCGCTCGGAAAATGCGCGCGGAGCTCGGTGGCGAGCGCCGCCGCTTTGTCGCGGGAACGGTTGCGGATGACGAGGCTTTCGCAATTGCACGCGAGCGCGGTCACCGCGATTGCCCGCGCCGCGCCGCCCGCGCCGAGCAGGAACACGGGGCTTGCCGCGAGCCTGCGACCGAGCTCGCTTTCCGCCGCGAGCCGGAAGCCGTTGCCGTCTGTGTTGTCGCCGCAAAATCCGCCGAGATCGTCGTCGCGATAAAGCGTGTTTGTTGCGCCGATGATTGTCGCGAGCGGGGAAATTTTTTTCAAAAAAGGCAGGGCGATAACCTTGTGCGGCAGCGTGAGATTCAGCCCGACAAAGCCTTTGTCGTAGAAAAGCGCGAGGGCGGTCGCGAGGTCGTCCGGCTCAATTTCAAACTTGAAATAGCGGCAAGAGACGAGCTCCGGATTCGCGATTTTCGCGAGCGAGAAAGCTGCGTTGTGCATCTTCGGCGACAGCGAATGCGCCACGGGGCTGCCCACGACGGCGAAGCTTTTCCCCGCCCGCGACCACGCGCGCAGGTCGTCGAGTGTGCGGACTTTCTCGGGGTTTTCGCTCATTCCTCGCCGAGATGTTTGTCGGGAATAAGGTAGTTTTTCACGTAATCGGCGACAGATTCTTCCAAGGGGACGAGGAATTTTGTGCTGCCAAATCGCGCGAGTTTGTCGATTTTTGCCTGCGTGAAATATTGATATTGGGGGCGCAGCGATTCGGGCATTTCGATGAACTCAATTTTTTCGGGCCTGCCCATTGCCTTGAAAATCGGGCGCACGAGCTCGAGCCAGGTTCGCGCCTTTCCCGCGCCGACGTTGAAAAGCCCCGTCGCCTCTTTGTTTTGCGCGAGGTGCACGGTTATCGCCGCCGCCTCTTTCGCGCCGAGAAAATCGCGCTTCTGGCAACCGTCTGCGTATTCGGGCTTGTAGCTTTTGAAAAGTTTCACGGTGCCGGTTTCGCGAATTTGGTGAAACGCGCGGAAAACCATGCTGACCATGTTCGCCTTGTGGTTTTCGTTTGGTCCGAAAACGTTGAAATATTTAATCCCCGTTATTTGCTGCAAATATCCGTTGCGAAGCGCGTGCAAGTCGAAAAGGTGCTTGGAATAGCCATACATGTTGAGTGGTTTCAGCGGCTCGATCGGCTGCTCGTCGTCCATGCCGTTGTCGCCGTTCCCGTATGTCGCCGCCGACGACGCATAGACAAAGCGCGCGCCGTTGGAAAGCGCCCATGCCGCGAGCGACTTCGTGTATTCGTAATTGTTATGGATGAGGTAGGTGCAATTTTTCTCCGTCGTCGCAGAGCAGGCGCCGAGGTGGAAAATTGTCTTGACATCGCTGAAAAGCTTCGGGTTCGCCGCGCGCCGCGCCTCGAAATCTTCATATTCCATGTAGTCGGCAAATTTCAGCGGGACGAGATTGCGGTAGCGCAGGTCTTCGCCGAGTTTGTCGGTGACGAGAATGTTTTCCAAGCCAAGCGCGTTGAGCCGCGCGATAATGGCGCTCCCGATAAGACCGGAGCCGCCCGTTACGAGAATTTTTCCTCTTGATAAATCGTGCATCGCCCGCAGAGATTACGCTCTCGCCCGCGCCGCTTCAAACAAAAGTTCCACACGGTGACAGTGATCGGTGGTCGGTGGCGGGTTGGTGGTGGCGGCAAGTGCCACGGGAGTTTGTGGTGAGATTATTTCGGAGGGGTTGGTGGTGAGATTTGGGTTGTTGGTGGTGGAGAGCAAGTCAGGCGACGTTCAACGAACACACTCCCTCACCGCTAACGCGGTCCCCTCCCGCTAACTTAGCGGGAGAATCGCGCATAAATGCGCGAGGAATTCCACCACTAACCAGCCACAAGCATCTCAATCTCACCACCGACTCGCTTCCCACCACCGACTCGCTCACCACCAACCCAACTTTCGCCACTAACCCGTGCCTCCAACCCAAATCTCACAACAACAGAGCGCTCTCGTACAAATAAAATGTGAAAAGGGTAGGGATTTTAATTTCTGAAAATCTGCGGGAAATATGGGGCTTCCGGGTTGAACACTTGTTCTAATGGGGCGAAAAGTTTTGCTTGGGAAATTTTTAATTTCTTGTTTTGGGGAGACTAAAAAAAGAGAGCGACCTGCGGGAGGTCGCTCACTTTTGTAGAAGTTCTATTTGCGCGGATTATTGCTCGCGGGGCTTTTTGCCCATGTTGTAAACCGTGTTTACCGCGAGGTGGAATCTTTCTGCGACTTCTTTCGCAGAAGCCCCCTCTTGGCGGAGACGGTAGATCTCGGCGCGCTCTTCCGGCGTCAATCCTTTGCCGGGGCCGCGGCGTGTGACCGCTTGCTTTGGAGCGGTTACTCCGAGCTTCCGGCGATCCGAGAGCGGCAATGCGGGGGTGATAGCCCGCAGGAGCTCGGCGGCGTTTTTGAAGCCCGATTTCGCCACGACTTCCAGCGCCTTAGCCTTCAATTCGGCCTTGCTCTGGGCGCAGGCGGCGCGAGCCGCAACCTGCTTGGCGATCTTGGCACGCAGTGCCTCGCTCTTTTTTTCTATTTTTTTGCGAGCGTCAGCGAGAAGTTTTTCCTTCAACGCTTCGAGCTCTTTGTCGATTTGCTGTGTATTATCGGTGTTTTCCATAACGTTCCTCAAATGCATTGCAATTTTTGAAAATTGTCAACCCGTTTTTTTGAATTTTTTCAAAAAAAATTCTGCGCAAAACTTTTTCCGCTTTTTCAGGCATTTTTTATTTCTACATTTCGGGCAAAATTCGGCAGGGCAACTCTTACCGTTTTCAAAAATTTGCCGCCGCGCGCGCGAATTTACTTTCTCCGCCCGTACAAATTTTGACCGTGCAAAATCGTTTCGACTTGCGAGGCGCAATCTGCGAAAGTCGGGGGCAAATTTATGTCCAAGCAAAATGAGATTCCGCGCAGCGTTGCGATAGTCGGTCGCCCGAATGTCGGCAAAAGCCGCCTCTTCAACCGCCTCGTCGGGCGCAGGGTTTCCATCGTCCACGACATGCCTGGCGTGACCAGAGATTTGATAACCGAGCGCGTCGCCGACGGCGATTATCTGCTGATGGACACCGGCGGCATCGGGCTTTTTACCGAGGATTCCACGCCGAAAGTTATCGCGGAAGCGGTGGAAGAGCAGGTGGCATTCGCGATTCAGGCGGCAGAACTCGTCATCCTCGTCACCGACGTTTCGCAGGGTTGTACGCCGCTCGACCTCGAAGTTGCCGAGCGCCTGCGCCGCTACGACAAAAAGGTGATTCTCGCCGTGAATAAAGTTGACAACGACGAGAGAAAAATGGCACAGGGCGATTTTTTCAATCTCGGTTTCGGGACGCCCGTGATGATTTCCGCAGAGCACAATCGCGGCATCGATTTTTTGAAAAATGAAATCATGGCGCAAATCGGGCCCGCGAACCCCGATGCCGACAGCGGCGACAACGCGGGGGAAAACGCCGGCGACAATCCCATAAGAATTTGCCTCGCCGGCAGGCCAAACGTCGGCAAGAGCTCGCTTGGAAACGCGCTCCTGAAAGAGGCGCGGCTGATCGTCAGCGAAGTCGCCGGCACGACGCGCGACCCGATAAAATCCCGCCTCGACTACACGACAAAGTCCGGCGACCACGTCCGCTTCGATCTCATCGACACCGCCGGCCGCCGCGCGCGCAACAAATTCGATTCGCTCGAATATTTCTCCGCGCTGAGAACAGACGACGCAATCAACAGCGCCGACGTTTGCTTTTTGATCATCGACGCGACGACGGGCGTGACCAAGTTGGACAAACAGCTCGCCGGCCAGCTGATAAAGTCGGGCACAGGGCTCATCGTCGTCGTGAACAAATGGGATTTGGCGCGGAGCCGCTTTGCCGCCGGAAAGTCTTTCGGCGACTACGAGAGCGAGGACGATTTTCGCCGCGTCTTTGCCAACGCCGTCGGCAAAGAGCTTTTTTTCTTGCCAGGGTCGAAAATTTTGTTCACGTCCGCGAAAGACGGATACCGCGTCGAGACCATGCTCGAAGAAGCCGTTTCGCTCTTCGCGCGGCTGAATGCAAAGCTTCCGACGGGCGCGATAAACCGCGTGTTGCACGACACGATGGAGATGAACCCGCCGCGCATGGTCAGCGGCCGCCGCTTCAAATGTTACTATGCGGTGCAGACCGGCAACAAACCGCTACGCGTGCGGCTGTTTTGCAATTCCGAAGAAAAAATCGACGATTCCTACGAGCGCTTTTTGCTGTCGAAATTCTACGCGGCATTTGACCTCGGCGGCGTGCCGGTGAAATTCGATTTTGTCGGCAAGCCGAAGCAGGAGCGGACGTTTTTTGCCGCCCAGCAATCCGAGACTGTCGGCGGCGTTTCAACCGCAGTTTCGCGCGGAAATTCGCGCATGAGCCTGAGCCCGAAAAAAACTCCGGCGCGCGGCGGGGCGGGGAAGAAACCCGTTGCGCGGAAACGCTCTGTCAAGCGCTAAATTTTTGCCGCAGTTGCGATCTGCTTTTCCCGTACGCAAAACGAGCGGGCTTTTCCACGCCTGCGCCACACGCCAAAATTTCCTCGCGTCGCGTCGGGGCGCACACCTATTTTCGCGGAAAAATTGCGCGCAAATGGCAGAAGAAAAAATCATCTACACGATGTCGCGGCTCTCAAAAAGCTTTGAGAAAAAGCCGCTCCTCAAAGACATTTCGTTATCGTATTTCTACGGCGCGAAAATCGGCGTCCTCGGCGTAAACGGCTCGGGAAAATCCACGCTCTTGAAGATAATGGCGGGCGTCGATAAGCAATTTGACGGCAGCGTCTCGTGCGTGCCCGGATATTCAATCGGATACTTGGAGCAGGAACCCCAACTCGACCCCGCAAAAACCGTCCGCGAATGCGTGGAAGAAGGCGTCGCAGAAACGCGGAAATTGCTTGACAGCTACGACGAAACATTCGTGAAACTCGGCGAAACCGACGACCCCGCAGAGCAGGAAAAAATCCTCGCAGAGCAGGGCGAAATTCAGGAAAAACTCGACGCCGCCGGCGCATGGGACCTCGATTCGCGCATAGAAATGGCGATGGACGCGCTGCGCTGCCCCGAGGAAAACGCGCTCGCATCTACGCTCTCCGGAGGCGAAAAACGCCGCGTCGCACTCTGCCGCCTCCTGCTCAAAGCACCCGACATCCTCCTGCTCGACGAACCGACAAACCACCTCGACGCCGAGACGATAGACTGGCTCGAACGCCACCTCCACCAATACAAAGGCACCGTCATCGCGATAACCCACGACAGATATTTTCTTGACAACGTCGCCGGCTGGATTCTCGAAATCGATCGCGGCTACGGCATCCCGTGGAAAGGCAATTATTCTTCGTGGCTCGCGCAAAAGGAAAAGCGCCTCGCCTCCGAGGAAAAAGTCGCCTCGGCGCGGCAAAAAACGATGGAGCGCGAACGCCAATGGGCTGCGACGTCGCCAAGCGGGCGCCTCGCAAAAAACAAGGCACGGCTTCGCGCATACGAGGCAATGCTCGCGCAAGACGAACGCACGCAGGAAAAGACGATGGAAATTTTTATCCCCGCAGGCCCGAGGCTTGGAGAAAAGGTCATCGTCGCGAAAAATCTGACCAAGGGCTACGGCGACAAAATCTTGTTCGAGAACGCAAATTTCACGCTTCCCGCAGGCGGAATCGTCGGCGTAATCGGGCCAAACGGCGCGGGCAAAACCACGCTTTTCAAAATTATCACAGGCGAAGAAAAACCCGACGCCGGCACGCTCACGCTCGGCGAAACCGTGAAACTCGCATACGTCAATCAGCTGCGCGACGCGCTCGACAACTCGAAGCGCCTCTGGGAAGTGATTTCCGACGGCAACGAAATCGTGGAACTCGGAAAAGCGCGTGTGCCCGCGCGGCAATACGCGGCAAGATTCGGCTTCACCGGCGCAGAACAGCAAAAGCTCGTCGGCCTCCTCTCGGGCGGAGAGCGAAACCGCGTGCACCTCGCGCGAATCCTGAAAAGCGGCGCAAACGTACTCTTGCTCGACGAGCCGACAAACGACCTCGATGTCAACACAATTCGCGCGCTCGAAGACGCTCTCAACGCCTTCGCAGGCTGCGCCGTCGTCATCACCCACGACCGCTGGTTCCTCGACCGCGTCGCAACGCATATTCTCGCCTTTGAGGGCGATTCAAAAATTTATTGGCACGAGGGCAATTATTCCTCCTACGAAGCCGAGTTGCGCAAACGCCTCGGCCACGACAACGACCACCCGCACCGCATAAAATACCGCCACTTCTCGCGCTAAGGCACGGGTTGGTGGTGAGAAGGGGAAAGGGCAGGGTTGGTGGTGGCGATTGGGCTTGGAGGTGGCGGCAAAGTTCCGCAGGGGATGTCACACGGATTTGTTCGGGACTAACGTCCCTCACGGAAATTGGCAGGCGGGTTAGTGGTGGCGATTGGGTTTGTGGTGAGACTGTGGTGAAAATGGGTTGGTGGTGGCAGGGTGGGATTGTAATTATTAGAGCGCACGTAGTGCGCGAAATTCTCCCGCTAAGTTAGCGGGAGGGGACCGCGATAGCGGTGAGGGAGTGTGT
>JAJPZB010000189.1 GCA_021204635.1 Opitutia bacterium | reverse complement strand
AAGTTTTACCACAGACCTAAGCTGCCACAATCCCACGACAAACTCACCACTAAGCCAAGTCTCACAACAATCCCAATTCCTGCCACCAACCCGCCACCACCGACCCAAATTCCCACCACCAACCCAAGTTTTACCACAGACCTAAGCTGCCACAATCCCACGACAAACTCACCACTAAGCCAAGTCTCACAACAATCCCAATTCCTACCACCGACTCAAATCTCGCCACCAACTCAAGTTTCACCACAGACCTAAGCCGCCCCGAACCCACGACAAACTCACCACCAACCCAAGCCACCACAAAGCCGTGAGGGACGTTAGTCCCGAACAAATCCGTGTAACAATCTCTGTGGCAGGTTTATCGTCGTGGCAGACTGTTGTCACCACCAAGCCAAATCTCACCACCAACCCGTTTATTTTCTTGTGCGGCGGGAGCGTTCGCCTACGGGGAGGCGCTTTTTGCGTGTGGTTTTGCCGGCGCCCACAATCTCTGGTTCTTCGTTGCCGATGGCGTCGCTTTTTTCGGCTGTCGGCTTTGTTGGGAGCGCGAACACGAGCCCGTCGGGACCTGCGTCAACCGTGATTGTGCCTGCGAGATCGCTTCCGTAGCGCAGAATTTCTTCTGCGAGCGGATCTTCGAGGTTGCGCTCAACTGCGCGTCTCAGTGGTCGCGCGCCGAACTTCTCGTCGCTTCCGACGTTGACGAGGTATTGCGTTGCGGCGTCGCTCAGCGCGAGGGTGATGTTGTGCGAGGCGAGGCGTTTTGCGACCTTGTCGATTTCGATTTCGGCAATCTTTTTCAGGCTTTCTTTCGTCAGCGGGCGGAAGAAAACGGTTTCAGTGAGGCGGTTCAAAAATTCCGGCTTGAACGTGCGTTTCAGTTCGTCGGTCAGTCGCGCCTTTGTTTTTTCAAAATCTGCGTCGGCAGAGAGACCCGTGTCGAAGCCCATTGAAACATTGCGTTGGAGAATTTCCGCGCCGACGTTTGACGTCATTATCAAAATCGTGTTGCGAAAATCGACCGTGCGGCCGAGCGAATCCGTCAAATGCCCGTCTTCGAGCACTTGCAAAAGGAGCTGAACGACGTCGGGGTGCGCCTTTTCTATTTCGTCGAAGAGCACGACAGAATAGGGTTTGCGGCGCACGGCTTCGGTGAGCATTCCGCCTTCTTCGTAGCCGACGTAGCCGGGGGGCGAGCCCACGAGGCGCGAGACGGTGTGCTTCTCCATGTATTCGCTCATGTCGATTTGGATGAGCGCGTCTTGCCGCCCGAACATTTTTTCGGCGAGCGTTTTTGCCAAGAGCGTTTTGCCGACGCCAGTGGAGCCGAGGAAGAGGAAGGAGCCGATGGGCCGGCGCGGGTCTTTCAGGTCTGCGCGGGAACGCCGCAGGGCGCGGGCGATGACGGTGCACGCCTCGTCTTGCGCGATGACGGATTGTTGCAGGTCGCGTTCGAGGGAGAGGAGCTTTTGCGATTCGGATCTTTCCATGCGCGACAGCGGGATTCCGGTCCAGTCGGAGACGACGGCGAGGACGTGGTCTTCCGTGACCGGCGTTGTCGTTTGCTCGCGGGTTTGCCGCCATTTTGCGAGCGCCTCGTCTTTTTGCGCGACGAGTTGTTTTTCCTCTTCGTAAAATTTTCCGGCGAGCTCGTAATTTTCTTTTTCCGAGGCGGATTTTTTGTTCTCGATTGCCTTTTGAATTTGCTCGTCGAGGGCAGTGATTTCCTGCGGCGGATCGAATGAATCAATTCTGACGCGCGAGCCCGCTTCGTCCAAAATATCTATCGCTTTGTCGGGGAGATTTCGCGACGTGATGTAGCGATCCGAGTAGCGCACGGCTGCGAGAATCGCCTCGGGCGTGTATTTGCAACGATGGTGCTTTTCGTATTTTGGGGCAATTCCCTGCAAGATTTTCAGCGTGTCTTCCTGCGACGGAGGTTCGACTTTCACGCTTTGGAAGCGGCGTTCCAAGGCGGGATCTTTCTCCACGGATTTGCGGTATTCCGCGAGCGTCGTGGCGCCGATGCATTGGACTTCGCCGCGAGAAAGCGCCGGTTTCAAGATGTTTGCGGCGTCCATCGAGCCTTCCGCGCCGCCTGCGCCGACGATGGTGTGCAATTCGTCGATGAAGAGAATCACGTTTTTCGCGCGGCGAATTTCTTCCATCACGAGTTTTATGCGCTCTTCAAATTGCCCGCGATATTTTGTGCCTGCGACCATCAGCGCGAGATCGATGGCGACAATGCGCTTGCCGGCGAGAATTTCCGGCACGCGATTTTCCGCGATCGCGATGGCGAGACCTTCGACAATCGCTGTCTTGCCGACGCCGGCTTCGCCGATGAGCACGGGGTTGTTTTTTGTGCGCCGGCAAAGGATTTGTATGACGCGGCGGATTTCGGTGCTCCTGCCGATAACGGGGTCGCATTCGCCTCGGCGCGCAATTTCCGTCAGGTCGCGACCAAAGGCTTTCAGCGCGGTCATTCTTTCCGGTCTGCTGCGCCCGCCTTCGATTGATTCGCGCTCTCTGTCGCGCTCGCGCGGAGACGGCATGTCGGGCGGGAAATCGTCGTCATCTTTTTGTCCCAAGATTTCGGAGATTTCGGGAAATGCGGATTCTTCGGGCTCGTTGCGAGGCGGGCGGGGAGGATTGACGCCGAAAATGGAGAGGATTTGCTCCCGCGCCTTGCCGAGTGTGACATCGAGTTTTCCCAATGCTTGAGCGGAAATGTTGCGACCTTCCGCGAGAATCCCGAGCAAAATGTGCTCTGTGCCGAGATAGTTGTGACCGAGGTTGCGTGCGTGTTTTTTCGCGAGTTCGATTACGCGGCGCGCGCAGGGTGTGAGCGGCAGCGTGGTCGCCGAACTTTGTCTGCTTTGGGCTTCCGACGACAAATGGGACTCCATCGAGTTGCGAAGGGCTTCCGTGTTTACGCCGAGATTTTTCAGCGCGGTTATCGCGACTCCCTGATTGAGAATCAGCAAGCCGAGCAAAATGTGTTCTGTCCCGATGAGATCTTGCCCGTAACGCTTCGCAACTTTTGCGGAGAGTTCCAGCACCTTTTTCGCACGCGGGGTGAAATTGTCTGAACTATTCATCTACTGTACAAGCGTTGCACGTTTTGTGCCAAATCGGGAAAACCCGCAAAACCGCATTGTTGCGGCGATTTGCGGGCATTGGTTTCTCTGTGAGCCGAGATTTTGTGTCGCGACTTTCGTTTTTCGCAGGGTTTGTGGTCTGTCGATTTTTGTCAGCACGTTGAGTTTGTTTTAATGCGATTGTTGCGACGGCAAAGGGAGGTTTTCCGTTTGCCGCAGGGCGTTGAAATTGTAGCGCCCGTGTTTTTTGCCGCCTTTTTGATGGTGTGGCGCCGGCGCGTCAATTCGTTTCTTTGCACAATTGCCGGAAGCCGCCTTTTTGCCCCGATAAAAATGCCGGCGGGCGGCGCGCAAATTAAAGTTAATGGCGGAGAGAGAGGGATTCGAACCCCCGGTGCCTTGCGGCACACCTGATTTCGAGTCAGGCACAATCGGCCACTCTGTCATCTCTCCAATTGCCAAAAGGAGCAGTAAAGGAATCGTTTTTGCGGCAAATAGTCAAATTGATTTTTTGGTGGCAAAAACGGGCGGCGCGGGAGAAAATGTGCCTTTACCCGCATGGCAGATTCCGCCTTGGCATATCGTCTTTTCAGGAAGCAGTTTACGCCGCTGCTTTTGTGGACGATTGTCGGGACGGCGCTGTTGCTCGGCGCAGTTGCGGTTCTCACCGCGCCGAAGTTTTCGCTGCCGCGCCGCAATCTCGACGAGGGCGCGTCTTTTCGCGTGGTGGAGAGGCTGAACGAGCAGGAGAGTTTGCGGGATTCCGAGCCGTTGTTTTTGCCCACGGAGCACAACTCGAAGGAAATCGGCCTCGCGCAGGAATTGGAAATTGCGCCGGAGGAATTTCCGGGCTTCGGGCGGATTTCCGTCCTCGGCGATTCGCCGGTCGGCGGCATAGAGCAGGGCGATTTTGAGTTGCCGAGCTTTGCGACGCTACGAGATTCCGTTTTGAATTGGGGCGAGACAAGGACTTTCGGCGAGGCGGCGAGCGAGCAGGGAATCCCCGCGGGGGCGCGGAAAAGGACGATTTTGCAGATTTACGACGACGGGGGCGCGCTCGTCGGCGAGGCGGAACTCGCGCCGATTCCTGCGGGCGACGGCAGAATGCTTCCCGCGCCCGTGGAAATAGAGTGCTACGGCGAGCCGGAGGAGCGGCGATTCGTCATCGTGCAGTCGTCGGGGGACGCGGATTTTGATGCTGCCGCAGTTGCGGAAGTGCGCGAATGGGCGCTGCGGAATTTGCGCGGGAATGGCGTTTTCTCCTTGTCTGTAGGGCGATGAGAAAAAAATGTGTTGACTATTTTTCTGAAAGTGCAATTATCTACGTTCCTTTTCTTTCGCTTGCCGGATGGCGACGGGCGCTTGAAAGGCCCTTGTAGCTCAGTCGGTAGAGCACGTCCTTGGTAAGGACGAGGTCGGCAGTTCAAGTCTGCTCGGGGGCTCCATTTAACAATTTCATACACAATCAATAACAAACACACACAAAACTATGGCAAAAGAAACCTATGTTCGTTCGAAACCGCACGTCAACGTCGGCACGATCGGTCACATCGACCACGGCAAAACGACGACGACTGCCGCTATTCTCGCCGTGCAGGCCTGCAAGGGGCTCGCACAAGTGAAGTCCTACAAGGATATCGCGAAAGGCGGAACGGTCCGCGACGAGACCAAGACCGTGACTATTGCTGCCGCTCACGTCGAATACGAGAGCGACAAACGTCACTATGCGCACGTTGACTGCCCCGGTCACGCCGACTTCGTCAAAAACATGATCACCGGCGCAGCACAGATGGACGGAGCGATTCTCGTCGTTTCCGCTGCTGACGGACCCATGCCGCAGACCAAAGAGCACGTTCTCCTCGCCCGCCAGGTCGGCGTGCCGAAAATCGTCGTTTGGCTGAACAAGTGCGACCTTCTCGACGACCCGGATTTGCTCGAGCTCGTCGAAATGGAAGTTCGCGACCTTCTCTCGAAATACGATTTCGACGGCGACAATGCCAAGATCGTTCGCGGTTCCGCGACGCAGGCTCTCGCTGACGCCGCTGCCGGCAACAAAGACGGCGCCGGATTCAAGGCGATTTCCGAGCTCATGGACGTTCTCGACAGCGAGATTCCGGAGCCGGTTCGCGAGGTCGATAAACCTTTCATGATGTCTGTTGAGGACGTCTTCTCGATTACTGGTCGCGGCACGGTTGCCACCGGTCGTATCGAGCGCGGGAAAATCAAGGTCGGCGAGGAAGTTGAAATCGTAGGTCTCGGGCCGACGTTCAAATCCACGGTCACGGGCGTTGAAATGTTCCGCAAGAGCCTCGATGAAGGCGTCGCCGGCGACAACGTCGGAATCCTTCTCCGCGGCGTTGAAAAAGATCAGGTCCAGCGCGGCCACGTCGTCGCGAAACCGGGCTCGATTACGCCGCACACCGTCGCGAAAGCTCAGATTTATGTCCTGACGAAGGATGAGGGCGGGCGCCACACGCCGTTCTTCTCGAACTATCGTCCGCAGTTCTTCTTCGGCACTGCCGACGTCACCGGCATCATCACCCTCCAGCAGGGCACGGAAATGGTCATGCCCGGCGACAACGTCGAGATCAACATCGAGCTCGGCAAGCCCGTTGCTATGCACAAAGGACAGCGCTTCGCTATTCGCGAAGGCGGCCGCACAATCGGTTCTGGTCGTATCGTTGAGATCGTAAAATAAATTGAACCGATTTCTTGTCGCAGAAGCGATCGTCGCACGACGGCGTCGTTTCTGCGGTGCGCAGTCAACAGGGCAGTAGTTCAACGGTAGAACAGCGGTCTCCAAAACCGCATATGAGGGTTCGATTCCTTCCTGCCCTGCCAGATAAGACAATGTTTTCAAAAGTATTCAGTTTCATCGGCGGGATTCGGCGCTTCTGGACAGAGATGTTTTCGGAAGTCTTCAAGAAGTCGATTTGGCCCAAGCCAAAGGAACTCGCGCAATACACGCTCGTGGTTTGCGTCGCTGTTCTCCTTCTTACTTGCGTCATATTTGTGTTCGACCTCTCGCTGAACAACCTGATCTCATTTTTGACCAACCTTGTCGGCGCCTGACAAACATTGGGCGCAATAATCGGACGAAACATTTTTCAAGTCACAGACTCAAACAATGGAACAGGACGTAGGCAGCGGATTCAAGTGGTATGCAATCCAGACGCTCTCGAACATGGAGCAAAAAGTTAAGAAGTATCTCGACAAATTCATCGAGATCGAGGGATTGCAGGACTACGTGAAAGAAGTTCTGATGCCGACGGAACTCGTTCAGGAAGTCAGGAACGGAAAAAAGACAAAGCGGGTTCGCAAACTTTACCCGGGCTACATCTTCTTGTGCGCGCGCATCTACGATGAGAACGGCAAGTTGATAAACAAACCGTGGTTCTTTATCCGCAATGTCCAGGGCGTCATAGACTTCATCGGGCGCGACAAGCCGGTCGCCCTGAAACCGGCGGAGATCGCCGAGATTCAGGAGCAGATTAAGGCGGCGGAGGGCAAAGTTGTCCCGAAGACGCAGTTTGCCGTCGGAGAGGAAGTCAAGGTGCTCGAGGGTCCGTTCATGAATCTTACTGGTGCAGTTGAATCCATTGATAACGAGCGTGGCAAGATGCAGGTTTCTGTTTCGATTTTTGGCCGGTTGACGCCGGTCGAACTCGAATTCTGGCAGGTTGAGCGCGTTACCGAGAGTTAAAATCGAACAACCCCATACCTTTAAAGAAATCCAAAAATGGCAAAGAAAGTAGTAGGCGAAATCAGGCTCCAACTTCCGGCGGGCGCGGCTAATCCGGCTCCTCCGGTGGGACCGGCACTCGGTGCAAAAGGCGTGAACATCATGGCGTTTTGCAAAGAGTACAACGCACGCACGAAAGACCAGGCCGGCATGATTTTGCCGGTCGTGATAACGGTTTATCAAGACAAGTCCTTTACCTTTATCCTCAAGACGCCTCCGGCTTCCGTCCTCCTAAAAAAAGCGGCGAAAATCGAGAGCGGCTCGGGAGTTCCCAACAAAGACAAGGTTGGCAAGGTCACGCGCAAGCAGATTCTCGAGATCGTCGAGATCAAAAAGAAAGACCTCAACTCGATGGACGCGGCTCAGGCTGCGCGCATGATCGAGGGAACAGCCCGCTCGATGGGAATCGAGGTCGTCGGATAAGCTCGGATTTACTGCAATTACGCAGGAGACAAAAGTCGAAAAACAATGCAAAAGAAAGAATCAAAACGTTTCGCGGCGAACAAAGCCGTCGGCGATTTGAAGGCATTCTACCCCGTGAGTGAGGCGGTGGAATTGCTCGCGAAGATGCCGAAAGCCAAGTTCGACGAGACGGTGGAAATCAGTGCCCGCCTCGGCGTTGACCCGAGGCAGTCATCTCAGATGGTGCGCGGAACCGTTTCCCTCCCCAACGGGAGCGGAAAGAAGGTCTCCGTCATCGTCTTCACGGAAAACGCGCAGGTGGCTCTCGACGCGGGAGCAGAGGCCGCGGGTCTCGCAGACTTGATCGAAAAGGTCGCCTCGGGCTGGACCGGATTCGATGTCGCCATCGCAACACCGGCGGCTATGAAGGATGTGCGCAAGGTCGCGCGCGTTCTCGGTCCGCGTGGTTTGATGCCGAACCCGAAATCGGGGACGGTGTCCGACGACATTCCCGCGACCATCAAGGCGGTCAAGGGCGGGCG
>JAJPZB010000032.1 GCA_021204635.1 Opitutia bacterium | reverse complement strand
CCCTCCCGCTAACTTAGCGGGAGAATCGCGCATTGCATGCGCGAGATTGTTGCCACCACTAACCCGACCTCCACCACCAACCCGTTTCACCACCAACCCTCTCACCACTAAGCCAAATTCCACCACCAACCCATTCCTACCACAATCCCCACCACTGGCCAAAATCCCCGCCACCAACCCGGCTCTTCACTTTGCGTTGTTGTGAGGGCGGATTTTGTCCCACGCCGCGAGGAGGTCGCCGGTCTTGGGCAGGACGATTTTGCGGTCCCCGGCGTCTGTTGTCGCGAAATACGGGTCGGGCGGGCTCACGAGGTCGAACGGTTCCTCGGGCAAATTTTCCTCGTCGAACTCGATGTCGTCGATTGGGTCTTGGTCGTCGAAAATCATCGACAAGCGTCGTGGGGTGTCGTCGAGCACGAGGGCGGGGTTATCGACTTTCCCCTTTTTCACGAGAATGAAAATGCAGGGGAAGCATTCTTTTTTGTAGGTGTCTTGAAAATTTTTCACCCACGCATTGCCGGCATTGTCGCGGTTGGCGAGCAAGACGACATCCGAAAAGTGAATGCACGCGCGAAACCACTCCGCGCTCTCGGGCACACCTGCCGCGAGGGAGCAGTCCACAACAGTTGCAACCCTCACCACCTTCCACTCCGGTCTGCGCTCCACGAGCGCGGCAAACGCCTCCATCTGATCGACGGGGTCGTCCTCGCCGTCTGCGAGCAAGATCACGTTCTCTGAGTTTGTGGCGGCGGCAACAATGTTGCCACTGTCGTCGTCAAATTTCCACGACGCGACATCGAGCCCCGAGATTGTTGCGAAAATCTTCTCCGCCTCGGCATCGCGCTCGGGCTCGGCGATGTAGAGCGTCGTCGTTGTTGCCGCGAGCCCTTCTTCGATGAGTTGCGCGATAAGTCGCCGGCGGCCGCAACCTGCCGTGCCGAGAAAAATGTAAACCTTGCTCATCGCGATTTTGCGGCAGGGGTTTGTGGTGGCTTCAAAATGTTTGTCGCCTGTTGCCGCAACAAATGATCCACGAGAACGAGCGCCGCCATTGCCTCGACAATCGGCACGGCGCGCGGGAGCACGCACGGGTCGTGCCTGCCCGTCCCGACGATTTCGCTCGCGTTGCCGGCGGTGTCAACCGTCTGTTGCTTCTGCGCGATCGTCGGCGTCGGCTTAAACGCCACGCGGAAATTTATTTCTTCGCCGTTTGAAATCCCGCCCTGCACGCCGCCGGAATTGTTCGTCTTGGTGCGCACGGCGCCGTCGCGAAGCACGAACGCGTCGTTGTGTTGCGAGCCGGTCATTTTCGTCCCCGAGAATCCGCTGCCGATTTCAAAACCCTTTGTTGCGGGAATCGAGAGCATTGCTTTCGCGAGATCGGCTTCGAGCCTGTCGAAAACCGGCTCGCCGAGACCTGCGGGCACGCCGCGAATCTTGCAGCGAATCGTCCCGCCCACGGAATCTCCGGCGGCTTTTGCTTCCCGCACCCGCGCCGACATTTTCTCCGCAGTCGCGGGGTCGGGGCAACGGATTGGCGCGCTGTCAACTTTTTTCTGCGGGAAAAATTCGTCGCTCGCGGGCATCGCGATTTTTTCGACGCTTTCCACGTAGCACGAAAACTCGCAGCCGCAAACCTGCGCGAGAATTTTCTTGGCAATCGCGCCCGCAGCTACGCGGGCAATCGTCTCGCGCGCGGAAGCTCTGCCGCCGCCGTCGGGGTCGCGAATTCCGTATTTTTGCGCGTAGGCGAAATCGGCGTGCGAGGGGCGAAAGAGCTCGCGCATTTTTGCATATGCTGCGGGGCGCTGATCGACGTTGGCGACGAAGAGCGCGATGGGCGTCCCCGTGGTTTTGCCGCGATAAACTCCGGAGAGAATTTCGACGCAATCGGCTTCGTTGCGCGGCGTGGAGAGTTCGCTCTGCCCGGGGCGCCGGCGGGCGAGTTCGCGCTGAATTTCTTCCGGCGAAATTTCGAGCATGGGCGGGCAACCGTCGATGACGACGCCGATGCCCTTCCCGTGGCTCTCGCCGAAGGTGGAAATTTGGAAAATTTTTCCGAATGTGCTGCCCATTTGCGTGAAAAAATTAATTAAAAAGTTGACTATTCGCACGAGAAAAACCCGCCAGCGAATTTATTGCAAGCCGCAGACGCCGGCAAATCTGCGCGCAAAAGCGGGCAGCGGCGAGGCGCGAACGCGGGAGTTTTCTTTTTGCAAAAAGGGCGGGAACGGCATTTTCTTGCCTGAAGCATTGACGCAAAAACATGAGTGAAGTTCGCACACGTTTCGCACCGAGCCCGACGGGCTTTTTTCACATCGGAAGCGCCCGCACGGCGCTGTTCAACTGGCTTTACGCGCGCCACGTCGGCGGAAAATTCGTCCTGCGCATAGAGGACACCGACAAAGAACGCAACACGAAAGAATTTCTCGACGTGATTCTCGAATCCCTGCGCTGGCTCGGAATGGATTGGGACGAGGGCCCCGAGGTCGGCGGCAATTTCGGTCCGTATTTCCAGTCGCAGCGCGGCGAATTTTACAAAGAAAAAGTGCGCGAGCTGATGGACAAAGGGCGCGCATACGAGAAAGACGGCGCGATTTGGTTCCGCCTCGAAGGCGAGCGCGAGACTGTTTATGACGATTTTTTGAAGAAGGAAATCGAGCGCGTTCACGCGACGCCGGTCGTCATCGACGACGTGATTCGCGGGCGTGTCGAGCGCGCCGAGGACCGCGATTTCGTCATCGTGCGCGGCAATGGCGAGCCGGTTTTTCACCTCGTCAACGTCGTTGACGACATCGCGATGAAGATTACGCACGTGATTCGCGGCGAGGACCATTTGTCGAACACGAGCAAGCACATCGAGTTGTACAAGGCGTTTGGCGTCGAGCCGCCCAAGTTTGCGCACATTCCGCTGATTTTGAAAACGGAGGGCGCGGGCAAAATGTCCAAGCGCGATCGCGGCGCGCTGATCGAGGAATATCGCTCGCGCCACTTCATGCCTGCCGCAGTGCGGAATTTCCTTTGCCTGTTGGGCTGGACGCCGAAGGACGGGCGCGAAATTTTGCCGATCGAAGACATCATCGAGCAGTTCGATTTGTGCGACGTCCATCAGGCAAACGCGCGTTTCGACGAGCGCAAAATGGCGTTTTTCAATCAGGAATATTTGCGCGCGCTGCCGGACGAATCGTTCGCGTGGCTCGCGGCGCCGGTTCTCGGCGAGGCAAATGTCATCGACGAAAAGACGAACGAGGACTACATCCAACGCGTTCTCGCGCTGTGCAAGCCCAAAGCGCACGCGCTCGATACCCTGCCCGCGTTCGTGAATTATTTCTTCACCGACGAATTTCCGCTCGACGAAAAAGGCTACGCGAAGCTTTGCAAAAAGAGCGACCCCGTGGCGCGTTGCCGCGAGCTCGTGCCGGAGCTGGAAGCCGCGCAGGACGTCGCGCCCGCGACGATTGACGCGATTTTCGAGAAGCTCGGGGCCGCAAACGGAGTGAAGGCGACGGACTATTTTTCGCCGCTGCGCTTCGCTGTTTCGGGGCAGCCGGGCGGGCCCGGGCTTCACGAAATTCTCGAGCTCATCGGGCGCGAGCGCACGCTTTCGCGCGTCAAAAAATTCATCGAAAAGATGTCGAAATAATTCGCGGAAAATTTTTCAGACAAAAAGCAAATCTGTCTCCGCTTCATTTTCAAAGTCAGTGTTAGTCAGTGATAGTTAGTGATAGGTTTGAGTTTTTGTTTTAGTGTTATTAGAGATTAGAGTTAGTCAGTAGAGTTAGAAAACGCAGGCGCCTTCTCGCGAGGGCGCCTGTCGTTTTTGCAAGATTTTTTGCCAAATTGCCGTGCGTCAATATTTCGAGACGCGCGGCTCTTTTATTTCGAGAATGCGCGACATCACGAAGCGCGAGGCTTCGCGGAAGCGGTCGGGGTGATTTTTCCCAGGGTCAAATTCCGCAGGAAAAATCGGTTTGCCGAAGCAAACTTTCACCTTCGCGCACTTCGGGATGACCGAGTCTTTCGGCAGCACCAAGTGCGACCCGAAAATCCTGACCGGCACGACCGGCACGCGCGACTTGCACGCGATGAGGCCCGCGCCGCCCTGCGCTTTCCCTGGCTTGCCGTCTTTGCTGCGCGTTCCCTCGGGGAAAATCAAAACCGAGTGGCCTTCTTTCAAGACCTTGAACATTTTTTTGAACGCGCCAACGTCCGCCCCGCCGCCATCTCTGTCAATCGGAATCACGTTGCAATACGGCAGAATTTTTTTGAGCACCGGCAAATCCTGCAACGTCTTCCGCGCGAGAAAGAACATTTCCTGCGGAATGCAGCAACCGACGAGCGGCGGGTCGATGAAGCTCGTGTGATTACTCGCGACGAGGCAGCCGCCTTTCGGGAAATTTTCGAGCCCATAGACTTCGAGTTTCCCAAACGTGTTCATGAACGCGCGCGCGAAGTGATAGAAGATTGAGTACGCTAATTTGTCAGTAAAGAGATCCATTGTTTTACTCGCCTTCCGCCGCGAGTTTTTCGCGAATCATTTCCGAAATTTTTTCGACGACCTGCGAGAGATCGAGAAAGGTGCTGTCGATGACAATCGCCCCCGCCGCCTGCGTCAGAGGCGCAGTCTTGCGCGAGGAATCCAATTTGTCTCTCGCGGCAATGGAATCGGGAATCCCCTCGGCGGCGCGGCGGCGTTGGCGCGCGGCGGCGTCTGCAGTGAGGAAAATCCGCAAGTCGGCGTCGGGCAAAATATTCGAGCCGATATCGCGCCCTTCCATGACCAATCCCGCGAAATTGTTGTCGCGCGCGACGGCGACTTGCCCGCGCTGGTAGTCAAACAAAAACTTGCGCACCTGCGGGATTGCGGCAAATTGCGAGACCACGGAGTTCACCGCGTCGTTGCGAATCTCGCTGTCGTCGGGCACGCTTCCCGAAATGCTCATGCGCGCCTCGTTGCCGCGCACGCAGGTCCCAAGCGCGAGGTCGGCAAACGGGTCTTCCGCGCCCGCAAATTTCTCCACGGAATCGATCCCGCGCCGCAAGAGCGAAAGCGCGAGCGTCCGATAGTGCGCGCCGGTATCGACGTGCAATAGCCCGAATTTTTCTGCGAGAGCGCGCGACGTCGAAGACTTTCCCGATGCCGCACCTCCGTCAACCGCGATCGTGATAAAGCGCTTTTTCATCGCCGAAACCGCCCTTTCCGCCGCGCCTTATTTCAGCTTCAAAATATCGACGATGTTTTCCGTTATCGCGCGCATATCGTCGAGCGTGAGTTCGCCCATGTGCGCGATGCGGAAGGTTTTTTCCTTGAGGTCGCCGTAGCCGTTTCCGAGCTGCATTCCGCGCTCTTGCAATTTTTTGTTCAGCTCTGCGACAGAGATCCCGCGCGTGTTCGAGATAACGGTGAGCGTGTTGGAAAGGTAATTCCTGTTCGCGAAAACGGAGAAATATTCGTCTGCCCACGCACGCACGAATTTCGCCATCTCGGTGTGGCGCTTGAAGCGATTTTCCACGCCTTCGTGCATGATTCGCTGCAATTGCACGTCCATCGCGAACATGATCGAAATGCACGGCGTGTTCGTGTACTGGTAATCTTTCTTTTGGATCACGTCGTAGATGTCGCGCAAATCAAAATAGCAGCCGCGATTTTTCACCGTCGCCGTGCGCTCATACGCCTTTTTCGAGAGCGTGCAAATCGCCATCCCGGGCGGCAGCGCGAGCGCCTTCTGCGTCGATGTCACGAGGACGTCGATCCCGAGTTTGTCCGTCTCGATTTTCGCTCCGGCGGCGGAGGAAACGGCATCGACGCACCAAACGACGTCGGGATATTTTTTCAAAACTTCGGCGATTTCCTCGACGGGGTTTTGCACGCCGGTGGAAGTCTCGTTGTGCGTCACGCAGATCGTGTCGTATTTCCCCGTGGAGAGCGCGGCGTCAACCATCTCCGGCGTTGTCGGCTGGCCAAATTCGCTCTCGATGAGGTCGGATTCCACGCCGTTGCCGCGCGCGATTTTGAACCACTTTTTCCCGAAGGCGCCGACGGAGAAAATCGCCGCCCGCTTCGCCGTGCAAGAGCGAACCGCGCCTTCCATGAGCCCCGTCCCCGACGACGTGGAGAGCAAAATTTCGTTCTCCGTGAGCAATATCCGGCGCAGATTGTTGGAAATGCGCCGCTGCAATTCCGACGCGGCTTTCGAGCGATGCCCCATCATCGGGCGGCTCATTTCCGCGAGAATTTCCGGAAGTACTTCCGTGGGTCCTGGGATGTAAAGTTTCGTAGCCATTGATTTGAGAGTTTTAAAAATTTTCGGCAAAAAAGAATGTCGTTCCCGCAGAGTTTTGCGACAAAATTTTGCCCCGACAACAAACCCGTTCCCGCGATTGTGGCGGCGAGTTTCCCGCGCAGAAAAACCGGCGGCTCACGACAACAGCACGATCGCCGCCACCACCAACCCGCCCGCCACGACGATGATCGCGGCGGCGAGCATCTCTCGCGACGTTATTTCTCCCGAATTGCCGAACATTCGTGCCTCTCCCGCGCGGCGACAATCTCAGTCCGCCGCGAAGAAATTTTCCACCTGCGCCGCGACAAAGTTCGCGACACCCACGAGCCCCGCAGTCCCCGGAAAATTCTCAAACGGTGCAACAGCGGCGACGGCGGCGCGGCATTCCTCGTCGAAAAATTTCTTCGATTCCGCGAACGTTCCCGCCTCGCGCATTTCCGCAGAAAGCTCCGAAATCGACAACAAACCCGAGGCGATTTTTTTGGAAATTTCGGCGCGTTGTTGCGGCGATTTTTTTTGCAAGAACAAAATCATCGGCAGCGTGTATTTCCCGCTCGCAAAGTCCGTGCCGAGCGTTTTCCCAATGGAATCTTCGGTGCCGAGAAAATCGACCAAGTCGTCGAAAATCTGATACGCGCGCCCGATTCTCCTGCCAAATTCCGCGCACGCCTTGCCGTATTCCGCGCCGTTGCCGCCGAGCGTCGCGCCAAGAAATGCGGAAATCTCGAAGAGCTCGCCGGTCTTCATCTGGATTATCTGGAAATAAGATTCCAGCGAGAGCTCGGAATTGCCGCGCTCCGTGGTCTGCCAAATTTCGCCGTCGCAAATTTTCCGCGTCGCGACGGCAATTGCGCGGCAAAGCTCGGCGGAATCAAACGCCGAGGCGAGTTGCAGCGCCTGCGCGAGAATCGCGTCGCCGAGCAAAACCGCAGTGTGCGCGCCGTATTTCGCGAAGAGCGTCGGCGAAGCGTGGCGGATTGTGGCGGCGTCGAGAATGTCGTCGTGGACGAGCGTCGCCAAGTGAATCAGCTCAACAACTGCGGCGCCCGTTATGACGTTTTTCTCCGCCACGCCGTCGGCGCGCATGCCCGAGAAAAAAACGAGCGCGGGGCGCAAACGCTTGCCACGATGCGACAATGTGTACTTCACGAGCGGGCGCGTCACCGGCGAGAACTGCGAAATCTGCCCTTCCAAAAATTCGTCCAATTCCGCGAGAGAATCTTGTATCGGCGCGAAAATCCCGCTCGCCGAGAGTTTTTTTGTCAGAGGCTTTTTCTGTTCTTCATCTGCGGGCATATGTTCTGTGAACGCTAAATTCACGCATTTGCCGGCGCAATCTTTCTTTATCGCCACACAGGTTCGTGGTCGCGGGTTGGTGGTGGCGGGTTAGTGGTGGGAGAGTTTGTGGCGGGGATTCGGGATGGTGGTGAAATTTGGGTTGGTGGCAGTTTTTTTCGGAGGGGTTAGTGGTGGCGGTTGGGTTGGTGGTGGGGAGCGAAGTCAGGCGACGTTCAAACAACACACTCCCTCACCACTATCGTGGTCCCCTCCCGCTAACTTAGCGGGAGAA
>JAJPZB010000128.1 GCA_021204635.1 Opitutia bacterium | reverse complement strand
CCCTCACCGCTAACGCGGTCCCCTCCCGCTAACTTAGCGGGAGAATCGCGCACTGTGTGCGCGAGGTGTTGCCACCACCAACCCGCCGCAACAAACCTTCCCACCACCATCCCGCCATAATCTCTCACCACAGACCAAATTTCTCACCACTAACCCAAATCCCACCACTAATCCGCGTCTCACCACCAACCCGCCACCACAATCGTGAGGGACGTTAGTCCCGAACAAATCCGAGTGACAACCCCTGCGGAGCTTTGCCGCCACCACTAACCCAAGTCCCACCACCAACCCAAGTCTCACCACCGACTCACTCATTCACCACCAACCCGGCTTCTCGCCACCAACCCATTCACCACCAACCCGAGTTCCCGCAACAATTTAGCCCTTGCGCGGGGGCGAATTGCGGCGGCAAACTCGCGCGCGATGGTCAGTCCGGCAAATGCGCGAGTTTGGCGCGAGTTGTTCGCCTTGGCTTCCATGAGGATTTCGTGGAAGCGCATTGTTGTGGCGCTTTTGCTTGCGGTTGCGATTCACGTTCTCGTGTGGCTTCTTGCGCCGCGAACCTTGGTTTTTTTCAAGCGAATTTCTCCGGATCCCGCGAAGTTGGAGGTGGCGGAGCGGGAAGATGTTGTCGTGCCCGAGGAGCTTTTACCCGAAGAATTTCGCAAGAAGCCGAAGTTTGTGCCCGTAAACCCGAATGCGCCTGAGAAAATGCCGCCGCTCAACACGGAGAACGAATCTGCGGCGAATCAGCGCGCGGCGCAGGAAGATCCCGACCCGACGACGCGGTCGCGGACGCCGACAGTAGATGGCGAGAGCTTGGATTCGCGCGGGTTTGACCAGGAGGTGTTGCCGCGAGAATTGTTGCCGCCCGACATGCGCGAATTGCGTTTCGCAAAGGAGGAATCGGAGAGCGATTCGGAAACGCCTTCGGAAAACACCGACGACAGGCGCGAGGGGCTCGACGACAAAGAGGAGGAGTTCGGGATCGAGGTGCCCACGTTTGACGACGGCACTGTCGCGCTCGGCGACACGGAGGTGCCCGCCAACAGCACGGAGGACGCGGTTCCCGACCCGCAGCCGCGAGAGACGATTGCGCCGCCTCCGGGGCTGAAAACGCTGACGATGAAGTCGAACACCGCGACAAACGAGATCGGCACGGTGGCGCTTGACGCGCAATTCAGCGAGTTTGGCGACTACACGCAGCGCATGCTCGAGGCAATTGAGGCGGCGTGGTATGTGACTTGCCGGCGGAGCGATGTGCACGTGCGCGGCGCTGTCTGCGTGCGCTTTTGCCTGAATTCCGACGGGACGATAAAATCTGCCGAAATCTTGCGCGCGGACGCGCCGGAAGCCGCTGTTTATGCGTGTCAGGACGCGATTGAATCTCGCGCGCCATATGAGGAGTGGAGCGAAGACATGACGAAGCGCCTCGGCGACGAGCAAACCACGACGATATGGTTTTACTATCGTTGAAGCCTGTTTGCGCTGCGCGGAGATAATTTTTCCGTTCACGCTCGCGCAAAAACAGGATAATTTTGTGCGCACAAATAATTTGTTTCATGCCGCCGAAAACTGTTTACGAAAAAAATCTCTGGCAGCGCCTGCCGATGCGTTGGCGAGTGGTATTCGTACTCGTGGCGTTGATTTTTGTCTCGTATTGCGTCCGCAGTTGGGCGCCCATGCAGCCCAAGCCTTTGCCGGAGCAGCGCGTCGCCGTCGCGAAGAGTTTCAGCGTGGAAAGCGTCTTTGAGGAATCGCTTTCCACGAGCGTTTCCGACAGGGCGCTGAGGCGCAGCAAAGCCCGCGTCAACGGCGTTTATGTTTCCAAGCTCGTCGAGACGTCGAAGCCCGTTGCCGTCGCGTATGCGGAGTTTTCCGCGCCGCTTGCTGCGGGCGAAAATTCTCCGGCGAGAATGCGAATGCCGGCGGCGGAGATAACGACGAAGTCTGCGGTGGCGATAACGCCGGATTTTGCCGACGACATCGCGGCGGAATCCCCGTTTGTCGAGGCTCCGGTTTTGCTGATTCACGCGCTCGGCGACGACGGCAAGTCGCTGTATCCGCTCGCGCGGGAGCTTGTTGCGCGCGGCGTGCGGCGCGTCATCGTGCCGGATTTGCCCGGCGCGGGGGCGACGACGCGCGTCGTCGATGACTACTCGGTCGAAGCGACGGCGGGCACGCTTTTTTCCCTGATGGACGTTTTGGGGATTGACAACGCGAACGTGCTCGGCGTCGGGTTCGGCGGCGGCGTTGCGATTTTCATGGCGCACCAGCAGCCGGAGCGCGTCGATTCTCTCGCGCTCGTGTCGTCTGTCGGCGCGCAGGAATTTGAGCTTCTCGGGAACCACATCGTCAACAAGATCGTTTACACGTTTCACCTCGGATTTTTCAAAATTGTCGAGGACGTGATTCCGCACTTCGGCTTGCTCGATTACGGCAACGTGAACAAGGCGTATGCGCGCATTTTGTGGGATTCCGACATCAGCGATTTGAAGGGCTATTTGCGCGAGTGGAACAAGCCGCTTTTCCTCGCGCACGGCAGGAGCGACTGGGTTTCGCCGTTCACTTCGGCGGAATACACGCGCAAGCTCGCGCCGCAGGCGGAGACGCATTTTGTCGCGGGCGGTCACAGCGTTTTTCGGCGCGATCCGGCGATGCTCGCGGATTATTACAACGGCTTTCTCGCGAAACTCGCCGCGCCCGACGGCGTGCAAAAAATGTCGCGCGCGGTGCCCGAGGCGGATTTGCCTTACCCGCCGGTTGAATCTGCAAACGGCTCGCGCGTCATCGTGCTCATGCTGATGATTTTGGTGTGCACCTTTGTTGCGGAAGATCCGACGTGCCTCGCCGCAGGCTTGCTCGTCGCGCAGGGGCTCGTCGATTTTGTGCCGGCGATGCTCGCGTGCCTCATCGGGATTTTCATCGGCGATTTGTCGCTCTACATGATCGGCCGTTTTCTCGGTCGCCCGATTCTGCGCAAGCCGCCGCTGAAATGGTTTGTGTCCGAGCAGCAGATCGACGAGATGTCGGAGCGCTTTTCAAAAAATCCGAAGGGCTTGGCGCTCATCGTTTCGTCGCGCTTTATTCCGGGCTCGCGCGTGCCGACGTTTATCGCTGCCGGAATCATGCGCCTGAATTGGCACAAGCTGATTTTCCTGTTTTTCCTCGCCGCAGCGCTTTGGACACCGCCGCTGATTTTGATTGCGGAAAAGGTCGGCGCCGGCGTGATCGAACAATTCAAGGAATGGCACCATGCGGCGGCGTGGATCGTCATCGGCGTCATCGTCGTTTTGTATTTGGCAACTCACTACATTTTCCCCGCGTTCACATGGCGCGGGCGTCGGCGCCACGTCATGTTGCGGCGGCAAATAACGCGCCACGAATTTTGGCCGCATTTCATCTTGGCGTTTCCCGTTTCGTTTCAATACATATGGCTTTCGCTGCGATATCGCTCGTTCACGGTCTTCACGCTCGCGTCTTCGGGCTTGGGCAAACTCTGCGGATTCCCGGGCGGCTCGAAGTTTGAGACGTATCGGAGCTTTGTCGGCGACAGCGCGGTGGGAGTGAAGACCGTTTTCGTGCCCGCAGAAAAGGATTTGGACGCGCGCTGGGCGGCGACGCTGAAAATTTTGAAGCGCGAAAAAATCGATTTCCCGTGCGTGCTGAAGCCGGATCTCGGCGAGGGCGGAATAGGCGTCTGCGTCGTGCGCTCGGCGAACCACCTGAGGTCGTGGTTGGAGGCGAATCACGACGACGCCGTGGCGCAGGAATTTGTCGGCGGGAACGAATACGAGGTCGTGTGGTCGCGGCTTCCCGGGCGCAAGGAAGGGCGGATTCACTCCGTCATTCAAAAGGATTTTGTGAAAGTGAAGGGCGACGGCGAGCGCAAGCTCGAAGAATTGATTTGGGCAGATGACACGGCGGTCTCCGACGGCAAGCTCTTCTCGAAACTCAATTTCCACTATGGCGACAAAATTTTGGGCGCGGGCGAACTTTTCCAACTCGCACCGATCGGCACGCGGATAAAAGGCGCGCGCTACATTTCGCGCCACGAACTGCGCGGCGGGACGCTTTCCAAGGAAATCGACAAACTCGCAGACGCCTGCGGAGACGTGAATTTCGTGTGCATCGACGTGCGCGTCGCGGGCGACGAGGAATTGTTCAACGGGCGCGGAATGCGGATTACGGGCGTGAAGGGCGCGGGCTCCACTTCTTCCACGATTTACGACGGCTACGTCCGCATGGGCCGAGCCTACGCGAGGATTTACAAGCAGCTCAAATTCTGCTTCTCCGTCGGCGCGGAAATTCGGCGCAGGAGCGGCGCGCGCCCCGCGATTTCGACGTTCAAACTCTTTGAAGTTTGGGGCACCGCGCGCGGGCTCTCGGATAACTATGTCAAGGAAACATTCGACGACTGAGGCGGCGCCTTTTCGTAAAAACGCGTTTGCGTTTCGCCGCGCGGGGATTTTCAATGCGCATATTTAATTCCAAAGCAAAAAATTATGGTATCCTACAAAGAACTCGGTTTGGTTAATACAAGGGAATTGTTCAAGAAGGCACATGCCGGCCACTACGCGATTCCGGCGTTTAACTTCAACAACATGGAACAGATGCAGGCGATCGTTCAGGCTTGCGTCGAAACCAAGTCGCCGGTGATCCTCCAGGTCTCCAGCGGCGCGCGCAAATACGCGAATCAGACGCTCCTCCGCTACATGGCGCAGGGCGCTTGCGAGTATGCGAAAGAACTCGGTTTCAACGTCCCGATCGTCCTCCACCTCGACCACGGCGATTCCTTTGAACTCTGCAAATCCTGCGTCGATTTCGGGTTCTCGTCCGTGATGATCGACGGTTCCGCGCTTCCGTTTGACGAAAACGTCGCTCTCGCGTCGAAGGTCGTCGAATACGCGCACAAATACGACGTGACAGTCGAGGGCGAACTCGGCGTTCTCGCGGGAATCGAAGATGAAGTCTCGCACGAGCACTCCAACTACACCGACCCGGAAGACGTCGAAAGATTCGTCAAATCCACGGGCGTCGATTCTCTCGCGATTTCGATCGGCACCTCGCACGGCGCATACAAATTCCGCCCCGAGCAATGCACGAAGAACGCCGACGGGATTCTCGTTCCGCCGCCGCTCCGCTTCGACATTCTCAAAGAAGTCGAAAAGCGCATTCCGGGCTTCCCGATCGTGCTCCACGGCTCTTCGTCCGTCCCGCAGCAATACGTCAAGATCATCAACGAAAACGGCGGAAAACTCGTCGCCGCAGTCGGCATTCCGGAAGACCAGCTCCGCGAAGCTTCCAAACTCGGCGTTGACAAGATCAACATCGATTCCGACGGTCGCCTCGCGATGACGGCTGCCGTCCGCCAGGTCTTCACGCAGAAGCCGGCGGAATTCGATCCCCGCAAATACCTCGGACCCGCGCGCGACGAGCTCAAAAAGCTCTACATGCACAAAATCTGCAACGTGCTCGGCTCCGCGAACAAGGCGTAATCGCAAGGTCTCGAAAAATTCATGTAGAAGTGCGTTCCCGCGAAAGTCTCTCGTGGGAACGCATTTTTTCCAACTTCTCAAATCATGCCCCGCGACAACTCAGTCCTGAGCGAGACCATCTCGTTTTTGCGCTTCCCGCTCATCGTGCTCGTGGTTTTTGCGCACGTCGATTTTGGCTTTGATCCGGCGCGGCTCGCGGATTTTCCGGCGGCGCAATTTGCCTGCCAGGGGCTTGTGCAATGGGGAATTTCCAAGTTGCCTGTGCGGCTGTTTTTCTTCATGGCGGGCTTTTTGTTTTTCAAAAATGCCGATTGGTGTTTTGCGCTTTACAAAAGGAAAATTCGCTCGCGGATTTTCACGATCGTCATTCCGTTTTTGGTGTGGAGCCTTTTGGCGATTGCATATGTCGAGCTCAACAGGCGCGTGTTGTCGCCGGTTCCGCCCTATGAGGGAAATCTTTTTCTGCTCCGGCTGACCGACATATTTTGCACGGCGCACAACGAGTATCTCTGGTTCCCGATAATTTATCCGTTTTGGTTCATTCGCGACCTGTTTGTCGTCTGCCTGCTTTCGCCGATTTGGCATTTTTGCATGAAGAACGAGACGGTTGGGAAAATTTTCGTTTTTGCCGCCGGCGTCGTTTGGTTTACCTACAGCGGCTTGCAACCGCCAGGGCTCAATCCTGCCGCGATTTTCTTTTTCTGCGCGGGCGGATATTTCTCAATCCACGGGCGCGATTTTACTGCAGACTTCGCAAAAATCGGCACGCCCGTGACCATCGCGTTCCCGATACTTTTGCTCGCCGACGCGCTGACGCAGGGCTCCGCCGCGAATTGGTGGATTCACCAAACATTCATTCTCGTCGGCGTCGTAGCGCTCGTTTTTTGGGCGAGCCTCGGCGTCGCAGCCGGCAAGTTTCGCGCTTCGGCGCTGCTCTCCGGCTCGGTGTTCATGGTTTACGCAGGCCACACGGTTGGTTTTTTTGCAGATCCGTTTAATTGGGCGATAAATTCGATTTACCTGCCCGAGTGCAATTTCGGCATCATCGCGATGTTTTTCCTGAAAGTCGCACTCGAAGTGCTCATCTGGGTCGGAATTTACTACTGCCTGCGGCGCTGGGTGCCCAAGAGCCTGAAACTGCTCACCGGCGCGCGCTGACGATTGTCGCGGGCTCGCGCGTTTGCCGCGAAAATTGGCTTGAACGAAAATTCGCAGGACGCATTATTTCAGTAGCTCTGCAGTGTTCGACCCTCCGTTAAAACGCTCTTTTCCTATGAGTAGATTAAGGGATTCGCCCCGCGAACGGTAGCGCAAGCCGCGTTTTACGCGGAAGCAAAGCCGGGCGCGTTTGAAGCCCACCTTGCCAAAAAGGGTGCAAGAGATTTGGCGCGAGACGGCACAGGCGGAGTTTTTTTTCGGGCGCGGAAACGCGGAAAGGCGCTCCGCTCCCGCCACTTTCACGAGAAACGCAAAACAAATGGACGACGCGAACAAGGGCTCCGGCGAAGAAAATCTGCCACAAACGGCAGGCGAAAAATCATGCTGGCGAGACGTTCGCGGGCTCGTGCACTCGGTGGAAACTTGCGGGACGGTTGACGGACCGGGCGTCCGCTTCATCGCGTTTCTCTCGGGCTGCAGCCTGCGCTGCAAATATTGCCACAATCCCGACACCTCGTTTGTGCGGCGCGGCCGGGAGCAGAGCGCGGGCGAACTCGTTGACGAAATCGCCGGCTATGCAAATTTTTTGAAAGGGAGCGGCGGCGGAGTTACGCTCTCGGGCGGCGACCCGCTTTTTCAGATGGATTTCACGCGGGCAATTTTGCACGGTTGCAAGTTGCACGGGCTCCACACGGCGCTCGATACTTCCGGCGCCCTCGGCGACCGCGTCAGCGACGAAATGATCGACGACGTCGATCTCGTTTTGCTCGACATCAAATCCGGCGATCCCGCGATTTACAAGGCGCTCACGGCGGGCGAGCTCGCGCCTACGCTGCGCTTTGCCCGACGCTTGCTCGCGCGCGGGAAAAAGGCATGGTTGCGCTACGTGCTCGTGCCCGGGATTACCGACGGCGAGGCAGGGATTCGCGCCGTTGCAGAGTTCACGCGCGAGGTTCCGATTTTTGAGCGCATAGACGTTTTGCCGTTTCACAGGCTCGGGTTTTTCAAATGGAAGGAGCTTGGGCTGAAAAATCCGCTCGAAAACACGCCCGAGCCCACAGACGAGGCTGTCAACCGCGCCAAGGAAATATTCGCGGCAGGGCGCTGAGTTTGTGGTGGTGGGTTGGTGGTGAGAATCCGGGTTGGTGGTGGGAGTTGAGTTGGTGGTGAGGGTTGGTGGTGGGATTAAAGCATAGAGAAACTGATGGAGCTTGAGTACGAAGGGAAGAGCGCAAAAAGGAGCAGATAAACATGAGT
>JAJPZB010000191.1 GCA_021204635.1 Opitutia bacterium | reverse complement strand
GGCAAAATTCCATTATCGCTTTTAAAAATTCCAAACTTACTGCGGATCGGTTTCCGCAAATTTTTAGAAACGAGAGAGCAAAAATTCACACACCTATGATAAAAGAAACATTGACAACAGCGGCAATCGCTGTAGCAAGCGCGGCTTTTGCAGCCGCAGACACGTCGTATTACGACACGGGTTACCCAAACACTGCGTACACACGCGATGACTTCCAAGCAAACGCTCTAACGCTGTCTGCCTTGGACGCCTCGTTAAGCGGAACCTACGAACTGGACAGCATTGGCTATCTGATGAACTCGTCGACCAATACGTTTGCGTCCTACGTTGCTGTAATAGACAGTTCGTACGAAATTCTGGCGCTATCGTCGAGCTACTCGACGCTAACGGGTCAGTCGTTCGGCGGGCAGGGAGGCAAAGCCCTTGCAACTTATTATTTTTCTGACGCCGCACAACTCAGCGCCACCAGCACATATTACGTCATATTCCTGTCGGGCACAGACGGCATGTCGGTTGGCAGCACGTTTGACAGCACGTATTCGAGCCTTGTCTCTGATATCGCTACCATTGGTGGGAATTACACCGGCACAGACACAGTCGCCGCCCAAACATACACAGTTGGTTTTGACGAGGCCGATGGTTCCCTCAAATTGTCCCTCCACGAAGCATACGACAGCGAAGGCGCCGGCGATTACGCGACATTCAAAGTCGGAATTTCCGAAGTCACCGTTGTTCCCGAGCCATCAATGTTTGGTTTGTTGGCAGGGATTGGCGCGCTCGGCATTGTTGCCGCACGCCGCCGGCGCTCTCGCAAAGCGTAATTCGCAGTAGTTGCAACGCTACGCGCGACAAAGGCTCTTCGGCGCAACCACGCCGAAGAGCCTTTTCTGTGTGGTCATTGTTGCCACCACAGACTCAATTTCCGCCACCAACCCGGCTCCCACCACCAACTCAAATCTCACCACCAACCCCGCCACCACAAAGCCTCATTGTTGGCGCAGGAGGATTTCGGCTAGGGCGAGGTCTGTAGGGACGGTGATTTTTGGGTTGGTGGTGGGGTTTTCCACGAATGCGACCTTGCCACCGAGGGCGTGCGAGAACACGGAGACGTCGTCTGTAAAGCGCAAATTTCCTGCCGCCGTTTTCTCGTATGCCTGCAAGATTTTGCCGAGCGGGAAGACCTGCGGCGTCTCCATTTCCCAGAGTCTGTCGCGCTCCAAATCTTCCGCCACGCACGCCGTGCCCGCCACCAACCCGGCGGGCACGCGCTTCACCGTGTTCACGCAGCGGTGAGCGAGAACTGCGGCGCCTTCCCGCCTCGCGACTTCGGCGAGTTCCCGCAACAGACCCGCCGCGACGAGCGGGCGGGCACAGTCGTGGATAAACGCGAGGTTCTCCGCCGCCACCGTTGCGGCGCGGGCGCATTTCAAGCCGTTCAAAACGGAATCGCCCCGCTCTTTTCCGCCGTGGCAAAACATGATTTTCGCGAAGCGCCCGAGCAAATTTTCTGCCGCCAAAATTTCTTCTATCGCGCGCCGCTGATCGTTGTCGCGACAAACAAAAATGGCAGTCCCCGCCACGCCGCTCTCGGCGAACGCGCGCACGGAATGCGCGACCACGGGCACGCCACAAAGCGGCGCGAGCACCTTATCGCCCACGCGCCCCGCCATTCTCCTGCCACTCCCGCCTGCGAGAAAAATCGCACAATCCTGCGCGTGCGAAGAATTTTTGCTCTCGGGAATCGGCATTGTTGTGGGAATTTTCAGGCGCGAAAATTTTTGTCAAACGCGAATTTTCTTTTTCGGGGTTTGTTGCGCGGGAGCGGCCTCTGTGGCGCTTTCGTCCTCGCTTTCGCCGGATTTTGCGGGCTTGCCAAAGGGCGAAGCAGCCTCAGAATCCGCACCACTGTCGCCACCATCCGGGTCGGTGGTGGCGTCCGGGTTAGTGGTGGTATCCGACTCAGTGGTGGCGTCCGGGTTAGTGGTGGCGGCATTGTCGTCGCTGTCGCGCTTCGGGGCGTATGTCGCCCTGCCAAATCCGATTCCGCCCACGCCAAAGTCGTCTTCCTCGTCGCCACCGTCCGCCTCGGCATCGCCACCGTTGCCACCTCCGTCGCCAAAGTCCGCGTCGCCACCACTGTCGTCGTTGCCCTCGGTGCCGTCGTAAGTCCCGAAATTGCTCCCCGCCACAATTGGCACGATCTCGGTGTCGCTGCCAATGTCCGTTTCCTCGGGTGCTTCCTGAAATGCGTCAGCCGACAACAATTGCGAGTCGATTGTCGGCGGGTTGTAGTCGGAGAAGAAAATTTCCACCGAGCCGAGCGGCATGTCGCCGATAAATCCATCCGGCGTCTTTTTTTTCAGTCCGAGCGCGGGCGGAAACGTGTCCGATTCAAATTCTTTGAGTTTCCCGAGCCTTGCCTGCTGCATGCTTTGGTATGGGAATCCGAAATTTTCAAAATATTCGCCGAGGTTGCATTTCGTCTCGCGAGACCACATCGCGAAGAAAGTTTCGTATTTGTCAATCTCCGTTTTTGTGTTCGGTTTTTTCGCGTTGTTGTAGCGCGCAAACACGCGTTCAAGCGGGTCCCAGCCGAATTTTTCGATTGGCGGAATCATCGCGGCAATCAGCTCCGGCGTGCCGGAATTTTCGGGGTCGGTGAGCGCGTTTGAAACGACTCGACGCGTGTCGAAAAATCTTGACGGCATCTTCGTCGTCGCCGCAGTCATCGCGTTGAGGGCAATCACGGCGGCGGGCACGTCGTTGTTGCCGTAAAACGTCCATTCGTCTTTCACGCGATTTTGCGCGAGGAAAAAGAAGAGCCCCCACGAGCCGTTTTTCTGCAAATAATCGAGGTCGAGAAACGTTTTCAAAAGCGACAGAGGCAAGACGATCGGGTTGCCGCTGTGGCCTGCGATCCCCGTGGAATCTACGTCAAAGACGATGCGCTCGTTCTCGTCCTCCTTTTCTTTGCGGCCGGAAAAGCGGTCCATGCCCGCGATTATTTTGTCCCAAAATTCCACGATCTTCGTCGGATTTTCGATGTCGCGAATCGCCGACGAGGGCACGAGCGCGGAAAAATATTCGCCCTGCAATTCTGCCCACGGCGCAGGCGCAAAGCGCAATGTGTCGCGCCACTCGGCGAGTTTTGTCTTGCCGAGAATGAACTGCGGAGCCTCGACGATGCCGACAAATTGGAAGCGCACGCGCTGCGGCACGCGCCTCTGCGACGTCGTGGAAACCTTGCGGCGCTCCGGCGGTTTCGGCGCCCACACGTAGATCATTCCGCCAAACGGGTTCGCGATCGTTATCGTGGAATCGTCGGGCGAAAAGGTCCGCGTTATCGCGGGAAAGCGCTTCCATTCCGCCTTGCGCTTGCCCTCGATGAGGTTGTCCGTGTGGCCGCCAATCCTGATTTTGTAGCCCGTGCTGATGCCGCCCGTCGCGACGTGCACTGTGACGATTTCGCCCGGCGGCGCGTAGAGGCCGGTGCACTGCCAGCCGCGAATTTCGTTGTCAGACGTGTGCGAGCGGACGACGCGCTGGATGTTTTTCGGCACGGTGCCGGGGAAAATTTCCGCCGCAGGGTGCTCCAAAACGCCGGTCGTGGGCAGCTTCAAAAATTTTATCAAGTCCTCCATCTGCTTTTTCTTCGCGAGTTCTTCGCGAGAAAGCTTCCGCTCCGGCGTCTCTTTTTTCTTTGTGCTTGACGTCGATTTTGCGGACGAGGTTTTCGCCGGCTGCGCGTCTGCCTTTTGCGCGCGGCGCTCGTCCGTTTTGCTCACTTCGGGCGGGACCATTTTCCGCTTGGGGATTACGGCGACGGCAATGTCGTAGGGGAAAGGATGCTCCACGCTCGGGCGAATTTCCGCGATGCGCGAGTTGAGTGCCTTCGCGTCCATGTCGGTCATTACGGCGTTCGTAATTATCCTGCCGGCCTTCGGCGGGCGGGCGACAAACGGCGGCAAGTCCCCGTCTTTTTCGAGCTCGGTGTCAAATGCGGGATCCGGCGGAAATGGCGTTTTTGCCTCGATTTCCTCCGTGTTGATGTCGGCAACGGAGATCTTTTCGTCGTCTGCCTCTGCACCAAAAACAACTGCGCCCTGCCACAACAATGCCGCGAGCGACAAGGCGAAAATTTTCGCGACGGGGGCGAGCGGCGCAGCGCGATTGCCGGCGATGGTTGCAGAGACAGAGTTCATTTTAAGAGAAATTTTGCCCGCGAGAGCGACGGGACTGTTGTGTGAATTTACCACCTTTCACGAGCCGGTCTCGACAAAATTTTTTGCGCCGCCACCACAATAAAAATGCGGGCTCGGTGGCGACGACAAACGCCGGCGCAGATTTCCCCTTTGCGCGGCGCCGAGAAAATTCATAGCCTTGGGCGATATTTAAAAACGTGACGGATTCACGGAATTTTTTGTCGTCAACGCCGGCAGAGTTCGGCAAACCTCCGCCGCAAATTTCGGAAAGAGAATGGGCGGAACGCGTCCCCGCGCAAATTATTCGCGCCGGCATCGAGCTCGCGGACTCAGCGTTTGACACGCATTGGACGCCGCCGATCGTCAGCGGCCGCGTGAAAGAGGGCGCGCGGCGATTTTTGGCGAGCATCGACCTGAGCAAGCGCAAGGCCCCCATTGCGCGCTGCACCTGCGACAATGCCGCCGGCGGGAAAATCTGCAAACACGCGCTCGCCGTGTATTTTTCCTTCGCAGAAAAACTGCGCAAAGCCCGCGCAAGCGCTGCCGCCACCACTGACTCGGTCGCCACCACCAACCCGGGCGCCACCACCAACCCGGATCCCGCCACCAACCCGGGCGACAACAATGCCGCTTTCCCGAGGCAAATCTCCGTGCCGCGCGACCGCAGCGTCATCCGCGCCGCCACCACCAAGCCGAAGCCGCACCCTGCCCCCGCCACCAACTCCGGCAGCTTTTCCCGCCGCGAAATCCCCGCCACTGCGCACGGCGAATTCCGCCGCCTGCGCCACAAATCCCGCCCGCAAATCGACGGCAACGAGCAGTGGCTTTCGATCAGCCTGCCACAGCGCAGCGCCCCGCTCTACGCCGAAATTTACGAAAAAATCAAGGCTGCGGGCTTCGACTTGGACGTGCGCTCCGAGCTCTGGTTCCTGCGCGGCGAGCACGCCGTTTTGTGCTTTCTCGCGCGTGAGTGGAAAGATTTTCACGAGCGCTTCTCGCCGAAAGTTTCGCCGCAATTCAACACGCTTTTGCAAAAAATTTCCTTCGCGAAATTGAAGACCGACGTCGCCGAAGCGGGAGACGACTTCGAGGTCTCCGTGGGCATAAACGCGTTTGGCGCAACGCCGGCGGAAATCGACCACGCGCTCGCGAGCTCGCGACCATACCTCAAGTCGCGCCACGGGCGAATCGTCCTCATCCCGAGCGATATTTCCGCGAAAATGGAACGCGCGCGCGACCGCCTCGCCCGAGGCGCACGCTATGCCGGAACGCCGAATTTCCGCCGAAAAATTTCGCGCGTCGAACTCGCCGCAACCGAGTCGCTCTTCGAGGAAATGGGCGTGAACTTCGAGGCGCCGGAAACGTGGCGGCGGCGCTCCGGCGCACTGCGCGACCTGAGCAAACTCGTGCCCGCGCCCGTGCCCGAGCCGCTCAATTCGCGCCTGCGGATTTACCAGCAAATCGGCGTCGCATGGCTCTGGCACCTGCGGAAAAACGGGCTCGGCGGCGTTCTCGCAGACGAAATGGGGCTCGGCAAAACGGTCGAGGCAATCGCGTTTGCGGCGGCGTTTTTCTCGGAAATTCCGGCAAGCGCGCCGGCGCGGATTCTCGTCGTCGCGCCCGCAGGCCTCGTGGAAAACTGGCGCCGCGAGCTCGCGAATTTTTTCCCCGAAATTCCCGTTTTGGTGCACCACGGGCAAAAGCGCTCCGCCGAAATTTTGGCTGCGTTCCCGCGCGGGATTGTCCTCACGTCCTACGCCGTTTTGCGCATTGACAACGACGATTTCATCTCGGCAGGCACTTGGCAGATAATCATCGCAGACGAGGCGCAGCAGGTGAAAAACCGGCGCTCGCGCAACTCGCGCGCTCTCAGGGAAATCCCCGCAGAAACGCGATTCGTGCTCACGGGCACGCCGGTGGAAAATTCCATCGAAGACCTGCGCGCAATTTTCGATTTCGTGCTCCCCGGATTTATGCCAAAGCCCGTCACCGCAGGCGGCGCAATCCCAATCGCAGAGCAGCGCGAACAGGAATCCGAGACAATCCGCGCACTCGCGGCCCCATACATTTTGCGCCGGACAAAATCCTTCGTCGCGCCCGAGCTCCCGCCGCGAATCGAACAAAAAATCTGGTGCAAGTTCGACGACGTGCAGGCGAGATTTTATGCCGACTGGAAGGAAAAATCGCACAAGGAATTTTTCGAGCTCGAAATGTCCGGCGCGTCCGACAGTAAACTGCGTTTCGCGGCATTCTCGCAACTGCTGCGGCTGAGGCAAATTTGCACGGAGCCGCGGCTGCTCGACCCCGATTTTCCCGCAGAAAGCTCCGCAAAATTGCGCGCACTCCGCGAGCTTTTGGACGAGGCAATAACGGGCGGCCACCGCGTCCTCGTGTTCTCGCAATTCGTCTCCGTGCTCGCATTCATCAAAGACGCGCTGCGCGAAGACGGAATCGCGTTCGCCTACATCGATGGCAAGACAAAAAATCGCGCAGAAATTTGCGAGCGATTCAACAACTCGGACACGCCCGTGTGCCTCATCTCGCTCAAAGCAGGCGGCGTCGGGCTGAACCTCACGGGCGCAGACATCGTCGTACACTGCGACCCGTGGTGGAACCCCGCCGTGGAGGAACAGGCGACAGACCGCGCGCACAGAATCGGGCAGACGCGCGCCGTGACCTCGATAAAGCTCGTTGTCGCAGATTCCGTCGAAGAACGAGTTCTCGAATTGCAAGCCGAAAAACGCGCGCTCATCCGCTCCGTCTTCGAGGCAAGCGATCTCGCAACGGCAAAAATCTCGCTCGCCGACATCAAGTCGCTTTTAGAGTGATTGTGGTGGGATGGTGGCGGAAGCCGGGTTGGTGGTGAGGGAGTGTGTTCGTGGGACGTCGCCTGACTTTAATCCCGCCACCAACCCAATCCCACCACCAACTCCCGCCACCACCAATCCAAAAAAACTCTCCGGCAACAAATCCGGAGAGTCTTTAAAAACGTAATGATTTATTAATTACGGAATTACGCCTTGCGGTTGCGGCGACGGCGTGCCACCACCAACCCGAGAGCGCCAAGCCCGGCAAGAATGCCGAACATCGAAGGCTCGGGGACTGCGGCAATAAGCGTAATCGAGCCGTTCTCGCCAATCTCTATATCGCAACCCTCGGCAGTGATTGTGGCGGCGGAAATATCGAGTTCGTCGCCGAAGAGATTAAACGTGACCGAGCCTCCGTAATTAATAATGCTTTCCAAGAGCTCATCGCTGATGACGACCGTCACAGTCGCCTCAGAAGACAAGGTGCCCGAGCCCGTGACTATGGGCTCGGTGGTGCCGATGTAGTTGTCGAGGTTAATCACGATATCTTCCGAGAACGTGACGCCATCGTTGATAGAAATGTATCCGCCGTTGAGCGTGTACACGCGGGCGAGCGCAATGCCGTAGTCGTCGGACAACAAATCGTCGTCTGCGAGCAAGGCGATTGATATGCCGTCGAGGTCTGTCAGCGTCATCAAATCATCGTCTGTTGCGAACGCAGGGATGGTTGTGAGCGCCACAGTTGCAGCGGCAAGGGTTGGTAGCATGAACTTGGATTTACTCATATTTTTTTGGGTTTTACGAATCTGTTGCGCATAAGTGTTGGGGGGGGGGGGCAATGTCAAGAAAAAAGTTAAAAATTTTTAAAAAATTTAATTTTTCCGTTTTTTCGCCGCTAAAAATGCCGA
>JAJPZB010000187.1 GCA_021204635.1 Opitutia bacterium | reverse complement strand
ACCACCATCCCGCCACCAACTCGGACACAAACTCCCACCACTAACCCGCCACCGTGCCATTGTTGTGGCGAACGTGGTTGATATTAGTGCGGCTTGAAATGTAATATTTGGCTTTATGGAGACGATTATTCAGGGTGCGGGTTGGTTTTTGTGGCCGCTTGGTTTTTGTTCGCTTCTTGCTGCATTCATCATTGTTGAGAGGTTGATAGCACTTCGTGGCTCGCGCATTTTGCCGGACAAGTTGGTTGTGCTGATTTTGGAGAATGATTTTTCGGGAGCGGCGAAGGCGTTTCCCGACACTGTTGCGGGCCGCGTGATAAATTTTGCCTTGACGGAGAATCCCGACAAAGAGGCGCTTCTCGCCTATGCGCGCGTGGAGTGCACGAAGATGGAGCGCGGGCTTTTTTTGCTTGACACGGTCATCGCGGTCGCGCCGCTGATCGGGCTTTTTGGCACGGTTTACGGCTTGTTTTCGCTGTTCCCCGAGACGGGCGGCTTGCCGGATCAGGAGACGCTCACTCGCGGCGTCGGCCTCGCGCTGACGACGACGATGCTCGGGCTCTTCATCGCGATGCCCTCGCTCTTTGCCAACAATCTCATACTTCGCAGAATCGACGTTCTCGCCGCAAAAATTTCGCTCGTTGTCGAAAGCCTTGCCGGCGCGGAAACCAAGGGAAAACAGGCTTAGAAAATGTCGGCGGAAACGGGCAAAAATTTCTACACACGCCGGCGGCGCTCCTCCGGAATCAACATTGTTCCGCTGATCGACGTCATGACCGTGCTGATTTTCTTTTTCTTGATGAGCATGCGCTTCGACGATGTCGCGAGCCTCGGGATTACTCCGCCTGTGGCAGATTCGGCGACGAAGAAGCGCGCGGAGACGAGGCTCGTTGTCGCGGTTGCCGACAATGGCGATTTCTACGTAAATTCCGAGCTCGTGCCCGCAAATAAACTTTCCGACCGCCTCGCAGACGCGGCAAAAAATCAGGAACTCAGCGAGCTCGTTCTCGTTGCAGACGAGGAGGCGGCGACGAAGTACACGGTCTTTGTCGTCGATGCCGCGCAGAAAAACGGGATGTCGGTCCAACTAATCACGCGCGAAGCAAATGAATAAATACCCCAAAAACAAATTACGCGCCGCGCTCTCGCCGGCGATTGTTGCGATGGCGCTCGCCGCGATTGTTGTCGCGGGCGGTTGCGCCTCGGACGACAACAATAATGACGCCTGGCAGGAGCGCGACACACGCCCTGCCCGCGCGTCCGCAGCTCCGAAGTCGCGGCCACAACGCGGCGCGCACCTGCGCTACGTGCTCTCGCAAGTCGTTTTAATCCGCATGAACAAACGCGGAGAGCTCTGCATTGGCGAGGACGACAGCGTCGTCATTCAGCCGAAAGATTTCTCGGCGAAAATCCGCGCGATCGGCCGCGAATTTCCCGGCAAGCCGGTGCTTTTCTACATCGACGAGGAGGCCGCCAACGCGCAGCCGGAGATTGCGGCATATGTCCGCCGCGAATGTCGCCGCGCGAATCTCGGCAAATTCTACTTCGACATTCCCGACGACATCTGAGCGCACGCCGCACCGCCAGAGCCCATTGTTGCCACCACGAACCCGCTTCCCGTGAAAATTTTCAAGCGCACATTAATCGCCGCAGCCGCCGTCATCGTTGTCGCCGCAGCAGGCACGTTTGTTATAACTCGCGACGGCGTGCAGAAGCGCTTTGCAATTTCGCGCCTCGCGGAAAACGGGATTGTGGCGAAAATCGACAGCTGGGAATCGTCGGCGCTGAAAACGTTCTCGCTCGGCGGCGTCAAGCTCAATTTTGAGAATGGCGCGGAGATTGTGGCGGAGCGCGTGGAATTCAAGTTCTCAAGCGCATGGGACGCGCTTTTCGGCACGCCGGACATCGAGATCAGCGTCCCCGAGGCGCTCGCCCGCAACGGAGATCTCGGCGCGAAATTTTCGCTTGACAACTGGGTGCTGTCGCGCGGCGCGGGCGGGATTTCTCGCGGTGCGTCCGGCTTTGAATTTCAAAAAAACGGCGAGACATTCCGGCGCGGGAACGCGAGTTTTCACTTCGAGAATGCCGCAGAAATTTCGCGCGACGACGACAACGATTTTCTCGCGAATTTCCTGTTCGGCATAGCCAACGGCAACTTGGAAATTTTCGAGGCAAGCACCGGCAACAGTGGCGACGGCAATGGCTCGCAACAAAGCCGAAAGGTCGGTGAAATCTCGCTCGCAGACGGCACGGTGGCGGGAAATTTCGACATCGATTTGTCGATTTTCGAGAGCGTGGTGGAGGCAAAAATCAGTGGCGTCAGCGCGTGCAAAATTTCCGGCAACATTCGCGAGAAAGAGCTCTGCGTGGAGCCGAGTTACGATTTTTCCATCGTTCCCGCCGACAACGCCTTGCCCTCCGTCGCGGCGTTCATGCGCACCAATTCTTTTTCCAATCTGGGCTTCCGCGGCAATGCGAAACTCGTCGTCGCGCCGGAGAAATTCGCGGTGGAAAATTTGTCAGCGAAAATTTTTGCAGGGCTCGCAGGCGGGACTTCCGAGACGCTGGCGGAAATTTCCACGACAAAGCCGCTTGCATTCTCGCGCAACGACGCCGGCGAAATCGTTGTGGCAACAAACGCCACCGCCGATGAAAAAATCGCGACGTTGAGTTTCGACGACGCGCCACTTTCCGTCATCGCGCCGGACATCGACGAATTTTTGTCGGAGAATTTTTCCGCGTTTTCCTTCACGGAGGGCGCGCTCTCGGGCGAACTCGACATGAGCGGCGACCCCGCCGGAAACCTCGTGCTGAGCAGCGCAGAGCCGCTGAAAATCTCCGGCCTCGTGCGTAGCGACAATACGAGAAACCCGCAGATTCTCGAGCTGGAAATTCCGCTCAAGGCGCGTTTCAGCGAGGGGAAAGTCCGCGTCGTCGCGAAGGCGGGAAAGATTTCCCACGAGCCTGAAAATCACGTGGGCGCGAAATTGCTTGACGGCAATTTTAATTTCTCGGCGACGGCGGATTTGTCCGGCAAAGACACGGAATTTTCCGCCGGCTTGGCCTTGAACGAAAACTTTGCGGCGCTCTGCGCGCTCGCCGGATTCGACGCCTTTTCGCGCGGGCGAAAGCTCGGAGCGCAGGCAGCGATAAAGGCGCGGATTTCCGACGAGCATCTCGACTTGACGCTCTTGGAATTTTCGCTCTCGGACCTTGCCCGCGAGCGCTCGCGCCTCTTCTATGTGCGGACGGAAAACTTGGTTTTGCAGCAAGGCGATTCGCTGAAAATGTTGCTCGACACCCCGTTTGAAATTGTGGCGGACGAATTTCCACTCGAATTGCTCAATCCGCTGACGGGAAATTTTGCCTTCGCGGGGACGCTGACGGGGAGACTGCTCGCGAAGAGCGAAAACGGCGCCGTGGAATTTAGCAACGACGAAGGCGGCACAATTCGCGATTTTTCCATGAGCCGCAGCGGCGAAACGATGCTCGAAAATCTCTCGCTGAAATCCGGCAAAAGCTTCGTTTCCGTGGGCTTCGACAGCGCGGGAAAATGCCGCACAATCGTCGCGCTCGAAGGCGCGCGGTTGCACGATGCCGCCGGCGACAAACTCGCGCAGGGCGATTTGTTCCTGTCGATTTACGGGACTGCGATCGAGGAAATTCGCGGGAAAGTTTCCGGCGACGCGGGCGGAATTTTTGCCCAGCCCCTGCTCTCCGAATTTGAAAACGTGGGCGCGGGCACATTTGCGCTTGACGCCGGCATAAATTCCCGCAAGCAAACCGGCAATTTGGACTTGAAGCTCTACGGGCTTTGCGCCGCAAAAAATCCCGAAACCAAGATCGAAAAGCTCGACTTGCAGTTCGCGCACGAGGCGGAAAAAGACGAAAAGGCGCGGTTGCGGCTGACTTTTTCCGGCAACGGCGAATCGGAAATTCGCGCAAAATTTTCGCGCCTGGATTTCGACATCAACACGCAAAACACGGATTTTGCCGCCAAGGTGTTTTCCCCGAAGGCAGAGCTCACAGACGCCGTCGCGCTCGCGAGCATTCTGCGCCGGAGGCAGCACGACAACGCGGCTGCGGCGAAGGGCGTCGGCGGCGGGAAAAGCAAAGAGCCCGCCGGAAAAATCTTGACAGGAAGCGCGTCGCAAAGCGGCGGCAGCGCGGGCGCGGCGAAGGTGAAGACGGAGCAGCGCGTCTCGGGCGACGTTGAATTTCGCGCGCAAAATCTCACGGTTTTTGGCAATTCCATCGGCGGCTGCGACGGCGAATTTGCGATGTCGCCGGAAAATTTGAGCGGAAATTTCGCGTCGAACAACGTTTTTTCGGGGCAGCTGAAAGGCGATTTTGCGGCGACGGATTCTGCGGCGGGCGCGGCGGCAAATTTCAAGGTTTCGCTGAAAAATGCTCAGCTCGCAAGCGTGTTTGAGGCGTTTTCGCGAGAGGGCTCGCAGGCGCCGGCGGAGGGCAAGTTCGGCATTCAGGTGCGCGGGAACTCGACGGCTGCGACGGCGGACGATCTGCCGGAAAATTTGGAATGGGAGGCGCGATTGGTCGGGGAAAACGGGCGTTTGCGCGCGCTCAAATTCGGCGGCGAAAAGGCAGAGCTCATGGAAAACCTCGCGTCGGCAGGCGCGGAGCTCGCCGGAATGCTTGGAGGATTGGCGAAAAAAGCGGCGCCGGCGGCGAGCCGCATGGCGCTCGGCGTGCAGGATCTGCAGAAATATTTGTCCGATTTTTCATTCAATTCCTGCCTCGTCGAAGCTCGCGGAAACGCGGAAATAATTCGCGTCGGGCGGGTGAATGTGCGCGGCGAATCCATCAATATTTGGGGCTCCGGCGAAGTTCTCCCGAAGGACGATTTGCCGGTGTCGAAGTGGGATTCCGAGTTCATGCTCCGCGTCGGCGCGCGCGGAGACCTTGCCGAATTGATGAAGACAACGAAGTTCGCGAGCGGCGGAATCGACGCCGATGGCTACGTCGAGGGCCCGATTTTGAAAATTTCCGGGCCCATTGGAGACATCGGGACGCGCCCGCCGCAACTCTTGCGCGCGAAGTAAATCGGCTCACACGGAAGCAAAAACAGCGCCTCTGCGCGTTTTCGCGCTTGCCAAATTCCTATTTTTTTTCAATTTTGGCAGTTCAACTTTTTTCACAGTGAGAGAAGATTATCTGAAACAGGCAAGCAAGGTCATCTCTGACCCGAACATTCTCATCAACGTCGTCTCCAAACGCGTTCGCCAACTCCAACACGAAGGCATGGAGCCGCTTATCGACACGCTCGAAAAGCTCGAGCCGGAAGACGTAGCGCTCCGCGAAATCATCGAGGGCAAGCTTTCATACGAGCTCCCCGACGAGTTGCTGCGCGACTAAGCAGACGCGAGCAGATTTTCCGCGGGCAGAGCTTTTCCCAAATGCGCGGAAAAGGCTCTGCCCTATTTTTTTGTGAGCAAGAAAAAGGACAACAAAAGAGTCGCCGACATCAGAAACCCGAAGGCGGCTCGCGACTACGAACTCGGAGAACGCTTCGAGGCGGGAATCGCGCTGACGGGAACGGAGGTTAAAGCGTTGCGCAACGGACGCGGCAACATTGCAGACGCCTTCGTGCGCATAGATTCCGACATGATCCCTACGCTCTACCACGCTCACATCTCGGAATACGATTTCGGCAACACGCACAACCACAACCCCTATCGCCCGCGCAAAATTTTGCTCCACGCAAAAGAAATTAGAAGGCTTGCGGAAGAGACAAAAGTCGGAGGCAAAACCATTGTTCCACTCAAAATTTATTTTGCCCACGGACTTGCCAAACTTTTGATAGCAGTTGGCAAAGGTAAGAAACTTTACGACAAACGTGCGGATATCAAGAAGCGAGACGACGAGCGGACAATCCGCCGTGCCCTCGGGCGCAGACGATAAAAATTTTCAGAAAAGTTTGACAAATGTCGTCCAATCATTAGACTTGTCCTTTCTCCTGTCTTTCGATTGGGGAAGCTCAATCGAAGTAAATGAATAGTTAAAATTGGTTCAGTTATGAAAAGCATAAAAACGACAAAAACGAAGACGACATGCAAGGCAGTTGCTCCGAAAAAAGTCGCGAGCAAACCGGCGAAAGTCGCCGTCGTTACCGCTTGCGCGCCAAAAGCGCCGGCAAAGGTCAAGACGGCCACTCCCGTCAAAGCCAAGAAAGAGCCGGAATCCAAATTGACGCGCATAGTCGCGCACGTTGACGTGGGCTGGGGCAGAATGCTCTACATCCGCGGCGAAGGTGCGGGCCTCAGCTGGGAGCAAGGCATTCCAATGATCTGCGAAAATGACACGGAATGGCACTGGCTCGCCGAAACGGACAACGGTCCGATTTCGTTCAAGTTCCTCATTGACGACAAAATCTGGTCGCTCGGCGAAAACATTTCCATAAACGCCGGCGATGTCCACATCTCCGAGCCGCGCTTCTAACTGATCTCCGCGTCTCGTCCCCCTTCCATGTCGCGTTCCCGTCAATATCGGCGGGAACGCTTTTTTGTCGCAAAGCCAACTTTCAACGACCGGTTTGATTGTTGCGGCAGGGTTGGTGGCGAGGGTTAGTGGCGAGGTATTGGGTTGGTGGTGGTGGCAAAGTTCCGCAGAGAATTGTCACACGGATTTGTTCGGGACTAACGTCCCTCACGGCTTTGTGGTGGCAGGTTTGTGGTGAGCGTGGGTTGGTGGTAGGATTTATGTCGGAGGTGGAGTGGTGAGAATTGGCTTTGTCGCGGCGGGTTGGTGGCGGCAATTATTCGTGCATGCAATGCGCGATTCTCCCGCTAAGTTAGCGGGAGGGGACCACGATAGCGGTGAGGGAGTGTGTCCGTTGAACGGCGCCTGACTTCGCTCCCCGCCACCAACCCAATTCTCCACCACCAACCCCTCCGAAAAAACCCCACCACAAACTCATCCCACCACCAACCCAAATCCGCCACCACCACAAACAAAAAAGCTCTCCGGCATTGTTGCCGAAGAGCTTTCTTCTTGCGCGAGCGCCCTGCCCGCGTTTGTTGTCGCAGATAATTATGCCTTGCGGTTGCGGCGGCGGCGTGCCGCCACCAACCCAATCGCACCAAGTCCTGCGAGCAAGCCAAACATCGAAGGTTCAGGAACTGCCGTAACGCTCAGCGAGATTTCGGAGATGGGATTTTTGCCACCATTTGTCCAGAACACCGAGGAACCGTCCTGCCCAATAGTAGCGTCGGTGACATAGGTAGTCAGCGAAACAGCACTATCGAGAGAACCGGACTTGACAGTCGTTTCTCCCACGCTGAGCGAAAGTGTCTTCGCGACAGCATCCCAACTAATCGTCATCGAAGTCGAACCATTGGTAGCCTCAATTGAACCTATAATCTCCGATGAATCAGAGCCTTTGTCATGAACATCACTCGTCAACGAATAATAGACCGTATCACTCTCTCCCGCGTAGGCAATGACGCCGTAACCGGAGCCGACCCCGTCGCCACTGCTCACAGAAAAGATAGAAGCTTCGCTCGTTGCAGAGTCTCCACTCGAACTTGCCGATGTGAAGCTATCCACGGTAAACGAGATACTCCAGCTGTAATCGCTTCCGGATAGCACTGCGCCGTTGGATAGCGTCGTTTCTTCGTCGAGCGTGATCGTCTCGAATGCTGCACGACCGTCGCTGACCGACACATTTGTGTAATTGCCATCGGAGTTTCCGATCAACGTAAACTCCGTTGCGAATGAAGCAGCAGTGCCGATTGTGAGCAATGCTGCGGTTGTGAGTAATTTTTTCATAGTATTTATCTTTTTCCTGCCTTGTTGGACCTGCCGGACGTTTTCCGACAATAGTTAGAGCTCAATAGAACAGTAACGGGAATTTTGCTTACCCCCCCCTAAATCCGTCAAGGCTTTTTTATTTAAAAGTTTTGGGTCAGTGGCGGAGCTTTGTTGCACGGTTTGTGGTGGGGATTTTTTTCGGAGGGGTTGGTGGTGGGGAGCGGAGTCAGGCGACGCACAACCAACACACTCCCTCACCGCTAACGCGGTCCCCTCCCGCTAAC
>JAJPZB010000153.1 GCA_021204635.1 Opitutia bacterium | reverse complement strand
TGGTGGCGGGGAGCGGAGTCAGGCGCCGTTCAACGAACACACTCCCTCACCACTAACGTGGTCCCCTCCCGCTAACTTAGCGGGAGAATCGCGCATTACATGCGCGAAGGTAGTTGCCACCACCAACCCAACACCACCGACCATCTCACCACCAACCCGCCGCCACCATCTCCTACCACCAACCTATTCCCACCACTAACCCGCCACCACAGACCCAAAACAGCAGCGGCGTTCCCGTGGTTGCGGGGACGCCGTTGCGTGGCAGGGGAGAACGCGTGGTTCTCGGGTCGGTGGCGGGTTGGTGGCGGCGGTTATTCTTCGCTGCCTTTGCGGACGAGCGAGATGTCTGTCCAGACGCCTGTTGCGCCCGAGGGCGTGTCGTCGTCTCCCACGAGGACGAGGCGCAATTCCTTCACGCCGGAGATGTTGACGTCGAGGAGTTGTTTCACGTCGTTCGGTTTTTGCCCGAGTCGCTCGAAAACCTGCTTGCCGTCGGCGAAGACGCGGAACGTGACATTGCCTTCGGCGTGCGCTTCGCGACCGACGTGGCCCTTCAGTTTGTCGTAGGAGCCGTCGAGTTTGTAAACGATTTCCGAGCCGATTTTCGCCGTGATTCCGTTTTTGTATTCGACGCCGTCAACAACAATCTTCGAGTAGTCGATGCCGGAATTGAACTTGACTTTCCCGCTGACATCTTCGGGCTCGATCGCTTCTGACCCGAGTTCGATGACTTCGTCGGGGAGCGGCGCGGCGGTCATGTCTTGCGAGATGTCGAACTCCGCCGCAGAGCCGTGCGGATCGCCGTCTTGCGAGCTCAAAATCTTGATTCGCACGTAGCGCCCCCAGACTGTCGGGAACGAGACTTGTTGCAGTTTCGGCGTCTTTTTGTCGTCGGGCGAAGCAAATTCTTTCGGGAATTCGCCTTTCGCGACGGGCTCGCCAAATTCTTCGGGCGAGCGCGAAACATAGATTTCGTAGCCCTTTATCGAGCCGTTTGCGATGCCTTCGCGCGGGAGATATGAGAGCCCGTTGACGGCGACGAGTCGCGTCAAATCTACATCGACGGTGTAGGGGTGGTGCGTGCCCTTGTCGGAATAATCCGAGTGCCAGAATGTCTCCGGCGAGCCGTCGAATGCGTTGCGAATGCCGGTGCCGGCGTGCTCGGAGCTCGCTTTGACGACAAACTCGGATTTGTCGAGTTCGCCCGTGTTTTCGGGAACGGGATAGGGCTCGCTTTCGGGGAACGGCTTAGTCTCGTCCATCGCGATTGCGAGTTTGACGCCTTCGGAGGTTGCGCGGCGCGCGAGTTTTATGCGGATTATGCCGTTGCGATCTGGGTCAAAGAACCAGCCTTCGTCCGCCTTCTCGAAATCGGCGGCAGCGACTTCTGGAATTTCTTTTTCGCCGGCTTTTACCGCGAGCGGAGCGGCGGGAACGTGCACGAAGAATTGGTACACGCGCGAGGCGAGTTTGCCGTCGAAATCGCCGTTGAGCGGCTCGAGCGAGATTTTTATTTCGCCCGGCTTCCACTCCGGAGCGGAGACGGAAATTTTCTGCGTCGCGAATTTACCCTTTTCCCAATCGCGCGTGGAACCGTCGTCTTCGTAGAGTTCAAAAGAGCTTTCGCCGTGCGGATAAATGTCGAATGTGAGCGGGTCAAAGGGCTTTTCCGCGTCGAAATTGTGTTCGGGATAGAGCGGGATAATTGCTCCGCCGCGAATGAGAATCGGCAATTTTTCGAGCGTTATCGGGTATGCGTCGATCGTCGTTGCGCCCTTTATCCGCCTGCCGTCCCAGAAATCCACCCACAAGCCTTCCGGCAGGTAGATATCTTCTTTGCGCCAGCCTCGATTTACCGCCATCGAGACATAGACGGGCGCGACGAGAATACTGTCACCGAGCATGAATTGGTATTGCGTGGATTTGTCCCAGGTTTTGCGGTCTTGCGGGAAATTCCAAACCATGCCTCGGACAATCGGCGCGCCGGAGACGGCCGAGTCGTGCGCGTATTTGTAAACATACGGTTTCAGCGCGGATTTCATGCGCAAATATTTTCGATTGATCGAGCGATAGGGCTCTTCGTAGCTCCACGGCGATTTGGAGATTTTTGCCCAGCCGTTCATCGCGTAAAGCGCCGGCGTGAAGCATTTCCATTGCAAATCGCGCGTGAATGTCTCGGGCGAGCCGCCGAAAATGCCATCGACGTCGGTCGTTGCGTATGCCTGCCCCGACATTCCCGAGGTGATGAGCGTCGGAATGTGGTAGCGGATCAAGTCCCAGTCGCCGGACTGGTCGCCGGTCCAGCAAACGCCGTAGCGCTGCGTCCCCGCCCAGCCTTGGACCGTCCAGATGAACGGGCGCGCGTTGGAATTTTCGATGAATGAATCGTATGCGGATTTGTTGCACTGCAAACCGTGCTGATATGCGGGGCCGCTCCACGCGACGTCGAGTTTTTGCACGCGCGTGCCGGCGGTGCCGACCTCAAATTTTGTCTTGACGAGCGCGCCCTCGGTCCAAAGCCCCGTGTGAAATCCGAGTTTTGCGAGTTCATCGACGACGTAGGGCAATTGCGTGTAGCCGCAGCCGTAGCCGTCGTTCACGAGCAGCCAGTCTGCCGGCATCTCGTTTTCGCGGTATTTTTTTGCGATGGCGTCAATTACGTACGGCGTAATTTCCGTGAACGTGCCGTCTTTTTCCACGGTCGGCTCCTTGGTCTTTTTGTCGCGCGTCATGTATGCGTCTGCGTCGCCGAGGCCCAATCCCCATCGCGGAATGAAGTTTGGGCGGCCTGTGAATTGCGTGTACAAATCGAGCACGCGGTTAAACGAATCGCCGACGAAATAAAATGCGTCAAATCGATCTTCCGAATGCGCGAGCGCGATTTCGTTTCCGCCGGTGAAATCGTAGGCACCGTGCGCAAATGTGTTTCGGAGCACGCCGTAGCCGCGATTGCTCATGTAAAAAGGCGCGGGGTTCGGGTGGCCGCCTTCGTTCCAATTTGCGTCGGCGACAATCTCTATGCGCGTTCCCTTGTGCGAAAAACTGCCGTTTTGCTGGCCGCCGCCGTAGAAAAATTCGTCGTCGTCCGTGGTGAGCAACTGCACCGTTTTGTCGCCCTCGAAGGCGAGCGGGCGGGATTCTTTCCACACCGGCGTGCCGTCGCTTTTTTCGAGCGTGAACATGCATGTTTCGCGGTCGAGCGTGAGCGTCAGCTCATCTGTTTTGAAGACGATTTTTTCGGGAAGTTGGACGACGGAGACGAGCGAGCGGTTTATCGGCAGATTGTCGAGCAGGATTTGCGCCTTATCGGGGTCGTTCCGCGGGTCGCCAAACTCGCCGTCTTTCGCTGCCTGAATGCGGAAGCAGTCGGCGCCAAAAAATTCGACGCGCAACTGGATTTTGTTGTCGGTGTAAATTTTGTAAGACGAGACGCCGTCTTCGGGCACGACGCGATCGACTTTCCCCGGGGCGGGGTAGTGTTCGTCGGCCTCGGGCACGATGCTTCCGGCGATTGGCACGTCGGCATCGTCGTCGGTCGAGACGCAGGCGGACGCCGAGAATGCGATCGCGGCGGCAAGCCCCGTAAGCTTCACGAACGAACCGAATTTACTCACTAATTTTTCGTTTCGGGTGTTTTTTATCGGATTTTGCATGGAAATAAAAAGAGAGTCGTTGCAGCAAATCATTTGCTTGCGGGAGCGGCGGGCGCTTTCGCCGATTTTTCTTTCAATTCGCGTTCCCATTCAAAAAGCGGCGCGGAAGCTATAATATTTTTCTTCGCGCACTCTATGGCAGATTTCAGCACGGATTTTCTTGCCGTGGCGGGGACGAGATTTTCGTCCAAAAGCAGGCGATAAATCTTGACAGCCGCCTCGGCGTCGCCGCATTCCGCGAGCGTTTTTGCGGTGTCCGCGAGTAGCCCGGGGTTTTCCGCCGCCATGTTTCCCGCCGCCAAACTCCATTTCGGCAACGCGGAATTTTTTGCAAACTCGCGCCGGAAACGCTCCAAGTTCAGCGCGAGCCCGGGGGCGTAAATCGAGGCGGTGAAAAGGATTTTGTCGCTGTCTCCGCCGGCGGCTGCGGCGAGATTTGCCGCGCGCAAAAATGCGTATTGGTGGAGGCGCGTCGGGCGCTCGCGGGCGTCGGCGAGTTGCTCGTCCAACGGCTTTTTGAGCGGCATGTAGAGCGGGTCGCCGACGAAAATTGTCTGCCAGCTGAGAGCGGGATTTGCCGCCGCCGCCGCGTCGCCTGCGCACATTCCGACGGCGATTTCCTCCATGAAGAAATCGAAGCGGTGCGTGAGCCCGAGATATGGCTCATAGACGTTCCCGATTGTCGCCGTTGCGCCGCGGGCGACGAGGCCGGGCGTCCACAAATTGTCGGCGCGCATCGATGTGGCGGAAAAGCTGTGGAGGTGAAACGCGATTGCGCCTGGCGGGAAGTGGAAATTTTCGTCGGTGAAAAATCCCGCGACATTGCCGGAGTACCAGCCGAAATAGAGCGCGGGGGCGTCGTAGCGGGAATCGCCGGAGAGCAGGGCGCGCGCGTTGTCGATTGTCGTGTCGAAGCCGAGATTTTTCGCGACCTCGCCGGCTGCCAAAATCCATTTGTCGCCCTCGGGAAAGGGCCCGCCGGCATCGACGTAGGCTCTGCCCATAAGCCCCGTTTCTTCCGCGCGAATTGCGTCATCGACAAGCATTTTCGCCTCTATCGCGGTTGGCGCGTCGAGCCTTGCGACTTTGAGCACCATTTTTTTCAGCTTTGTTGCGGCGGGGTTTGTTGCCGCAGCCTTGAAGAGCGGGTTGGGGATTGCGCCGTTTACGGGCGTGTTTGGGATCGCGATTATCGCGAGCTCGGAATCGACGGAGGCGCGGTTTGTCTCAAACGGTCCGCGCTTGGCTTCGTTGCCGTTTTCGTCTGTTTTGGCGGGCGGTAAAAGCGATTTGTCGTCGGAAATTCTCAGCGGCACGCCGCGACATATGACGAGGAAAGAAATTCGCGAACTCGCGACGGCATTGTCGGGGGAAAAATTCGCGGGAAGCTTTAAAATGAGCCGCCCCGCAGCGTCTTTGTCGCCGTCCAAAACGCCATCGACAAGGCCGCGCGCGACCAACTTTTCCAAGAGTGGTTTGTGGATCTCGGTGGCGAATTTTTTCCAGGTGATCGTCTCCGTTTTCGGCATTGGGAAGGCGATCAGGTTCTCTGCGGGTATGTTGCGGCGGCGGATGTAGTGCTCCGCGATTTCCACGGAATCGGGGTCTGCGGAATTTGCCACAACAATGACGTGCTTTGCCGCCTCTGCCTGCGGGTCGGTGGCAGTTGCCGCGTTTGTTGCCGCAACAATCTCGGTTTCCTCCGCCTGCGACAACAATGGCAGCGCGCAAAGCGTCGAGATTGTTGTGGCGGCAATCGTTGTCGCAAAATTTGTCAAGCGCATTTTGTCGAGCTTTTTTCGGGGATTTTTTGGGGAAAAATCAAATTGCTCCCGCCACAGAGGCGGCGGCGATTTTTTTGATGAGGTTTGTGGTGGAAAACCCGGGCAAAAACGGCAGGAAGCGGATTTCCGCGCCGCAACTTTGCAGGGCTTCGCGCTCGGCGGGATTCAGCGTTTCTAAGGTGTAGTCGCCGGCTTTCGCATAAACATCGGGGCGAAGAAGGCGGATTTCCGCGTCCAAGCGCGGAGTGTGGAAAAGGAAAATTCCCGCCACAAACTCCAAGGCTGCGAGCGTGAACGCGCGCTCCAAATCGCCTTGCACGGGGCGCGTTGCGCCTTTGAGTGCGCGCACGGATTCCGCGCCGTTGAGCCCGATCCAGAGCTCGTCGCCGAGCTTTGCCGCTTCCCGCAAATAATACACGTGGCCGCAGTGGAGGAGGTCGAAACAGCCGTTCGTCAAGACAATTTTCTTTCCCTCGCGCGCGAGAACTTTTCTCCGCGCCACGGCGTCGTCGAGCGACTTGAAGAGCTTCGGATTGCGGGCGAGCGCATCGTCGTTTTCCATGCCGGCAAGAATATCCGCGCCGCTCCCTTGTGGGCAAGATAAACCGCCCGCCGCTGCGTATTTCCTTGGCACGGATTTTGCAACGTCCCGCAATATCCATGAGCAACACAAACGCAACAAAACACAGCTTCCAGGCGGAAGTTAAGCAAGTGCTCGATATCGTCGCGCACTCAATTTACAAAGATCGCGACATTTTCCTGCGGGAACTCGTCTCAAATGCTTCCGACGCGCTCGAAAAAATGCGCTACACGAAACTCACCGAAAAGGAAGTTTTTGAGCCCGAGCGCGAGCTCGAAATCACGATAACGCCCGACGAGAAAGCCGGGACAATCGAGATTGCCGACACAGGAATCGGCATGACGCGCGACGAATTGGTCGAAAATCTCGGCACGATCGCGCACTCCGGCACGAAGGCATTTTTGCAAAAAATAAAGGAAAACGGCGGCGGGAACGAGAACCTGATAGGGCAGTTCGGCGTCGGATTTTTCAGCGCATTCATGGTCGCCGACGAGGTGAAATTTTACACGCGCTCGTGGAAACCCGAGGGAGAATCCCTTTGCTGGACGAGCGATGGCAACGGCGAGTACACGATAGAGACGGTTGACGAGGCGCTCACGCGGGGCTCGCGGCTCGTTGTCAAGCTCAAAGACGAATACAAGGATTTTTCCAAGAAGGACAAAGTCAAAGAAGTTCTCGAGCGCTACTCGCGCTATATCGCGTTTCCGCTCAACCTCGCCGGCGAAAAGCTCAACACGATGCAGGCAATTTGGCTGAAATCGAAGAGCGAAGTCACCGAGCAGGAATACAAAGATTTTTACAAAATGCACTGCCACGCGTGGGACGAACCGCTCGACTGGCTGCATTTTTCGGCGGACGCGCCGCTCGCGATCAACGCCATTTTGTTTTTCCCGACGCACAATCCCGAGGCGATGGGCTTCGGGCGCGCGACACCGGAGGTCACTCTGCATTGCCGCAAGGTCTTGATCGATTCCGAGCCGAAAAACCTTTTGCCGGATTGGTTGCGCTTCATGAAAGGCGTCGTCGATTCCGCCGATTTGCCGCTCAATATTTCGCGCGAAACCCTGCAAGACAGCGCGCTGATTCAAAAAATCAACCGCGTTTTGACAAAGCGCGTGATCAAACATCTCGAAGAAAAAGCGAAAAAATCGCCCGACGACTACGCGAAATTCTGGAAGGACTTTGGCAATTTTCTCCGCGAAGGCATTGCGACAGACGAGGAAAATCGCGACATTCTCGCGCCGCTGTTCCGCTGCGAATCGTCGATTCTCGACGCCGGAAAGCTCACGAGCCTGCCGGAATATGTCGAGCGCATGAAAGATTCGCAGAAGGAAATTTACTATCTCGTCGGCGCAAACCGCGAATCCATCGAGGCGGGGCCGTATCTCGAAGCCTTTAAATCGCGCGGCATCGAGGTGCTGTTCCTCTACGACGGCACGGACGACTACGTGCTCAACCGGCTTTCCACATTCAAGGAAAAATCGATTGTTTCCGCCGACGCAGCAGACATCGATCTCGGCGACGCACCACAGACCGGCACGGGCGAGGCGCTTCCCGAGGACAAAATGAAATCGCTCTGCGAGTGGTTCCAAAAGGTTCTTGGCAAGGAAAAAGTTGCGGAGTGCGGGGCAGGCGCACGGCTCGTTGATTCGCCCGCCGTCGCGCTCAATCAGGACAAATTTATGTCGGCGTCAATGCGGCGTGTGATGCGCATGATGACGCGGGATTCGTCGGGGCTGAGCGACACGCCTGTCGCCGTGAAAGTGGAATTGAACCCGCGCCACACGCTGATCCACCAACTCGACGCCATGCGCGACAACAATCCCGAGTTGGCGCAACTCGTCGCCGAGCAAATCTACGACAACACACTCGTCGCCGCAGGCTTGCTCGAAAATCCGCGCGGCATGACAAAGCGCATTTACACCATTTTGGAAAAGCTTTCCGGCAACACACCCGCCGCGAAATAGCGCCACCACCGTGGCAACAAACGCGGTGGTCGCTTCTGCGAGCGGGGATGAGTTTGGATAGGGCATAGGTTAGATAGAGATAAGGGATATGAATAGGGTAAGTTAGGGATAGTAGCAGATAGGGGGAAGGCTCTTCGGCAACCATGCCGGAGAGCCTTTTTTCTTTGCTTGGGTTGGTGGTGGGCAGGGTTGGTGGCGGAGATCTGGGTTGGTGGTGGGAATTGGGTTGGGGTCAGCGGGCGGGCTGAGGAGTGTTCGGACGGGTGGGTGGTCGGAGACGGGA
>JAJPZB010000043.1 GCA_021204635.1 Opitutia bacterium | reverse complement strand
TATCGCGGTCCCCTCCCGCTAACTTAGCGGGAGAATCGCGTATTGCATACGCGAGATTGAGTTTGTGGGGAGAGTTTTTTCGGAGGGTTGGTGGTGAGATTTGGGTTGGTGGCGGAGAGCGGAGTCAGGCGACGTACAACGAACACACTCCCTCACCGCTAACGCGGTCCCCTCCCGCTAACTTAGCGGGAGAATTACGTTGGTGCTCCGGCATCGCAGGTGGGAAGCTTGCCGCCACCACCAACCCAAAGTTTCACCACCAACCCGCTGTCACAAATTGCCGTGAGGGACGTTAGTCCCGAACAAATCCGTGTGACAACAATCGTGGCAGCTTGCCGTCACCACTAACCCAAATCCACCACCGTCACCACCATCCACACCGCTCACCACCAACCTGCGCGTCACCTCAATATTCCACGACTTCGCCGGTGGCGGTTGTGACGGTGATATGGTTTGCGCCGTTGGGGCGTTGCGAGGCTTCGGTGTGGCCCATGATTTTTGCTTCGATGCCGAGCGAGTTTGCGATTTGCAGCGTGGTGGCAACGTCGCGTTCTTCCACGTAGATTTCGAGGCGCTGGCCCATGTTGTACACGCGGTGCATTTCTGCGGCGGAGGTTTTGCCGGCGTCGCGAATTGCCCTGAAAATTGGTGGCACGGGCAAAAGATTGTTCTTGACGAAATGGATATTTTTCCCAAAGCGGATCGACTTTGTGAGCGCGCCGCCCGAGCAGTGCACCAAGCCATAGACGCGTTCCGTCGGAATTTCTTTCAGCAGGCGCAGGACGAATGGCGCGTATGTGCGCGTGGGCGAGAGCAGGGCTTTGCCGACGGAGAGTGTCGAGCCCGGCAGCGCATCTTCGAGCTTTGCCGTTCCGCAGTAAACGAACTCGGGATTGATGTGTTTGTCGAAGGTCTCCGGATATTTTTCTGCGTAGTATTTGCAGAGCATTTCGTGGCGCGCGGAGGTCAGCCCGTTTGAGGCGATACCGGAATTTTCGGCGGGCTCATATGCGCATGTGCCTGCCGAGGAGAGCGCGACGATTGCGAGGCCAGGGCGAATGCGCGAGGCGTCTATCACGCGGGCGCGTTCCAAGACGGCTGTCGCGCAGGAATCCACGGTGCATGTCGGCGTGAGGTCGCCGACGTCTGCCGTTTCGCCTCCGCCTGAGCGCACGTCAACTCCAAAATCGCGGAGCAGTTGCAAAAATTCTTCCGTGCCCTCGATGAGGTTTGCGAGGACTTCGCCCGGGATCGATTTTGCGTTGCGATTGATCGTCGAAGAAATCACGGCGTTGCCGACGACGCCGATGCAGAGCAGGTCGTCGATGTTCATGACGATGCTGTCTTGTGCGATTCCGCGATAGACGGAGGCGTCGCCGGTTTCTTTCCAATACATGTAGGCGAGGAGCGATTTTGTTCCCGAGCCGTCGGAGTGTGTGCAGTTGCAGAGTGCGGGGTTTTTTGTGAGAAAATCTTCCGTGATTTTGCAAAATGCGCCCGGGAAAATTCCCTTGTCGATTTTATCCACGACGGCGTGGACTTCATCTTTTGAAGAGGAAACGCCGCGCTCGGCATATCTCCCCTGCGCGCCCGATTTATTGGCGGTTTTCGAGATTTCCATGGTTCGGTCAAAGCTAAGTTTTGGGCAGGAAAAATGGAAGGCGAATTTTTTTGCGCGTCTTCCCCGTTGAAGTCTTGACTAAATAGTCGAAAATCATTGTTATTTCCGCAATCAAACCCCCTGCCTTCTCTCCGCTTTATCTAATGTTTGCCTCAACCCGCCCAAAGATCTTTCTACGCGTACAATTCGCGGTGGTGGCGTTTTTTGCGCTCATCGCTGCGGCATTGTTTGCGGGCGAAGGCGCGGCGTCTCCCGAAGACAAGGGCGGAAGCGCTTCCGTGGCGGAAAAGTCTTCTTCGACGGACGCCGTCCTCGCAGTCAAGGGCGAGCCGGGGACGCTGATTTTCCGCGTCGTCGATGAGGACAAGCGCGTGTTGCTCGGCGAGATAGACAGCACGGGGATTGCGCTCGTGGATTCGGGCGTGTCGTCGGGCGTGCACGACTTTGTTTTTGTCCACGCAAATGCGGACGGGGAATGCGTCATCGGCGGGGTCGAGCTCGCGGCGGGAAAGGTTGTGCGGCTCATTCCCGAGCTCAAAATGCGGGTCGGGGAATTGGAGGTTTCGTGCCAGCCGCCCGATGTGGAAATTTTTATTGACGGCGAGCGCAGAGGGCGCGGCGTCGTTTTGATCGGCAATATGCCGGTGGGAAAAGAGGTGCTCGTAGAGGCACGTTCGCCGACACTTGGCGTGCAGTCCAAGACCGTGAAAATTGCGGCAAACAGCACGGAGAGAGTCGCGTTTGACATGCGGCAAAACAAGCCTGCCGCCGCGCCCGACGCCAGAATACTTTTGCCCGACACGCAGCTCGCGCTCGCCTCGCAAAACGGCGCGGTCGTCACGGTTGACGGCAAGCCGGCGGCGCTGAAAGACGGAGCAATCGAGGGATTGGCTGTCGGCATGCACGTGGTGGAAATTTCGCTCCCGCTTGGCGAGAAAATTGTGCCCGTGTGGAAAGGCGCATTTGCCGCGCACTCGGCGGTGATGCCCGAGGCGGCAAAGGCGTCTCCGGCGATAAGGATTTTGGACGACGTCGCAGGAAATTCCGGCGCAGAGGCGGAAAATGCCGCCGCAGCAAGCGACGGTGGCGACGACGCGGCGGCGGGCGAAGAGGCGCCGGAAATCGAGCGCAAGGTGCCCGAGGCGGGGACGCGGATTAAGATTGTCGTCGATATCGTGCTCGACACGTCGCGCTTCAAATTTTCTGTGGCAGATCCCGGCGTCGCGCTCCCCGGCGACGGGCTTTGCAAAATTTATGTCGAGGGCGCGGAATTGCCCGTGCCCGCAAAAGTCACCTCCGCGACATCTGCGGGGGCGGTGCTCTCATTTCTGCTACCGGATACGCAAGTGTCCGTTAAAGAATCTCAAACCTTCGAAATCGAATTCACGCCTTAACCAAGCCCTCCGAAACCATTTCCCATGTTCAAAAATTTTTCAGCCTTGACGAAAAGAACATTGCTTGCCGCCGCTGCCTTAGCCGCCGGCACGCTCGCCGCTAATGCTGCGTATTATGAGTATAGCGAAGATAACTTGTATAACGGGTCAAACAACTTGAGCAGCTATCCTGATAGCGTGTTAGTGATCACGGGGACGGGAACCTACGACGCCTTCTACGGTGTTGGAGATGTGGTTATTCGCACGGATGGTGGAGTACAGCTTTTTGAGCATGGAGCCATCAATTCACTTTATTACACACCCATCAGTGCCGGGTCATATAAATCATCGCCTTATTCGACGAGTGGATACCTTTGGTGGGTTGATATGGATCCTGTTGCTTATACTCGTGTTCCGTTGTCGTTATTGCCGAATTGGACAGGCGGGGAGCTGAGAATTGAGGCAGGCACGGTTTACTTAACAGAAGCCGTAAATGCGTGGGCAGATTATGGGACGCGCTTGAACTCGCTCTACTGGGGTTCTTCCGGTGCCAAGATGTGGGGTGTGGATAAAATTACGTTGTACGCAGGGACAATTTTGGACGTTAGTGAATGGTATCAGACTTCGATGATTCAAAATTCATCTAACGTTCTCATTTCTCTTCACAATCTAAATGTGGGTAGCGACCTGACAAGCGGCAACGGTGACGTCACGTCGGGATATTTTCCGACGCTTGTGGTTGGCAACAGTACTAACCACTGTATCGATATTCACATCGACGCATATGATGGGACGAGTGCCACACTTGAATACGGAGGTTCAGTCGGGTTCATAGAAGGGAGCGCCAATATTTACAAGACGGGAGATGGAGACCTCGCTGTTTACCGTGATAGTTTGGACTTTTATGGGAATTTTTATGCAGCGGGCGGAAGCACCGTCTTGCACGGAGATGCGGGGATAGTTTATACCACAGATGACCCGACCGGCGTTCTTGCGGAGTATGGGTATGACCTCGAGTACAGTCACTCGCTGTCAAATGCTGCTTCAGTGAATATTTCGGGAACGGTTGATTCTCAAAGCCTCACCGGTGGAACCAGTTCCAAGTCTGAGGCAGCTCGCGGTGGGGCAGATGTGCGGTTTCAGGTTTACAACATAGGAACTACCACGGTAGGTGGTACGATCTATACCCTGATGGAGTGGAAAAATTCCTTTTTCCCCGATGCTGCGGCGGGAACGCTCGTGATAGAGGAAAATCAGGTCATTAAAAATTTCCAGGCTATGTTTGCCGTCGGCGCTTCGGCTACGGACAGCACGAAATCTTCTGCGAGCGCAGTACAAAACGCTGCCGATGAGGAATATACTGATTCGCCGCTCATCCCCGGAACCGGTTCAGGGTCATACCTCGTGATTGCGGAGGACGCCACGCTTGCCGTTCGGCAAGAGAGTGGGCACGGCGGTATTTACAAGGGAACCATTTGCGGCGGTGTCAATTCCGACGGGAGTTTGGCGACCGGCGGAACTTTTTTGAAGTACGGCGAAGGAGATCTTGCCCTTATTCTTGAATCGGCGAGCTATTCGAATTTGGTGTGCTTGGAGGGGAAGTTGGTGACCAATGTCGTTGCGCTCAATTTGTCTCCCGGCGTTTATGATTGGGCTGAGGGAAATGAGCATTGGGTCGAAGAACCTGGCGTAAAAGTCTATGGTGGGGAGTTAGTTATAATAGAGAACGACGCTGCGACCTTGAAGGTACGCCTCGAAGTTGGCGAAGATGCAGATCTCGTTTTTTCCTCTTACGAATTGATCGATACGCTCGGTGGCGAGGTTGACGCGAGCAACAACTACAGAACTCCCGGAACAATAGAGGTTGTGACGGAGCAGAGGTTCGTTACCGGCAACGTTATTGTAAAGGGAGGTACGACTCTTGTCTTGACAGCGGATGATGTCTACGGCGGCACTTCGCTCGTTGTGACAACAGCTTTAACCTCAGAAGATGTTTATGATGGAGACCTGAATACGGATCAGATTAAATTTTCGGGAGGCACGTTCGGTCTTGCCAAGGCTATTATTTTGACCGGTGTTGCGTCAGAGATTGATGAGGAGGGGAATATTACTGATGCCAGCCAGACGTCTAAACTGTCGTTCAACAACACGAATCAGAAGGTGAACAACCTTGTCGGCGATATTTTCTCGGAAGTAGATCTTGGTCGTGGAACGATGACTGTAAACATCGACCAGCCCGGAGCTGTTGAGTTCAACACTTATTCTTCGGACGACTTTGATGAGACATTGCAATATGGTGAATTTCGCGGCTCGATTCAGGGCGTTGGAAACGTGATTAAGACCGGAGCGGAGACGCTCACGTTGTCGGCAGGTCCTTCGGTTTCGTATTTTGGCGCGATGATTGTCGAGGAAGGCAATTTGGTGGCGACAACGGCGTCCACGCTTTGCAACGTTTCCGCGCTTGCGCTAAACACGGGCACGGTCGTCACGATGAGTGGAGACCAGCAGGTTGCCGCCCTGTATGGCGCTGAGGGCAGCGAGATGACTGTCGACGGGGCGTTGATTGTCGGGAACACGGCTTCCCGCCAATCGGTTTTGGAGCGGTCGCTTGCGGCGAGCGGCGGCGCCATTGTCACAGCAGCACTTTCCAACAGCAATGGAACGCAAGATCTCTACTACGCGGACGCCGAGAGTTATTTGAAGCCCATCACAGATTTGTTGGATGGGGGCAGTAGCGCGCTGATCCACTACGCAGACAGCAACTGCTCTTCCGATGATTGGGATGCGCTTGATGAGATTTTTGCCGAGAGGGGCTTGGAATTTAAACGCAGCGGCAGTGGTCAGTACTCCCAAATCACCGAGGCTGATTATGCCTGGCTGTATTTGAAGCTCCTTGCCGACAACTCTTTTGTGGAGGGGAAGTATGACACCATGCTTGAAAGGTTGTCATTCGATGGCAGTTTGACGGTCGATTCCTTGGAGAAGGTGGATTCCAACAGCCGCTTGACGATTTCCGGGACCTTGGCGACAAACTACATCAAGGTTACGGCTGGCGTCCTCGAGGTGGATTACGACACGCTCGGAATCGTGAAGTATGAAAGGGTTGTAGATGAAGAGGGGAACGCGGTTCTCGACGAAGACGGGAACGAGACCTTCAAAGTGATTGCCGACGTCGTAGCAAGCGACGGGGACAGAGGCGATGTCAGTGAAGAAGATGGAAACGCTGAAGGTGTCGAAGGGGTAGAGAGCGCGTCAGTCGATGTCATCGCGGTGTCGGGAAATGTAGCCGACGGGATTCTCATTGAGGAAGGAGCGGTGTTCTCCTTAAACACGACGGGGGCAGAGGGCGAGACAATTTGGCTGGACGAGGAAATTACCGGACACGGGAATTTTGAAAAGACCGGCGACGGGAAACTCATCCTCGGCTCGAGTGTGGCATACACGGGAACCACGACTATTGTAGATGGCGACTTGGAGATGACCTTGCGCGCCGCGCAGGGCGATGTCACGATTTCTGCTGCGGGCTCGACCTTGACCCTGATTCAAGACGAAGACTTGGTGTGGAGCAATTCGCTGACTGCGGCGGGCGACTTGGTAAAGAAGGGCGCAGGAACCTTGACGCTCGACGGCACGCTCGACATTGCCGGCAACATCACGGTTGAGGAGGGGCGTCTGATAATGGTCGATTACATTATCGCGACCGAGGACGCAACCACTGCCAAATTGAAGACTGTTGCGACTACGGGCACTGCGCAGACGATAACGATAAAGGAGGGCGCAACGTTTACCTACGAGGAAAGCTCGGGGACGGTTACGTCGTCTCTCGCGCTCGAAGGTTTGGGGACTTTTGAGAAATCGGGAGTGGGGACGCTCGTGTTGAACGGCGACTCGAACGGGGATTTTGCGGGAACTCTGCTCGTTTCGGAAGGTGAGTTGATCTTGGATGCCGAAAATTTTGCAGAAAATGCAGTAGCGGATGTCGAATTTGGTGCGAGGTTGGAAATAGACGAGGATCAAACCTTCCGCAGCATTTCCGGAGACGGCAGTATTTACGTTGATTCAAATAAGACCCTCACCCTGACGCTCAAGGATGCTGATGGGGAGTCGGGCTCCGGCAGTTTGCTCTACATCGACAGCTCGAGCGGGACGTACACTACGGTGGAGGAAGGCGAGATCTATGAGTTTTCTGGCGATGTGGAAGGCGGAAGCGGGGCGCGTATCGTTCTAGACGTTGGAGACGGAGCAGGAGTTTTCTCTTTCGCTTCCAAGACGCTCTCGAACATAGATTTGGAGGTCGTGTCCGGAACCATGATCGTTGACGCCTCGGTCTATTCTTCGGACAATACTTACTCGCGAACCGTTTATCTCTCAGGGGACGGGGAAATAGTGTTCAACGTCCCCGATGAGGAAGACGCTGTAGAGTTTGGCGGAACCATAAATACCCTCGCCGCGACCGAGGTTAATATCGGCAAGTATGGGGCAGGGACTTTTACCTTGACAGGGTCGTCCGTCGGAGACGCGAACCTCTACGTCTATCAGGGCGAGTTGATTATCAAGGGAAGCGATGCCTCGGTGTTTTCGTTCGCGAAGGCAGTGGTTGCCTCTGATGCCGTTATCGCCTTTGATTACGCGGGTTTCGACGTGGATTTGTCAAATATCGAGGGTTCCGGCACGATACTCTTGTCCTATGAACCTCCGCTCGATGGGATCAGCGGAACGATCCACATAAACGACAGTAGCACGATGCTCACCCCGATAGCATCTGCCGACGGGAAATATTTCAACGGGATTTTGTCGGTTGAGGGCGTCAAACTCGAAATTTCTGTTTCGGGCACTCTCGACATATGCTCAATAGCCTCTGCCGAAAACGCAGATGTGCTGGTAGATGGAAGCGGGACGCTGACTATCTATCAGGAACACAACACGGTTATTGAGGGGAGCTTCAATTCTTCCATTTCCGAGATAGAGGTCACGGGAAGCGGCAGGTTGGTGCTCGCCTCCACGAGCGCAGTCGGCAAGTTCTTGGTCAAAGACGGTTCCTTGCAGGTCGATGCAAAGGCTACGTTGAGCGGCTCGAGCGATGCCGAGGTAATCCGCGTCGATGGCAATGCAAACCTGTACTTCTCGTCGGACAATCTTTCGTCCACCGAGGCAGCCAATGGCGTTTCTTCCATTTCTGCCGCAACGATAGGTTTGTCGGAAGACAGTTCTGCGAATTTGAAAAGCCTCGGCATCTACAAGGCCGGCGAAACTGCGATGAGGATCGATCTGAGCGACACCACCGACGGCGGGCAGTCTGCCTTGTCCATCAATGACGAGCTTTGGAATTACTTGGCGGCGGGTAAGGGAACGCTCACGCTTGGCGTGGAAGAGGGCGAATTTGAATTGCGCGGAGTTTCCAAGTTAGACGACTTCGTAGAGTTGGCGACGCTCGCGGACAGCACGCTCAGCATCTATGTCGAAAATTCCAGAGTTGATACCCTTTCCCGCAATGTCAGCGGCTCCGGCAACTTTGTAAAAGACGGCGCGGGCGACTTGTCTGTCACCTCCTCGCAAAGCTACACCGGCACGACGACTATCTCGGCGGGAACGATCAGCTTCTCGTCGGGGACGACGCTCGCGACGAGCAACTTTATCGTGGAAAGCGGGGCGACACTTTCCGGTGGCGTCACTCTCACGAACGGGAGTTTCCAGGTCGATGACGGCGGAAGCGTCAAGCTGAACATTGGCGCCGATGACGCAATTTCGTATGCGGGGACGCTGACGATAAACGGCACGATCTACCTCACCGGCAGCAATGCGAAAGAGCACGGCTACGAGATGGTCATCTTCAAAAACACCAACCCCGATGCGGAAGAACTTTCCAACAGCGAATTGGTAGATATCGGGAGCCACCTGAAAAACGAGGAATCGTCGCTCTTCATGATTTCGCAAACGTCTCCCGGGACGATTTCCGCGTATTCGATTCCGGATTCGTTTGCCGACATAAATGGCGTAAAACTGCGCGACGGTTTGGTGGGCAGCTTCACATCTGCCTTGGACGCGATTGCCGGGTTGGATAAGGCAGACCAGGGCGTGGTCTTGGAGAGCGAGCTCAGCGAGTTGGGCGTGGCGCTGAACAAGGCGTCTGCCTCGAACCTCGGTGCGATGGTCGCGAACCTCTCTCCGCTTAGCTATTCCTACATGACGGCTGTCACGGCGAGGGCTTTCCAAAACGACATAGACCGCATTGAACAGCGCACCGAGCACCGCCGTTTTGACACCGTCAGCGACATGGTCGAAAACGGAATGGAACTTTTCGCCTCAGCACAGGGCAACCTCGTGACCAATTCCAAGGCGGCAGACGCCGCCAACTACGACTACAAGACCTTTGGCGTCTTCGCGGGAGTAGATCAGAAGTTGGACGATTTTTCACTGCTCGGTCTCGCCGTTGCCTACGACTATGGCAAGGCGGATATTCACTCCGGCGGCGGGAAAATTGAATCCAACTCGGGGCGCGCAACCGTATTCGGATCTACGCTCTTCGGCGACGACTATTCCTTCTTCGTCGATGGCGGCGTCAGCGTGGGTTGGACCGGATATGACGTGAAGCGCAAGACGATCGTCGGCTCTGCAAAGGGCGACACCGACGGGCTCAACATCGGCGCGTTTGCCAATGTCGGTCGCGGATTCCTGTTATACACCGACACGACTGACGGAACCCGCCTCATGCTGACGGCGAGGACCGGCGTCTCTGTCCTCTACACAGACATCGATTCGTTTAACGAATCGGGAATGGCAGGTTTGGACACGAGATCCTTTGACGCGTGGAGCGTGCGCTGGACCATTGGCTTGGATTTGGACTACGTCTTCCCTGTTGGCGAATGGTATATGCGGGTGGGGATTGGAGCGGGGTACTCGCACGAGTTTGCAGACGACGATGTCGCAATCCGCTCCAAGTTTAGAAATGTGTCGGGAAGCAATTTCCGCGTCGATGCAACGATGTTCTCGCGAGATTCTTTCTACTTGGGACCGACAATAACGCTCGATCTCTCGGACACCACCGCGCTGTTCCTGAGTTACCACGTGGAATATGCGACGAACGATTTTCTCGATCAAAATATCAACCTCGGGTTCCGCTATTGCTTCTAACATCTAATGGAGAAACTAATTTTTATGAAGCTTTCCAAAAAAACTTTCCTCTGCGCCGCAGCCATGTTGCTCGGCGGTATATGCTCCGCGGGGGCTGTCAATGTTGACAGCACCATGGACGTCGAAATGACGGGAAACAGCACAGCCGAATACCTCATAGGCTCCGGCGGGGACTTGACCATAAATATCTCCGAAACTTGGACTTTATACGGAAAGCTTCTAGGGGGCGGCACGCTATACGACGATTCGGATACAAATGCCTTTGTTTTAGAAACTTACAAAGATGCCATGGAAACCGGCGGCACGGGCGGTACGGTCACCATCACAGGTGGCGGCACTTTGAAGTATAACGGGTTTTCAGGGGTATCGGATACTTACTATGGTGCGACGTATTTGACCAGAAACGACGGGTCGGAAGATGCTACGGAGTGGACTAAATCGCTTATTGGCGTTAATTCTGATGGCATTTATGATCCGGATACTACGGCGTTTTCCGGAACGCTCAAGGTCACCGGTGGTACCACCCTTCTCGTTGGTGGATATTTGTCCCAATTCGTGGGATACTACACGGTTAATAGCGATGTCGTTAATACGGGACGCTATGCGTACGTGGGTGTCCAAAGGGTCTATTTGGAGGATAGTTCTACAATATCATTTCGCTCTGCTACAAAGAATTTGCTGGACACCGTGTTCGATCTGGGAGATGACGACACCGGCAGCACGGTTGGCGCTGAGGCAGTGAGAGCGCTAAACTTCCTCGTTAATGTGACGGCGTCCGCATATTCCACCATTGAACTCGGGACTGATGCAGCTTCCTCCGTCCGCCTCGTCGTTTACACGGACAGTTCTATTTCAAACGCATCGGTTGGAATTCTTTCGGGAACCGGTCGCATATATTTTTCCGGTGGGACTATTTCTATTTTAAATCAGGCTGTGTTTTCTACGTTGAGCGGAGATTCCACAATGGAGGGTACGCCCGACCCGGAAACTCTTGATGAGATTTTGACATATGTCCACATGCTGGGGGACACCTACAACCTGCGGGGGACGTATTCCGCCGATGATGGTTCGACATTGGCTGATGTTTACGTCAGCGGGGCAAATCTTAAGTTGGGTTCATCGGATGGAACTAATGTCGTCAATAATGTCCTCGCGACAGCAACAGCGGTTCAACTTGGGATGAGCAGTTTTTCTTCGGTGAGTCCCAATATGGACTATCCCCAGGCGGCAATTACCTCCGGCACTACATCGGGAACTACCGACGAGTGGTATGAGGCGCGGGCAAATTATTTTGCAAAAAGTACCAATGGCGATTTGACCATTTACGGCACGCAGGTTTTGAACAACTTAGAGTCTCTTTTTGTAGAGCGCGCGTATATTGTTGATCAATATAACGATCAGAACGGATACTATGAATTGACGCGTCCGGCGGGAGCGAGCGGCACGGCATACTATGACGCGACCGGCAGTAATTCGACGATTTATATGATGTCCGGGTCAACCACCATCGTCAATCAATCCAAAAATAGAGATGGTGTATATTCAGGTTACTTTCGCGCGGCAGACGACTCATCTTCCACTGTAGCAAACGATTCAATTCTTGTTAAAACCGGCGAAGGCACTTTTGTGAACGTTGGAACCTCTACCGGGAATCAGTTGTTAAATCGGCTTTACATTTTAGAGGGCAAGTGGATCTCATCGATTCCTCGCTTGGAATCAGGGAGGATAATCGTAGGTGGCACAGGAGAATTTTGGATAGTCGTGAATGACACGAGAACTTTCAATGGGCGGATAGAGGGCGTTTCTGACTTAGTTATTGCGAGGTCTTCAGAATATACCGAAACCATCATTGACGATGAAGGGGTCGAGACAACTTATTCGTATTCGGGCATCATGAATGATGACCGTGAATATATGGTCTCGTCGTTGGGCATCAACGGTAGCACGACTGACGGGCGCGTTTATTTCACTCAGGCACAGAGCTTCGCCGGCGATTTAACAGTTAAAGACGGCATAACCTTAATCTTTGGCTATGTGAATGGTGATGCTCTGAGCGGAGATGTGAATTACTTAAATGCGAGTATTTTCTCTAAGGCAAATTCCATAACTCTTGCAGGGACATCGTCAGAACTCGCACAACTGAACATTGGGTCTTATCAGATAATCGCGAAACTCCAAGGTGAAGCGGGAACGTCTGCTGTGGCTCTGTCAAATTTCTCAACAATTGTCCTTGCGCAAAACGACTCGGAATACCAGTACACCGGAGCTATTTATGGAGCCGGCAGTGTCGTGAAGTTTGGGTCTGTCTCCATGTCTCTTGGGGAAGACTCCTCCTCTTACACCGGCGCGACCGTTATAATGAGCGGTCCGCTTGCGCTCAATAAGGAGCACGCTATCACGGATTCTTCCGGCCTTGTCCTCCACTCAGGGGTGACAGTGTCAAACGCAGCATCGCCTACCGCAAATCAGTCTTTCCGTGCGCTGATTGGCGAGTCCGGCACCCAGATAAACATGTTCAATGGAAACGTTACCGTTGGCATGGGGGCGTTTGAAACAGCGTCGATCAAGGAGTCGGTTCTGAATGTTCTGCAGATAAACGGTTGGTTGGAGACGGCGAGCTATTATTTTGCGACATACAACGGTGCGGAAAAGTATGTGGGCTACACGGGAGATTCTTTGGACTTGATTAGTGGTGCGGGGCTTTCCTCGGAGTTGCAGACTTTGTTTACCCGCACTCTTGGTGGCGACAGACCTGTGTTTAACACGGAATATGACACGGTTTCTGTGGCAGACACGGTGGCATATTTGGAAGATCCGGGTCACCTGAAAGATGCGTTTTCTCGGATTTATGCCACGATTGACACAGCGACGTTTTCGACGATGACGAGCTCGGCGGCGTGGAGCGAGGTGTTCTCGGGGGTGAATGACACTTCGAGCATAGTTGCCATGCTCGACGAGATTCTCGACTACGAGACGATTTACGCATATGTCCAAAACGAGAAGGAGAAGATTGCGAATGGCAACTCGTCGAACTGGACGAACAGCAACTTGGAGTATCTGCTCGATCTCGCGGAGCAGGTGCGCGTGGGTGGCGCCGAGGCGCTGTTAGAGCAGGAGAGCGGCAGCTCTTATAATTTGACGGCGGACAATTGGCAGGCGCTCGTCGATGGCAATTTCCTGCTGTATTTGCAGGAGGTCTATGGCGTCTCTGCGGAGATTACCGCGGACTGGGATTCGCTTTACGGGTTTATCACATATTTTGAGAGCGATTATTCCTTCCGGCTGACGGCGGCGAATATCGACATGCTCTCGACCCGCTATGGGATAACAGTCAGCACCAACGGCTATGACGCGTTTGACGCCGCGATTGGCATTTACACGAGCTCCGACTACGGACCGTCGTTTGACGGAGTGATTTCCGGCACGGGCACGCTTGAAAAAATCGGCACGGAATCTCTCATCCTGACCGGCGTGAACACCTACACGGGCGCGACATTTGTGAAAGCCGGCGAGTTGCGCATAGATTGGGACGCGATTCAGAATTCCGAGTACATCGACATCACAAATGGAGCATTGCTCACGATTGTCGCGAACACCGAAGAGGGGGCGTATCGCACGAGCGAGGCAGAAGGCAGCGGCTTCCGCCTGGATTATCACGGTGATATTTTGGAGTTGAAGTCGGCAGATGGTGAGGTCTATCGGGTGAACGCCGACGGGTATTTCACAGACGAAGGCGGCAATATTCGTTCTGCAAATTACCTTGTAAACGAGCAGGGATATCTCGTAGATACGAACGGCAATTTCGTTCTCAGAAACGGCGAGCACGCGACCGCTGATGGGTATTTGGTCAACGCCGATGGTGTTTTCATCAATGATGACGGCGAGTTTATGGACGCCGACGGATACCAAATCGACGAGTACGGTAACTACTATTTGGCGGGAACGGATTATCGCGTTGATGCCGATGGCAACTTTGTTGACGAGAACGGGAAGGTTGTGACCACCTACTATTTCCTGAATGCGAGCGGTTACCTCGTGAACAAAGAGGGCAAGTATATCGACGCGACGGGAACAGTTATCTCCACGCCTATCCAAGTGGACAAGGTCTATCTCGGCTTGGTGACGCACCTTGACGCTAACGGCAACCTTGTGGATGTTGGCGGAGATTTCGAGAATGTGAACGGAACGATAATTTCCGACGATGGCTACCTCGTTGACGCGAACCACAACTATATCACCACCGTTGGCAGTCTTGTTGATTCCGAGGGACGCCTCGTCGATACGAACGGCAATTTTTACACGACGCAGAAAGACGCTTACAAATACAACATCGATTCGGAGGGAAGATTCGTCGATTCCACCACCGGCGTCATCAACACCGGATATACCATCAATCCCGACGGGTATTTCGTAGATGCAGCAGGTAAAGTTGCGACGTTGTATTACACAACGTTAAAAACCGAATATTCCGCAAACGCCTATCTCGTCGATTCCTTCGGCAACGTTTGGACGCGCGAGTACAAGGTTGATTCCGACGGCAACATAATCAACGCCGCGACCGGCGAAGTTGTGACCACCGACTACACCGCAAACAGCGATGGCAAGATTCTCGACAAAAACGGCAATGTCGTCGATGGGTACAAAGTGGTTTTGGACGAGGAGGACAGCAATTATGGCTACCTCGTTGACAGCGACGGTTATCGCGTGACCAAATACAGCATCAATGACCGAAACCTCATCGTTGATGAAAACGGGAAGCCCGTAGAGGAATGGCAAAACGACAAGATCTCGTCTGACGGATATCTCGTAGATGGCGACGGCACAATCGTGACCAATTACCGCGTGAGCTCGGACGGATACCTCTTGGACGGCGACGGCGAGATTATTGTCGGGTATAAGATTGAGACCGACAAATCTTCTGAGAACTACGGCAAATTCGTAGATGAAAACGGCAACCCGATAGATACGGATTACTACATAGATTCGTATGGACGCCTGAGGAATTCCGGCGGAACAGTGAGCGGATACACCTTTGATAGCGACAACGGTTATGTCGTCGATTCTGATGGAAACGTTGTTTCCAAATACACGGTGTCTTCCGGCGTTATCGTAGATCAGACCGGCGATGTTGTGACAAAATACCTCGTCTCCGACGGATATCTCGTTGACACGAACGGGAACTACGTGACCAAAGACGGATACACAATTGACAGCGAGGGATACTTCATTAATTCCGAGGGCAAGAGGGTTTCCGCAGAATATCACGCCGATGCCGACGGGTATCTAGTCAATTCCGCTGGAGAAAACGTTGGCTATTTCGTTGACGAGAATGGGAACTATTTGACCAAAGACAGCAAATACACCGTTGACAGCGATGGACACTTTATCGATTCCGAGGGCAATATAGTCACCGAAAAATATCTCTCCGATGCCGACGGGTATCTCGTGGACGCCGATGGTAAATACGTCGATGCGAGCGGGAACGTTTTGGGAGACGACGATGAGAAAGTTTTTGTGCGGGTGAAGTTTGATCACGTCTTCACGCGTGTGGAATTTGGTTACATTTTCGGCACGGATTCTTCCGGCTATCGCACAAATGAAGCCGGCGAACTCATAGACGCGAACGGAAACCTCATCAATGACGGCTACATCATCGACGCTGACGGGCATTACCTGACCAAGGACGGTTATGCCATTTATTCCGGCGGACGCATCGTCGATTCGTTGTCGGGGAACGTCGTTTCTTCTGACTACTATGTCAACGCGGACGGGAATCTCGTAAAACTCGTCGATAAAAAAGAAACTTTGGTGGCGAAGTATCGCGTCAATTCCGACGGTTATATCGTCGATAAAAACGGCGCCGGCGACGTCGTTTACGGGGATTACCACGCCAACGCCGACGGGTATTTCGTGGACGCGGACGACAATGTCGTGACCACGGATTACCGAGTGAACGAGGACGGATATATCGTTGACGTAGACGACAATGTTGTTTCCACATACAAGAACGATAACGGTTTTCTCGTCGGGACCGACGGAAGTTCCACGGCATACAGCGTGAACTCCGATGGTTATCTCGTCGATAATGTCGTTGTCGGGTATTATGTGAATTCCGAGGGATATCTTGTGAACGCCTCAGGTGCGCTCGTCGATGTGAACGGCGACCCTGTCGCAACATACACCAACGCGAGCGGCGAGACTGTCGCGATAGAGAGCGAGAAAGTCTTTGTTCCGGTTTATTCCGGCACGGTCTTCGATTGGATTGCTTCCGACTTGGTTTCGGGGAAGGTCTTGGTGTTGCAAGGCGACACTTCTGCGAGCAATTACTTTGTCGTTGGCTATGACGATGATGACGACGAAAGCGGCGTCAATCCGATAAAGGGCGCGGGCACGATTCTCATCGACGCGGATTCCGATTCTGCGAGAATCGTGATGGAAAAGGCGCTCGCAAACGACGATGAAGACGGCAACGAACTCTTCACCGGTTCGATAATCGTCGGCAAGGGCACGCTCGTCGTGGGCATTGAAGACAGGAAGAATTTCTCGCCCGATGTTTATATAAACACAAATTCCACGTTTGAGATCGACATCAAGAACGAAGACGAGGCGCTCAAATTCTCCGGCAGCGTTTCCGGCTCCGGCACGTTTGTCAAGTCGGGCACGGGCTCGTTGGAATTTACGGACGGCGACGTTCTCGCCTCGCGCACAAGTTCTGTTTCGTTGGACGTTGAAGGCGGCGAAATGAAGTTGGATCTCAACGGCATAATCGATTCGACCGGCGAAGCGACGGACGGCATTTTCCGCGACAGTTCCACGAAAATCACCGTCGCCGAGGGCGCGACATTCACCTTGGACGTCGATGATACCACATACGAGACAGCGGCACAGTTCACCGGCGGCGGAATATTCCGCAAGTCCGGCTCGGGCACGTTGATTTTGAATCGCGGCGCGTCCTCCGGCATTGCCCTGACGGCTGCCACGGAAGGCGACGACGCGGAAGAAGCCGACAGCGGCACGTTGGGCGCGTGGGAACTCGCGGCGCTCGAAGTCGTTGACGGCGGAACCCTCGAAATCGCCGAAGGCTCCGAATATTCCGTTGGTCGCGTTTCCACCGAGATAACGTATGAGGAGAACGCCATGGGCGGGCTTACCGAAAAGGTCCCGACCTTGGAGGTCAACGGCACCTTGGTCATTGCGGGCGATTCCGAAGACAGCGTTGTCGAGGGCGCGCTTTCCGGCTCGGGGACGGTCGTGAAAGGCGTGATTGACCTCGACGAAAACGGGGAAGTCGTTTCCACCGTCGGCGAAAAAACCGTGCTCACGCTTTCCGGCAACATCGAAGATTTCACGGGGACAATCCTGCTCAACACGGGAACGATCGAGATTGTCTCCGACGACGACCAAGAGGTTTCCGCCTCAATCTTCGGCAACAATTACGTTACGACGGAACTCGACAAAAAGGGCTCGGGCACGGTCTCGCTCTCAGGCGCGGAAGCGCTCGACTTCCGCAACGTCAACATCAACGTCTATGAGGGCACGCTCTCCGTTGACGGCGACGCGCTTGTCAAGAAGGAATACAGCGACGGTTCTGCCACGAAGTTCCTGAACAATGTCGAAATCGCGGCGGGCGCGACCTTTGCACTTTCGCCAACCGGCAGCGAAGACGGCGATTCGGAGCTCGACCTCGCCACAATCGTGCTCTCCGGCGCGGGCACATTTGCCCTCGATGGCGGGACGATCCTGCTGTCGGACACGGACAATTGCTCGAACTTCACCGGTACGTTCTACATCTGCGACGACACCGTTCTCGAACTCGGCTCAGATGTGCACGAACTCAGCGGCATTGGCGGCACGGGAACCCTCAAAATCGCAGAAGGCGTTGACGACTTCCTGCTCACTCCCGCGAGCGACAGCGTGTTCACGGGAACAATCGAGGCGGGCAGTTCAGACACGACGCTCACCGTCGCCGGCGCGGGACGCCTCATCCTCTCCGATGGCAATGGCGGAAATGCCACGCTGGAAAATATTTCTGCGATCTACGTCGGCAATGCGGCGACGGGCATCGCGGGCAATGTGGGAATTGCCTCGAGTCAAGACCTTGACGCCGAGAACGAAGTGGGAATCTTCGAGATTCGGGTCTCCGGAAGTTCTGTCGCGTTTGTTGACGAAATCGACACTTCCACCACCGGTGCGACGCAGATTGTCGTCGCCGACGGCGTGAGCGAAATCGGCTTGCTCGCGAACGGTCAAATAGATTTCTCCGCCGACACCGACAAAAATAACATTGTCGCGGGCATCTTCAACTTGTCGCGCAGCGATGTCGAAATCGTGCTTTCCAATTACAAAGACGGCACGTTGACCCTCACAGGCCTTTCCAACATCGACGAAAACGTCACTCTCGCCACTGACAACGGCAGCGCCGGCACAGGCACGCTCGCCGTGCAGGTCGGCACCGGCAAGACGGATTCCTACGCCGGAACAATTTCCGGCAGCGGCAATTTCGAGAAGACCGGCGGCGGCAAGCTCACAATTACCGCAGATTCGCATTCCTACACGGGCACGACGACGGTTTCCAACGGCATTCTCGTCTTTGAAAGCGAAACGAGCGGAAAGTCGCAGGTCACCTTGTCAAGCTCGGCGCTCATCGTGAAGAGCGGGGCGACAATCTCCGGCGGTATCAAACTCGTCGCCGAAAATTCTTCGCTCGTGTTCTCGGAAGGCGACACTCCCGCGACCTACGCCGTCGATCTCACGAAAGACGAGTTCATTTCCTACAACGGAACCATCAGCGGAATCCTGACCCTCGAGGTCACCGCCGACGCGACAAAGCGCGGCGTCGCCTACACCGTGATTAAATACGAAGGCACGGGGGAAGGCAGTTCGGACACCGTCGAGACCGAGATTTCCAATCAGGGCACGCCGGTGTTCTTCGACGAGGAGCAATCCGTCGGCGGCAACTTCGTCGTTTACGTCGCGCAGAACAACCTCAAAGACGTCGTCGGCGTGAGCTACCACGACGGCCTCAGCTCTTTCCTCGATTTGATGAGCAAATGGGCGCGGCCGGACAGCAGCGGCCACCTGAGCGGAACGGAAGCGCAGAAAGCCCTCGGCGCCGCGATCAACAAGACCTCCAACGGCTCGCTATCCACCGCGATGACCAACCTCTCGCCGCTCGGCCTCTCCTCGATGATCACGATGCCGCACGCCGAGTTCCAATCCGACATTCGCACGGTTTCCGGCCGCCTCGAACAGCGCCTCTACGACAACCTTTCGCCGAACAGCATTTGGGCGTATAGCTCCGACTGGGAAGTCTTCGCGCAGGCGAGCAGCTCTTTCGTTTCCAACGACAAAGATAACGACACCATGACCTACGACTACCAGACTTATGGGGTTCTCGCGGGTGCCGATATCAAGTTTGACGAACAGAATTCGCTCGGCGTCGCCGTCGCATACGACTATGACCGCGCCCACTTGCACAACGGTGGTGGCCGCGTGGAAGCCCACAGCGCGCGCGCGATGGTGTTCGCGGGCTCGTTGCTCTGCGACTACCTCTCGCTGAATTATGGTGCGGAGGTCGGTTTCGCCGCATACAACGCGAAGCGCAACACGATCGTCGGCTCCAACAAAGGCGACACGACCGGCATTTACGGCGGCATCTTCGCCGACTTTGTCGGGGCATTCGAGCTCTATCAAACAATCGAAGGCGCGCGCCTCGACCTCTTGCCGCACATCGGCGCGTCTGTCTCGTATTACAACATAAGCAGCTACAACGAAAGCGGCTCCATCTCCGCGCTCGACATCGACAGTTTCGACGCGCTGAGCGTGCGCGCGAGATTCGGCGTCCAGCTGAATTGGCAAGTGCCCATCGACCAATCCGCGCTGCGCGTCGCACTCGACCTCTCGTATAGCTTGGAATGCTGCGACAAAGACACCGACATCGACGCCAAGATGCTCGGCGAAAAATTCGGCGTGACCGCGAAGACCTTCTCGGAATCCGTGTTCACCGTGACGCCCGGCGTTTCCTACGACTTCGACGGATACACCAGCGTTTACCTGAACTACGAGTTCATGTTCACCACCGACTCGGAAATCGGTCACACGGTCTCGCTCGGCTTCCGCCACCGCTTCTGATTTCGCAGCAAGCGGAATCTCGGCGGCTCGCAGTACGCCGGCAACAAAGGCTCTTCCCGCTACGGGGAGAGCCTTTTTGGCTTGGTGGTGGGATTTGGGATGGTGGTGGGTTGGTGGCGGCGCAGGGAAGGAAAGGGCTTGGTGGCGAGGATTGGGGTTGGTGGTGGCGGCAAACTGCCACGGAGGGTGGTCACACGGATTTGTTCGGAACTAACGTTCCTCACGGCTTTGTGGTGGCGGGTTAGTGGTGAGGGATGTGGTGTGAGACCCGGGTCTGTGGTGGAATTTGGTTTGTGGTGGGATGGTGGTGGAACTTGGCTTTGTTGCGGCGGCAAGCTACCCACCTGCGATGCAGAATCCCACACGTAATTCTCCCGCTAAGTTAGCGGGAGGGGACCACGATAGTGGTGAGGGAGTGTGTCCGTTGAACGTCGCCTGACTTTGCTTCCCGCCACCAACCCAAACCTCCACCACCAACTCCCTCCGAAAAAATCCTTACCACAAACTCCCGCAGCACTTGCCGTCACCACCAACCCGGCTACCCACCTGCGATGCCGGATTACCAACGTAATTCTCCCGCTAAGCTAGCGGGAGGGGACCACGATAGTGGTGAGGGAGTGTGTTCGTTGAACGTCGCCTGACTTTGCTCCCCGCCACCAACCCAAACCTTCACCACCAACTCCCTCCGAAAAACCTTTACCACAAACTCCTGCGGCACTTGCCTCCACCACCAACCCGGCTCCCCACCTGCGATGCGGGAGCACCAACGCGATTCTCCCGCTAAGCTAGCGGGAGGGGACCACGATAGTGGTGAGGGAGTGTGTTCGTTGAACGTCGCCTGACTCCGCTTCTCACCACCAACCCAACACCCACCACCAACCCAGACTTCATCACCAACCCAACACCCACCACCGACCTGCTACCACAATCGTGAGGAACGTTAGTTCCGAACAAATCCGTGTGACAATCCCTGCGAAATCTTGCCGCCACCACAAAGCCGCCTCCCACCACCGATCCGGTTACCACCATCAAATCCCACCACCAACCCACCACTCAAATGCCGCGCGTGCCGGTGAGAACCTGGAACGCATGTCCCATCTTGGCGGGGTGGATCAACTCCATGAGTTTGTTGCGGCGACGCATGGCTTCCACGTTTCTCTCGCGACTGTCGTGGGCGACAATCTTCCCGATTTCTGCGAGCGCGTGCTCCATGAAAAATGCCTCTTGCCGCTGAACTCGCGCGTCGGCAAAGCCGCATTTTTTCGCGACGCCCGACAACCTGTCCCAGAGCACGTGGCACGTGAGATCTTGCTCGCCCGGGTTGGTGGTGAGCTCGTTTGAGAGTGTGTGGCGGAAATACGCGCGCGCCGTCCCTGCGGGGAAGGATTCCATGCAGTCGGCGAGCGTTTTCCCGTAGTCGTGAAACACAAATGCGCCGCGCCACACAGTGGTCGCGAGAATTTTTTCGAGGAGTGTTTCGGCGTCCAACGAGATGTCGAGGTGCCAACCGTCTTCGTTTTGTTGTGGCAGGTTGGTGGTGACAAACTCGCGCAGTTTTTCGGTGGAAATGTGCGGCAGGATTTTCTCTCGCCACTGACCGGTGGCGGGGTCTGTGGCGACGCCGATTTCGCGCCACTCTCCGCCCGCGAAAACGAGCCTGTGAAATGGTTGCGCGTCGAACAACTCGTTTGCGAAAACGACTGCTTTTTCAGGGATTTCGATTTTTTCGCCGAGCCGAATCGCCTTTGCCTCGGCGAAGATTTGTCGCGCGGCGGCGAGATTGTCTTTCCCCGGTTCTGCGCCGATTTCGACGAAGGAAAATTCTTTCGGGTTCGCGTTGTGCCCGAGCATTGTCGCTGCGGCGGCAGCCACGAGGATGCCGAAAATTTCCCCGACCTCCGAGGCCGTGTAAAAATCTGTGCCGGCGCCGAAGCCCACGCGCTGTTGCTGCCGCGAATAATATCCGACGCGCGGCGCGAAGAGCGCGATCTCGGAGAAGTCGCGAAAGCTCAAAATGCCGCCGTTTTTCTCTGCGGCGATTTTCAGGAGGCTATCGACGCTTTCCGGCATTTTTGCATTGTTGCAGGCGCGCGCAACTCAGGCGGGATTTCCCTCCTGCGCGTCTGTTGCCGCCGGAGGTGGCGGATTCGCCGCGCTCGGGGCTTCGGCGCGCTTTGCCGGAGATTTTTTCGCGACGCGGCGTTTTTTCCTTGACGAAACGAGGTATGACCTCCCCTTGATCAGCTCTTCGTAGAGCGCGAGCATGGAAATTCTCTCGCGCGGGCGCACTTTTCCTGCCTTTGTCGCGCGATCCATCTGCTTTTTCATCATGCGGCAAAGGTCGTCCGCCTTGTATTGAATCATGTCAAGAATTTTATCGACGGAGTAGCCCGGGAGCGCTTCCTCGATGTAGAAACCGTCTTCCTCGTCGTCTTCCAAAAACACGTGAACTTCATCGACGCGACCGAAGAGATTGTGCAGGTCGCCGATGATGTCCTGATATGCGCCGACGAGGAAGATCCCGAGGTAATAAGGCTCTCCGGGGCGAAGTTCGTGGAGGTCAAGCGCATTTTTCACGTCCTCGAAATCGACGAACTCGCTGATTTTCCCGTCGCTGTCGCAGGTGATATCGACGAGTGTTGCGGGCACTGTCGGCTTTTCCGTGAGGCGCTGGATTGGCGCGATGGGGAACAATTGCTTTATCGCCCAGCAGTCGAGCAGTGATTGAAAGATCGAAAAATTGCAGACGTATTGTTCCGCGAGCATCGCGTCGATGTCCGCCAATTCTTCGGGGATATTGCCTTTCAGCGAGGGGATTTCCTTTTGAATTTGCCGGCAAATTTCCCAGTAAATTCGGTCTGCCTCGGCGCGATTTTCCAAATTCAAATATCCGTGTTGGAAGAGCGAGTGCGCCTCCTCGCGCTTTTGCCCAGCGTCGTGGTAGCGCTCCAACAAGCCGTAGCGGCCGGCGTTGTTGTAGATTTCTTCGAGCTCTTTCACGATCTGCTCTTTTTTGCGCGTCACCAAGGGAATTTCGGAATCGTCCGCCGAGCCGATTCTCCCAACGGCCTCCGTTATCAAAATTGCGTGCGGTGCGACGATGGCTCGGCCGCTTTCAGACGTTATCATCGGGTGCGGAACGTCGGCGTCGTCGCACACTGCTTTGATGTTTGCAACGACGTCGCGCGCATAAACTTCCATCGAGTAATTCATCGAACTTTCGTAGTTCGAGCGCGAGCCGTCGTAGTCGATTCCGAGACCGCCGCCGACGTCGAGATGTCCCATCGGGAAGCCCATTTCAACGAGCTCGCAGTAGAATCGCGCCGCCTCCGTGACCGCTTTTTTTATAGTCAAAATATTCGGCACCTGCGAGCCGATGTGGAAGTGCAGGAGCTGGAGCGCCGTCGTGCGGCGCGCGCGTTTCAGCTTTTTTGCGGCGAGAATTATTTCGCCAGGCGTGAGCCCGAATTTTGCGGATTCGCCGGTGGATTTTGCCCATTTGCCTTCGCCGTTTGTCGTGAGTTTTACGCGGAATCCGATCACCGGCTCGGCGTCCATTTCGCTCGCGATGCGAATGATTTGATCGACCTCGGCGAGTTGCTCCACGACGATGACAGTGCGCTTGCCGAGGCGCCTTCCGATCAGCGCGAGGCGAATGTATTCCTCGTCTTTGTAGCCGTTGCAAATGAGCAAAGCCTTTTTGTTTTCGAGCAGGGCGAGGGCGACCAAGAGCTCCGGTTTGCTGCCGGCTTCGAGGCCGTAGTCGTATTCGTCGCCCGCGTCCAAAATTTCTTCCACGACTTTGCGCAGCTGGTTGACCTTTATCGGGAACACGCCTTGGTAGCGCCCGTGGTAGTTCTCATCGTCGATTGCCGCGCGAAATGCCTTGTTCAGCTGAATCACGCGCGAGCGCAAAACGTCTTGCACGCGAATCGTCATCGGCGGCCGCAGCCCCATGCTTTTTGCCTCTTTTACGATGTCCGTAATTCGTATTCGGCGCTCGTCTCCCATCGGGTGGACGTTCAAAAAACCTTCCCCGTCAACAGAGAGCAAATTCGCTCCCCAGCGCTTGATCCCGTAGTATTCCTCCGCTTCCGCCGGAGTCCAAGATATTGGTTGAGATTTTTTCATACAGGAAAAAATAGAGGCTTGATTTCATTAGAAACTATTTGCGCCGCAGTGATAAGAGAAATTTACGCCCCGCAGCGGCGCCGGCGGCAAAGCCTTTTGATTTTGCGTTTAACGCCCGCGAGAAGTAAAACCGCCGCATGAAAAACAAGAAAATAATCGCCGGATTCGGCATCGTCGCAGCCCTCGCAGCAGGATTTTTTTTCACGGGCTGCGACGACAAATCCTCCGCCTCCGCACCATCTGTCGAGACCGCGAGCGTTCACGAAATTACGCTTGACGACGACGTGCGGGAATCCGGATTGCGAATCGCCCGCGTGCTCTTGGGAGACAACAAAAATGCCGCCACAATCTACGCGAGATTCTCGGCGCATTTCTCCGCAGAAGTGATTCTCAAAGCGTTTGACCGCACGGGAAATGAAATCGGGCGCTCGAAGCGGACGCTGTCGGGCGACTTGGACGACGCCGCGTATTTCGATTTTGTTTACGACCAACGCGTGCCGATGAAGACGGCGAGCTACTTCGTGCTCTCGTTTTCGTCGCGGAAAGATGTCGGAGCCGACGATGTCGCGGAGCCTGCGCCGGAAGTTGCGCCCGAGCAGCCGGTGGCGCCGGCGGAAGACGGTGTCGAGACCGCAGTTCCCGAGCCCGTTTTCGAGCACGAGGTTGAGCCTCCGCCAGCAGTTGGCAATGCCGAGGAAATTCCGGAAAGTGGCGGTGCGGAGGCGCTTCAAGAATAGGGGTGGCGAGAGCGATGACGCGCGCGTCTCCATGCGTTTCGCATTCCGCCCGAATCGGCATTGTTGCCGCAGTTCGGGCGATTTTTTCGCCGGCGGCAACACGCGTTTTTCCCGCATAAAAAATGCCTGCGAGTGCAATCGATTTTATCGCGGACGTGAGCGCGGCAAGCGCCCCCGTCGCCATTGTCGCGGCTTCCGATGCGGGCTCGGAGCTCACGCTCATTGTGGCGGAAAATCTCTCGCGGGCAGAAATTTTGGCTGAGGACGCAGCGTTTTTCTCTGCGTTGCCGGTAGCAAAAATCCACCACAAAGGCAAGAAAAAAGCTGCCACCACAGACCCAAAAAATTCCGGCGACAACGGTGGTGGCGCACCGAGATTGTTGTCGCTCCCGCCACAGACCGGAAGCGAGGCGGGAGCGGCGGCATTTGACAGCGCCTGCGACATGCTCACCGTGGTGGCGAACTTGCGAAATCGCGACGCGGGGGCGCGCTTTTTCCTCGCATGCACGCCGGAATCGCTGCGCTGCCCCGTCGCGAGCAGCGCCGAGCTCGCGGCGAGGGAACTCGTCTTGCGCGTCGGCGACAAAAAGTCCATGCGCGAGGTGGCGGAGACGCTCACGGATTTTGACTACTACAACGAGGCGCTGTGCGAGGCACCGGGGCAATTTTCCGTGCGCGGCGGCTTGCTCGACGTCTATCCGTTGAACGCGCCGGCGCCGGTGCGCGTGGATTTTTTTGGCGACGAAATCGAGTGCCTGCGAGAGTTTGACCCGACGACGCAGCGAAGCCTGCGCAAGCTCGACAAACTCGTTGTCGCGGCGGGAACACTGACGGATACTCCGCCGGAGCGCGCCGGAAAAATTTTCGACTATTTCCCTGCGGCGACGCGGATAATTTTTGTCGAGCCCGAATCGATCGACGAAGATGAGGCTGCGGAGATTCTCGCTGTTGCGCGGGAGAGAAATTTTTCCGTCGCCGCAGTTTCGGCTTTTTCGTCGCCGCCGGAGTGGCTCGAAAAATCGCTCGGCAACAATGCCGTCGCCTGGGATTCCGCAGATTTGGAAGAGCTCACTCGCGGCGATTTTTCTGCGGCGTCGCTCGGCGTGGAGCGAATTGCCGAGGCGGAAGAATTTCGCCGGAAGGTTTTTCTTTTCTTGGACGAAGCTGCGGAAAAGGGCGAGAAGGTCTTGGTTGTCTGCGAGAGCGAGGGCGCGCGCGAGCGCCTTTGCGAATTGCTCGCCGAAGAAAAAAGGAGCGGGCGCATAGGGAAAAATTTCTCGCCCGAGATTTTGATCGGCAATGTTGCCTCGGGCTTTCGCATCGCATTTTCGCCCCGCAACGATGGTGGCGACCACAATGCGGGTTTGTTGTCGCAGCGTATTTTCGGTCGCGATTTTCCCGCCATTGTCGTGGCAACAGAGCGGGAAATTTTCGGGAGAAACCGGCGTCGCATTTCGGCGCTTCGTTCCCGCCTGAAAACAAATCGCTCGCGAGTGGAGCAGCTCTTGGATTTCAGCGAGCTCGTCGATGGCGACTATCTCGTGCACCTGCAACACGGCATTTGCATTTATCGCGGAATCAAGACGATTGCGCGCGGCAACGGCGAGAAGGAAGACTTTCTCGCCCTCGAATTTGAAAACAAGGTCACGCTCTACGTGCCGTTCCGCGAGGCTCATTTGATTTCGCGCTACATCGGCTTGCGGAAAGCCGTGCCAAAGCTCGGAAAAGTCGGCAGCAGCGGCTGGGAAAAAACGCGCAAGGAAGCGGAAAAGGCGACGCTCGACTTCGCCGCAGAATTGCTCGGATTGCAGGCAAAACGCGCGACGCGACCGGGCTTTGCCGCATTGCCCGATTCGGAATTGCCGTGGCTCGGCGAATTTGAAAAAGCATTCCCGTTCACCGAAACGCCAGATCAGGCGCGCGCAATTTTCGAGACAAAGCGGGATCAGGAAAAGAGCACGCCGATGGACAGGCTGATTTGCGGCGACGTCGGCTTTGGGAAAACGGAGGTCGCCATCCGCGCCGCGTTCAAGGCGGTTTTGAGCGGTTGTCAAGTCGCAATTCTTGCGCCGACAACGGTTCTCGCGCAGCAGCATTTCAACACGTTTCGCGATCGCTTTGCGCACTATCCCGTTTCAATCGAAATGCTCTCGAGATTTCGGACGCCGACGCAGCGAAAGAAAATCGCGGCGCAAATTGCCTCGGGCGATCTCGACATCGTTATCGGCACGCACGCGCTTCTTTCAAACTCTGTCAAGTTCAAAAATCTCGGCTTGCTCGTCATCGACGAAGAGCACCGTTTTGGCGTCAAGCAAAAAGAGAAAATCAAGCGCCTGCGCGAGAATGTCGATGTGCTCGCGATGAGCGCGACGCCGATTCCGCGAACGCTCTACTTGGCGCTCATGGGCGCGCGAGACCTGAGCGTGATAGAGACTGCGCCGCGAGAGCGCCTGCCGATTCAGACAATCGTGCGCACGTATGACGTGAAGCTCGTGAAAGACGCAATTGAGCACGAGATCGCGCGCGGCGGGCAGGTTTTTTATCTCCACAATCGCGTGGAGACGATTCACGAAGTCGCCACGCTTTTGCACGGAATTGTCCCAAAGGCGAAAATCGCCGTCGGCCACGGGCAGATGGACGAGGCGGATTTGGAGCGCGTCATGACAGACTTTGTCGCGGGGACCTTCGACGTTCTCGTTTGCACGACGATCGTGGAAACCGGTTTGGATATTCCGAATTGCAACACGATAATCATCGAGGGCGCGGACCGCTTCGGCTTGGGGCAGCTTTACCAACTGCGCGGGCGCGTCGGGCGCTTCAACCGGCAGGCATACGCGTATCTGCTTTTGCACAGGCATCGCGCGATTTTGGACGTGGCGCGAAAGCGGCTTTCCGCGATGAAGCAATTCAACAAACTCGGCGCCGGATTTCGCATAGCGATGCGGGATTTGGAATTGCGCGGGGCAGGGAATTTGCTCGGCGTGAAGCAGAGCGGACACGTCGCCGGCGTCGGGTTTGAGCTCTATTGCAGGCTTTTGCGGCAGAGCATTGCGGGGCTCAAAGGCGAATCGACGCGGCGGATTTTCCGCGCCGAGATCAACCTCGATTTCGTCCACTACTCCGCAGTGCCGGAAAGCGGCGCGAAGGACGCGCGCAGCGAATATCAGATTTTGAAAGACGAGCAAGACGAAAAATTCAAGGGTGACGAGATTGTCGCGACAATTCCGGCGGAGTACATCGGCGACGTGCGCGTGCGCATAGACGCGTTTCGCCGGCTCGCGATGGCGGGGACGCCAGACGAAGTGCACGAGGCTGTCGCTGCGATGGAAGACAGATTTGGCCCGCTCCCGCCCGAGGCGAAGGCGTTTTGCGACATTGCCGAAATTCGCTGCATAGCGGAAGAGCGCGGCGTCGTGAATTTGGAGACGGAGGCGGGCAGGATAAAGGCGCGGCGGCCGAACGGCGAATACGTGAAAGTCGGCGTGAACTTCCCGCGCTTGGAGGAAATTGCGCCGCTGAAACGGCTTCGAGAATTGCGCGCATTTTTGCTTAAAATCTGAACAGAAAATCCGCCGAGATGTTTGAAAAAAGCGAAGAGACGCTGAAAGAAAAAGTGCGGAAATTGCCGCGCAAGCCCGGGGTTTATCTGATGAAAGACCGCCTCGGGACGATTATCTACGTCGGCAAGGCAAAGAATTTGAAAAACCGCGTCTCGTCGTATTTTCAAAAAGGGCGCAGGCCGATGATGGCGCCGAAAATCAAAATGCTCGTGGAACTCATCGCGGATTTTGAGTTCCATGTCGTTCGCTCGGAGACCGAGGCGCTGTTGCTCGAAGGTCGCTTGATCAAAGAACTCAAGCCGAAATACAACACGGATTTTACCGACGACAAGCAGTTCATTCAGATTCGAGTAGATTTGCAGGCGGAGATGCCGGCGTTTCGCGTCGTGCGCGTGAGGACCACGGATCGCGCGCGCTACTTCGGCCCCTTCCCGCATTCGACCGAGGTGCGGCGCACGCTGTCGCAGCTGAGGAAAAAATTCGGGATCGTGCTCGGCGACACGCATCCGCAGAAATTGCCCGACGGCCGGTGGCGACTTTACAACGACGTCCGCGCTGAGATTTACGGCCACGCAAACGAGCTTTCCGCAGAGGAATATCGCGCCCGCGTCGCCGCAGCTTGCGAGTTTCTCGAAGGGCGCGATCGCGACGAAGTTGCGCGGCTGACGGAGGAGATGTTGGAGGCGTCGAAGTCTCGCGATTACGAGCGCGCGATGAAGTTGCGCGACCGCGTTGCGGCGATAAAGGCGACGTTGGAAAAATCGCGCCGCTTCATTCGCGGAAATCCGCTGCCGGATCCGGTTTTGCCGCGCGAAGCTCTCGTCGCTCTCGGCGAGGCGCTGTCGATGAAAGAGCCGCCGCGCACGATGGAGTGCTTCGACATTTCGCATATTTCGGGAACCTTCGTCGTGTCGTCGTGCGTGCATTTTTGCGACGGCATTCCGGCGAAAAACGAGTACCGGCATTTTCGCATAAAAGGCTATGTCGGGAACGACGATTTTCGCTCGATGCACGAGACGATTTTTCGCCGCTACGGCAGGCTTTATCGCGAGAACAAGCCGTTTCCCGACCTGATTGTCATCGACGGCGGAATAGGGCAGGTGCACTCCGCCTTGGAGGCATTTGCCGAGATTGGCGCCGAGCCGCCGATGATGATCGGAATGGCAAAGCGGGAAGAATACGTGATTTTCCACGACGGCAGAGACCCGCTGAAACTCCCCGACAACTCGCCGGCGCTGCGATTGTTGCAGCGATTGCGCGACGAGGCGCACCGCTTCGCAAATTCGTACAACGCAGATTTGCGCTCGAAGAAAATTCGCGAATCCGTGCTCGACGACATGCCCGGGCTCGGTGAAAAACGTAAGGCAATTTTGCTCGCGAAATTCAAGACCATCGCGCGATTGAAGTCCGCCACCATCGAGGAACTGCGGGAAACCGAGGGGATTGGCGAAGTTTTTGCGCGAGAACTCCGTGAATTTTTGGACAAAAACTGACGCCGGGTTGGTGGTCATGGGTTGGTGGTCATGGGTTGGTGGTGGCGGGTTAGTGGTGGAACTTAGATGATGATGATGGGTAGTTAGATATTGAGTATGATGTTAAATTTGTTAAAAGTCTAAAAATAATCAT